>NZ_JBGCCL010000013.1:0-198920 GCF_041262505.1 Streptacidiphilus sp. MAP5-3
TGGTTGTCACCCCCGCCCGCGGGGGTGTGGGGGGGGGGGGGGGGGTGGGGCCCGCCACTGCCCCGGGGGGGGGGGGGGGGTTTGGGGGGCCCCCCCCCCGGGGGGGGGGGGGCGGGGGCCCCCCCCCCCACTGTTTCGGACAGCTCTGTTCAGCTCGTCGTCAGGTGACCGGGATCACCTCAGTGCTCGTCGGCTCCTGCAGTCGCCGGGGTGGACGTGAGGCGACCGCTCTCGTCCTGTATCTCAGCGGCGATCTTCTTCAGCTCCGGCTCGAACTTACGGCCGTGGTGAGCGCAGAAGAGCAGCTCGCCGCCGGATGCCAGCACGACCCGGAGGTACGCCTGGGCGCCGCAGCGGTCGCAGCGGTCGGCAGCGGTCAGCGGGGTCACGGGGGTGAGAACGTTAGTAGTCACGTCGCCTCTTCTCTAGCTCGACGAGCTGTCTTACCAGGGTCAACATCCAACCAGTCTGGATTCGTTCCCGCTCGGTCTTTCTTTTTCGCGAGCGGTGGTTCCGGGGCTTGGCGGGTGGAGACGGCGGTCGTCGGTGGTGATGCTGTCTCGTGTTGCGTTGTTGTAGTGGAGGACGTGCCCGGAGCGCGAACGGTTCATGCCTGCCGCCGTCAGTGACCTTTGCTTCACTCGAACGTGTTATCGAACGCTCGTGCGAGGTGCGCGTAGCATAAGCCACGACGAGTGGGACGCAATAGCCCCAGCCCACGCACCGGTAGCCTGCACTCCGGCAGCATTGTTGCCATGGTGCCTTGGCACACCCGGTGGAAGCCAGGGAATGTGTCTTTGTTCGCAGCCAGCAGAAGTCGAAAAAAGAAGACGCAGAGTAGAGGAGCACCACGCGCGTGACCGCCGAACCCACCGTGCCCGCCAGCGCTCAGAAGGACGGGTCCAACTACACCGCGCGGCACCTCCTCGTTCTCGAGGGCCTGGAGGCGGTCCGGAAGCGCCCCGGCATGTACATCGGGTCGACCGACAGCCGGGGCCTGATGCACTGCCTGTGGGAGATCATCGACAACTCGGTCGACGAGGCGCTGGCCGGTGTCTGTGACCGGATCGAGGTGCTGCTGCACGCCGACGGTTCGGTCGAGGTCCGTGACAATGGTCGAGGCATCCCGGTCGACATCGAGCCCAAGACGGGGCTGTCCGGCGTCGAGGTCGTGATGACCAAGCTGCATGCCGGCGGCAAGTTCGGCGGCGGCTCGTACGCCGCCTCCGGTGGTCTGCACGGCGTCGGCGCCTCCGTGGTGAACGCGCTGTCGGCGCGCCTGGACGTCGAGGTGGACCGCGGTGGCCACACCCATGCGATCAGCTTCCGGCGGGGCACCCCGGGCGAGTTCAAGGGCGACGGCCCCGACGTCGACTTCACCCCGGCCAACGGTCTGACCAAGGCCAAGAAGGTGCCGCGCGGTCGCACCGGCACGCGGATCCGCTACTGGGCGGACCGGCAGATCTTCCTCAAGGACGCCAAGCTCTCGCTGGAGAACCTGTACAGCCGGGCGCGGCAGACGGCCTTCCTGGTGCCCGGGCTGACCATCGTGGTCCGGGACGACCGGGCGGTCGACGGTGCGCCGGTCGACGAGCAGGTGTTCCACTTCGAGGGCGGCATCACGGAGTTCTGCGAGTTCCTGGCTCCGGACAAGCCGGTCTGTGACACGCTGCGGCTGAGTGGTCACGGTACGTTCAAGGAGACCGTGCCGGTCCTGGACGACCTGGGCCACATGACCCCGACGGAGGTCGTGCGCGAGCTCGGCGTCGAGATCGCGCTGCGCTGGGGCACGGGTTACGACACCACCATGCGCTCGTTCGTGAACATCATCGCCACCCCCAAGGGCGGCACCCACGTGGCCGGGTTCGAGCGGTCGATCACCAAGACGTTCAACGAGGCGCTCCGGGCCGCCAAGCTGCTGCGTGTCGCCGAGGACGACGTCGTCAAGGACGACGTCCTCGAGGGCCTGACCACCGTGGTCACCGTGCGGCTGGCGGAGCCGCAGTTCGAGGGGCAGACCAAGGAGGTGCTCGGCACCTCTGCCGCGCAGCGGATCGTCGCCGCCGTGGTGGCCAAGGAGCTGAAGGAGTTCCTGACCTCCACCAAGCGGGACGCCAAGGCCCAGGCCCGCACGGTGATGGAGAAGGTCGTTGCCGCAGCGCGGACGCGTGTGGCGGCGCGTCAGCACAAGGACGCGCAGCGCCGGAAGACGGCGCTGGAGACCTCGTCGCTGCCCGCCAAGCTGGCGGACTGCCGCAGCGACGACGTGGACCGCAGCGAGCTGTTCATCGTCGAGGGGGACTCGGCGCTCGGCACCGCGAAGGTCGCCCGGAACTCGGAGTTCCAGGCGCTGCTGCCGATCCGCGGCAAGATCCTGAACGTGCAGAAGGCGTCCGTCTCCGACATGCTCAAGAACGCCGAGTGTGCGGCGATCATCCAGGTCATAGGGGCCGGCTCGGGCCGCACCTTCGACATCGACCAGGCGCGCTACGGCAAGGTCATCATGATGGCCGACGCCGACGTCGACGGCTCGCACATCCGCACGCTGCTGCTCACCCTGATGCACCGTTACATGCGGCCGATGGTCGAGGCCGGGCGGGTGTTCGCGGCGGTGCCGCCGCTGCACCGGCTCGAACTGATCAACCCGCGCAAGGGCCAGGAGAAGTACGTCTACACGTACTCCGACAACGAGCTGCGGAACACCTCGCTGGAGCTGCAGCGCAAGGGTCAGCGCTGGAAGGAGCCGATCCAGCGCTACAAGGGTCTGGGCGAGATGGACGCCGACCAGCTGGCCGAGACGACCATGGACCCGCGCCACCGCATCCTGCGCCGGATCAACCTCGGCGACCTGGACGCGGCGGAGAAGACCTTCGACCTGCTCATGGGCAACGACGTCGCGCCCCGCAAGGAGTTCATCGTCGACTCCGCCGCGCTGCTGGACCGCTCCCGCATCGACGTCTGAGCAGGAGCGGGTGGGGACGCGATCCCACGTCCACCCGGGGGTGGAGAGGCGGCCGACGCCGCTTCTCCACCCCCGTCTCCATCCCTGCGCCGAGGTCCGACGGCCCGGTGATCCGTAGTTTCGGAGGTGTCAGCGGGACCCACCCGCAGCCGCCGGACAGGAGACGTGAGATGCCCGCCCTTGCGAACGTTGTCGTGATCATCGCGGTGGTCGGCTTCGTGCTGTTCCGCCAGTTCCAGCCCCGGCTGGTGAACAGCAACCCGCGCAAGCTGCTGATCATCCCGGCCGTCCTGGCCTACATGGCCCTGCGGGACCCGCACCTGCTCGACCCCCACCACCGGGCGCTGTCGGCGGGCTTCCTGATCGTCGGCGTGGTGCTGGAGATCGGTATGGGCGCCGCCTGGGGCTTCACCACCCGGATCTGGCGCGACGCCGACGGGTCGATCTGGGCCAAGGGCACCAAGGCCAGCTTCTTCGCCTGGATCGGCATGGTGGTCGTCCGGATCGCCCTCTTCGCCGGGGCCGCCGCGTTCGGCGTCTCGCAGGGACAGGCCGGGATCCTGCTGTCGCTGGCTGCGCTGCTGCTGGTCCGTGGCATGGTGGTGACCTGGCGGTCCCGGGAGTTCGGCGCGGCGTACGGTAGCCCCGTCGCGGCGCTGTGACCGCCCCGGTCGCGGCACGGGCCTGGGGATCCCGGTGGGCGTCCGCAGTCCGGACGTCCAAGGCCCGGCCCCTCGACGCCCGGACCGCCGACGGCCGGACCGTCGAGGCCCGGACTCCCCGAGCCCGGACCGCCGACGCCACGGAGAACAGGACACCTGACGTGGAAAGCTGGACCGACTGGCCCTCACGGGAGGCGATCTCCCGCGAGGGCCTCGCCACGGGTCGCCGCACAGTGGGGGTCGGCGCGCGCCTCCTGGGTTTCGGGTTCGCGCTCTGGTTCACCTTCCGGAACCCGGTCGAGCCGATGACGGCCGCCAGGGTCGTCACCATCGTCCTGGTGATACTGGCCGGTGGCCTGGGCTTCTGGGGCGCGGTCCAGTTCGCCAAGCGCAGGAACGCGGCGGGGACGCTGATCTGTCTCGCCGTCACCTTGGCACAGGCGATCGTCCTCTCCGTCGACGGGGCGCCCGTTCTGGGGCTGGTGACGATGTGCATCATCGCGATCCGGTCGGTGCAGCAGCTGCCGTTGATCTTCGCCGCGCCGATCGTGATCCTGGGCGGGTCGATCTTCGTCGTGGTCGCCCCTCTCGGGTACTCGAGCTGGGGCAACCTGATCACCGTCTTCGGCCTCGGCGTGCTCGGTTACGTCACCCGGCAGGACTGGGAGGCCCGGGCGCAGACCCAGCGCACGCTCGCCCAGGAGCGCGCGCTGCGCACCGTCGAGGCGGAGTCGGCGGCACTGGCCGAACGGAGCAGGATCGCCCGCGAGATCCACGACGTGCTGGCACACAGTCTCTCAGCCCAGCTGGTGCACCTGGAGGCGGCACGGCTGATGCTGGACAGCGGCGCGGAGCGCGACCAGGTGCGTGAACGGATCGTCGCCGCACGGCGGATGGCCCAGGACGGCCTGCTGGAGACCCGGGCCTCGCTCTCCGCGCTGCGCGGTGAGTTCACCCCCGTGGGCGAGTTCCTGGCCAAGCTGACCAAGGAGGAGTCCGCCCAGCTGGAGGTGGTCGGCACGCCGCGACCGCTCACCGCCGAGGCCGGCGTCGCCGTGCGGCGCACCGCGCAGGAGGCGCTGACCAACGTGCGGAAGCACGCGCCCGGTTCACGCTGCTCGGTCCGGTTGTCGTACCTGGAGGATATGGTCGAACTCGAGGTGGTGAACCTGCGCCGTCCGGGGCGCGGGGAGTTCGCGGCCGGTGGGACGGTCGACGGGGTGATGAGCTCCGAGCTTGCGTCGGAGCTGGCGGGGTCCGGCAGCGGGCTGGGGCTGCTGGGCATGCGCGAACGCGCGGAACTGCTGGGCGGGGAGCTGGAGGCAGGGCCTGTTCCGGGCGGGTTCCGGGTCCTGCTGCGGGTTCCGTGCTGACCGCTGCCTTCAGCGGCTGTTCACGCGATTCGTTCACACGGTCCGTTTACGATGGGGCAGATGGAGAGTCAGCCGGTCAGGGTCGTGGTCGTGGACGACCAACAGGTCGTGCGCGAGGGCATCGTCATGCTGCTGGGGTTGCTGCCCGGGATCGACGTCGTGGCAGCGGCGGCCGACGGCGAGGAGGCGGTCGCCCTGGTGGCGGAGCACACCCCCGAGGTCGTGCTGATGGACCTGCGGATGCCGCGGATGGACGGGGTCGAGGCCACCCGCCGGATCCGGGCCGAGCACCCGCAGACCGCGGTGATCGTGCTGACCACGTACGCGGACGACGACTCGCTCTTCCCGGCTCTCCAGGCGGGTGCGCGGGGCTATCTGACGAAGGACGCGGGCAGCGAGGAGATCGCCCGCGCGATCAAGGACGTCCGCTCGGGGGCGGCGGGTCTCTCGCCGCAGATCCAGGCGCGGCTGCTGGAGCGGCTCTCCACACCGGACGACGCTGCGACTGCCGCCCCCATGGGCCCGCCGACGACGGGTTCGCCGACGACGGGTTCGTCGACGACGGGCCCGGCGTCCGCTCATGACGCAGCGTCAACACAGCCGCAGACTCAGCGCGGCACCCAACCGGCCTCGCTCCCCGACGGGCTGACGGCGCGTGAGGCGGAGGTCCTGGGACTGATCGCGGCCGGGCTCTCCAACGCCGAGATCGCGGCCCGACTGTTCGTCAGCATGGCGACGGTGAAGACCCATATCAACAACCTCTTCGCCAAGACCGGCGTGCGCGACCGGGCCCAGGCGGTGGGTTACGCATACGAACACGGGCTTCATCACCTGATGGGGTGAACGTCCGTACACCGGACCACGCAACCGCGTTCGGCTGCCCATTCTTGTGGCGTGAGTCCTCAAGAACTGGCCGAACGTGAGTCGGCCGCACAAGCCGATCGCGCCGATCCGGCTGCCTCCACTGATGACGCCGAGCGCGTCCCGCCTGACCTCGCGCAGGAGCCCGCCCCTCCCGAGGAGCCCGTCCCTCCCGAGGAGCCGCCGGACGAGTCCGAGCCGGAGCACCGCGGGGGAGGTTTCGACTGGTGGGCGGCGACGCCCGAGGCCCGGGGGAAGCAGCAGGCGCGGCAGGCGCACGACGCCCGCGCCGAACGTGCTGCCTGGGCCGAACCCGTCGAACCCGTCGAGCCCGTCGCCCTCGCCGAGCCTGCCGAGGGGGACGTTCCGGGCCGGGCCGAGGCCGCCGCCGTCTACCGCGCGGCCCACGACAGCGCCGAGTTCCGGGCGATCCGCACCCGGTACCGCCGCTTCGTCTTCCCCGCGACGCTCGCGTTCCTGCTCTGGTACCTGCTCTACGTCGTGCTGGCCGTCACCGCACCGCAGCTGATGGCGCGTCCGATCGCCGGGCCGCTCAACACCGCCTGGTTGCTGGGCCTGCTCCAGTTCGTCAGCACCTTCCTGCTCACCTGGCTCTACGCCCGGCACGCCCGCAACCACCGTGATCGTGCCGCGCTCGGCCTCCGCTGGGAGACCCAGGACCGACTCCGGTGACGCCGCCCACCGGGTCTATCGCCCCCACGGCGTGCGCGCGTCCTCCGAAGGGGGATTGACCATGGCCGCAGGCCTCTTCGTGCTCGTCGTCCTGGTGACGTTGGGCATCACCCTCTGGGCCGGTCGCCGCAGCCGCGCCGCGGAGGACTTCTACGCCGGGGGACGGGAGTTCAGCCCTCTGCAGAACGGTTTCGCCATCAGCGGTGACTACATGTCGGCGGCCTCCTTCCTCGGCGTGACCGGCCTGATCGCGCTCTACGGCTACGACGGCCTGCTCTACACGATCGGGTTCCTGGTCGGCTGGCTCCTGGTGCTGATGCTGGTGGCCGAGCTGGTCCGGAACTGCGGCCGGTACACGCTGGCGGACGTGCTCTCGCTGCGGATGCGGCAGCGGCCGGTCCGGGCGGCGGCGGGGATCTCGTCGATCGTGGTCTCGCTCTTCTACCTGCTCGGACAGATGGTCGGGGCGGGCAGCCTGGTCGCGCTGCTGCTGCACCTGCACTCCGCGGCGTCCCGGGACTGGTCGATCGTCGGGATCGGGGTCCTGATGGTGGTCTACGTGACCGTCGGCGGGATGAAGGCCACCACCTGGATCCAGATCGTCAAGTGTGTGCTGCTGCTTGGCGGAACGCTTCTGCTGACGGTGCTGGTGCTGGTCCGCTTCCACGGCGACCTCGGTACGCTGATGCGCTCCGCCGCGCACGACAGCGGCCAGGGCAGCGCGTACCTCCTGCCGGGGCTGCACTTCGGGCACAGCCTCACCGACCAGCTCGACTTCATCAGTCTCGGCCTGGCCCTGGTCCTGGGCACGGGCGGGCTGCCGCACATCCTGGCCCGGTTCTACACGGTCCCGACGGCACGCGCCGCCAGGCGCTCGGCGATCTGGGCGATCGGCCTGGTCGGCAGCTTCTACCTGATGACCATCGTGCTCGGCCTCGGCGCTGCCGCGGTGATCGGTGGTCCCGCGCTGCGCGCCGCGAACGCCGCCGGGAACACGGCGGTGCCGCAGCTGGCCGGCGCCATGGGAGGAACGGTTCTCCTCGCGCTGACCTCGGCCGTCGCCTTCGCGACGATCCTCGCGGTGGTCGCCGGGCTGACCCTGGCGTCCTCGACGTCCTTCGCCCATGACCTGTGGGCGCGCGCCTTCCGTCACCCCGGGGAGCCACAGCCGAGCGAGCACCAGGAGGTCGTCGTCGCCCGGATCGCCGCCGTCGTGATCGGCGCGCTCGCCATCGTCCTCAGCCTGTACGCACAGAAGCTGAACGTGGCGGTGCTGGTCGGCATCGCCTTCGCGGTCGCCGCCTCGGCCAACCTGCCGGCGCTGATCTTCAACCTCTTCTGGCACCGGTTCACCACGCGCGGCGCGACCTGGGCGATCTACGGCGGGCTGATCCCGTGCCTGGCGCTGGTGGTCATCTCGCCGGTGGTCTCGGGTAACGCGGCGGCGATCTTCCCCACCGCGCACTTCGACTGGTTCCCGCTGCAGAACCCCGGCCTGGTCTCGGTGCCGTGCGGCTTCCTCTTCGGCTGGCTCGGCACGGTCACCTCGCGGAGGCATGCCGACCCCGACGCCTACGCCGAGCTGGAGGTGCGCGCGCTCACCGGCGCGGGAGCGGCGTAGCGGGGGTGGCCCGGGTGAGAAAACACAGGACCCCCGGGCGCGACGGGGGAGGCGCGCCCGGGGGCTGATTACCAGCGTAGTCCTCGGGCGGGGCGTGGGAGGGTTCTTCGCCATTTCCCGCATTTCTTGGCGTTCTGCTCATTCTGCGCAGCGAGACAGGGGTAGGCAAAGCCGTCCTCACCAGGCACAATCGCCGGGACGCGGGCGTGGCAACGGGGCTTTCGCCCCTGGATCACCCGGTGGAGGCCGACTTGTTCTCACGACGCAGGCTCTCCACCCGCATCCTGGTGGGCTCGTTGCTGATCCTGGCCGTGACCAGCGTGATCGGTTTCGTGCTGCTGGGCTTCGCGCAGCGTGACGAGATCGACTCACTGAGCGAGCATCGGGCCGCGTCGATCGCCGACATCGCAGCCACGGATCCGCAGATCGTGGCGGCGATGACCGCGGGCGACCCGCACGGGGGACCGGGCGGTGTGGTCCAGCAGGTCGCCCAGCGGATCGCGCTCGCCTCCGGCGCCAGCTTCGTCGTCGTGATCGACAGCAGGGGCGTGCGCCACTCGCACCCGTTCCCGTCGCTGATCGGGCAGCGGGTCACCGAGCCCATCGTCGCTCTGGACGGGCAGACCCACTTCCGGATCGACCCCGGTTCCACCGGCCGGTCCGCCAACGCGCGCGTGCCCCTCAAGGACAGCACCGGCCGCCACATCATCGGCGAGGTCTCCGTCGGCATCGCCGACAACCAGGTCGTCAAGCAGCTGATCGGTGAGCTCTCGATCTTCGCCCTCTACATCGGTGCCGCGCTGGGCGTCGGCGTGCTGGCCTCCTACGTCCTGGCCTGGCGACTCAAGCGCAGCACCTTCGGGCTGGAGCTGGAGGAGATCGCCGGGCTGCTCCAGGACCGGGAGGCGATGCTGCACGGCATCCGCGAGGGCGTGCTCGCCTTCGACCCGAGCGGGCGGGTCAGCGTCGTCAACGACGAGGCCCGACGGCTGCTGGGCCTCGGCACCGCCCTGGGTTCGCGGCTGGAGGACCTGCTGCCCGACGGCAGACTGCGCCGGGCGCTGGCCGGGGACCTCGGGCCGGACGAGATCCACGTCCTCACCGACAGCCACTGCCTGGCCGTCAATCGGATGCCGGTGGTGCTGCACGGCCGCGCGCTCGGCGCGGTGGTGACGGTCCGGGACCGCACGGAGCTAGTCGGCATGCTGCGCGAGCTCGACTCGGTCCGCGGCCTGACCGACGCGCTCCGCGCCCAGCAGCACGAGTTCGCCAACCGGATGCACACCCTCGCCGGGCTGCTGGAGCTCGGCGAGCAGCAGGAGGCGCTCGACTACGCCGTCGAGCTGGCCTCGGCCGACCGCTCCCGGGCCGAGGAGGTGCGCGAGCGGATCGGCAACTCGCTGATGGTCGGCCTGCTCGTGGCCAAGTGCACGGTCGCCGCCGAACGCGGCGTCGAGATCGTCCTCGACCCGGCCTCCAAGCTGGGCGCCGAGCCCGGCCATCTGCGCCGACTGCTGACGGTCGTCGGCAACCTGCTCGACAACGCGGTCGACGCGACGGCTGCCAGCCACCCGGCAGAGGTCCGGCTGCTGATCGCGGAGACGGAGAAGGCGATCAAGGTCCGGGTCGCCGACTCCGGTCCCGGTGTGCCGGAGGAGGCCGTGGCGCACATCTTCGAGGACGGCTTCTCGACCCGCCCCGACCGGGGCACCGCCCGACGCGGCCTCGGCCTGGCGATGGTGCATCGCCTGGTCACCCGGCATGGTGGGACGATCGACGTGAGCCACGGTCCGGGCGCGGTCTTCACCGTCGTGCTGCCGTTGCCCGACAACGACCCGGCCCCACTCGGGGCCGTCTTCACCGCGGCACCGCCGGTGCTCGCGTTCGACCCGCTCGACGGAGGAGGGAAGCGCTGGTGATCAGAACCCTCGTCGTTGACGACGACTTCCGGGTGAGCGGCATCCACGCCGCATATGTCGCCAAGGTGCCGGGCTTCGAGGTGGTCGGCCAGGTCGCCACGGTCGCGGCGGCGCTGGACGCGGTCCGCGGCCTGCGCCCGGACCTGCTGCTGCTCGACGTCTACCTGCCGGACGGCACCGGTCTCGACGTGCTGCGCCGCCTGGCGGCGACGGCGGCTCCTGCTGCGGCGGCGGGTGTCGCGGGCGTGGCGGGCGTCGGGGGCGCCGCGGGCATGGCGCGCACGGGGGACCTCGGGGACCTCGGGGCGGAGGGGGCTGAGGCGGACGCGGGGTACGGGCGTCCGGACGCGATCATGATCACGGCGGCTCGCGACGTCAGCTCGGTGCGTGAGGCAATGCAGCTCGGCGCGGTCGGCTACCTGGTCAAGCCGTTCGGCTTCGCCGCGCTCGAGCAGCGGCTGGGGGCGTATGCCGAGCTGCGGCAGCGGATGGCCGCGCTGGGCGACGCCGGTGAGACGGACCAGGCGGACGTGGACGCCCTCTTCAGCGTCGGCCGTTCGGCACCGCTCCCTTCGGTCCCGGCCAAGGGCCATTCCGCGCCGACCCTCGCGCTGGTCCGCGACGCGATGCGGACCGCGCGCCGCGACCTTTCCGCGGCGGAGGTCGCGGAGCTGACCGGGGTGTCCCGGGCGACGGCGCAGCGGTACCTGTCGTACCTGGTCAAGGAGGGCCAGGCCCGCCTGGAGCTGCGCTACGGCACGACGGGCCGCCCGGAACACCGCTACCGCGCGACGGCGTGAGGCTGTTCCACGAGGGAGTCGGTTGCACTACCTGGGGGGCGCGGGGCTCTGCTGATGCGCGGCTCCGCCGCCTGGGCGCGCCGAGCCACCCACGCAGGTAGAGCACCGAGCGTCCAGGGCCATTCGCGCACGATGGTTGTTCGCGCGCGCAGTTGATCAAGCAGAGCCTCGCGCCCCTGAAGGTGCAACTACCGGTCAGCGCACAGGTGTGAGGTTGACCACGTCGTAGCGGTCGGGGTTCGTCGGGGCCTTCAGGCAGCTCTCCGGCCGGGCCGGCTCGGAGGCCACGCGGTGGACGAGAGCGTCCCAGGCGCGGCCGTCGGTGTGGCTGACGCGGACGGTCCAGGCGTCCAGGTCTGCGTCCTTCGTCGTGCCGTCGGAGACCGGCTGCTGAACGACCGTCAGCGCGTCCGCGTCCTCCACGCCGTAGTTCTGACGAACAGTCAGCTCCGCTGCCTGGCCCGGGCGTTCCCAGAAGGAACGGCCGCGGCACCACTCCGCGACGACCGAGCCGGAGCGGGTCGCCTCCAGCACCTCCTTGGCGGTGTGAGTGGAGAGGCGGCCGTAGGTGTAGCCGTAGGGCAGCACCAGCATGGTGGGGGAGAAGCGGTGGCCGCCCAGGTGGGTGACCTCCCAGACCTGCGCGTGGCCGGAGGCGGCCAGCTCCGCCGCGAGCGGGCGGCCGAGGAGGGCGCAGCAGCGGTCACGGCGGCCGTTGGTGCAGACGAGAGCGAGCGGGTCGCCCTCGTACGCGGTGCCGAAACCGCCGTGCTCGCCCGCGCCCACCGCGGCGAAGTCGAGCGCGCGCAGCACGTGCGGGTCGTCCAGGTTCGCCTCGCGGACCCAGGAGCCACCGGGGGCGGTGTGGGCGAGGAAAACCGTGTGGGCCTTGGACGGCGGGCAGTCCGCGTGGCGTCCCGGGCGGCGGATCAGGGCGATCTCGACGCCGGTGCCCTTCGTCAACTGCAGCAGCTCGTGGCCGAGCTCCGGGTGGAAGTGGCTCTCGGTGAGCGCGCGGGGTCCCCACGGGCCCGACTGCTCGATCAGCAGCCAGGTGGTGGCCCGGGGCGCGGTGCCGGCGAGGGGCTCAGTCAGCTCCCTGGACGCGGTCGTACACATGCTCACGGAGGCAAGGGTAGCCTTACCAGCTCTGCGGCTGTCCACCGGAGGGGGCGAGCGGGTTGTCCGCGGTGGTCCATCGGTCGCCCGGGGTCGCCCCGTCGAGCCGCATCAGCGTGAGTGCCTTGAGCGGCAGTGGCTCGTGCAGCAGGGCGCGGCGGTCGGCGGGGTCGTGCAGTACCTGCGTCGCGGCTGCCCGTGCCTCGGCGGCGACCGTGTGCCAGAGCCGGGCCTCCACCGACCGGTCTCCGCCCCCGAAGCCGGACACCAGGCCGCCGAAGGCCCCGCCGACCAGTGAGCCGAACAGCTTGCGCCGCAGCTCCACCGGATCGTCGCTGACCACGTGCCCGGTGACGGGCGGGTGGTCGATCCCGGCGCGGGCGAGGCGGGCCGGGCTGACCCGGATGTCGGCGAGGTCCCGGTAGACCAGACGCCGTGGCCGGTCGGACCGGTCCAGCACCACGAGCAGGTTCTGGCCGTGCGCCTCAAGGGCGACGCCCCAGTCCAGCAGGCGGAGCAGCGCGGGCCAGGTGAGCCGGGCGAAGGCGGCCAGCCACTCGGCCGGATCGACGTCCGCCGGCGGACGCTCCGCCAACGCGGCCAGCGGCAGCACCCGCTCGCCGTCGCGCAGGCCTTCAGCCGGGGACTGACGGACGATCACCGCCAGCTCGGGGGCGGGCTCGGCGTCCAGCAGAGCGGCGCAGGACGCCAGGTTGCGGGTGATCCGCAGGCTGCCGCCGAGTCGGCCGACCACGGCGTCGAGCAGACCGGACACGGCGAGCGCGTTGCGTACCGACCCGCCGGAGATGTCGCGGATCGAGGAGGTCATGCGCAGTGACAGCGAGGTCTTGAGGTGCGGGCCTGCGGCGAGCGGCGCGAGGGTGCGCACCGACATCAGCGGCGCGGCGGTCAGGCGGCGACCGCTCGGGGCGAAGCCGAGCGGGTGCAGCACCGTCCTGGCCTGCCACGGGTGGGCCGGAAGCAGCAGCGTGCCGGAGGGGCGATCGCGCAGGGCTTCGGGCCAGGCCCCGACCAGCAGAGCGTCCTGCTCCGGCACAGCGATCAGCTCCAACTCGACGTCGGCACCGTGCTCCGGCGCGTAGGCGAGCTGGTCCGCGACGGAGAAGCCGGGCCTGCTGCGGCAGCACGGATGGTACGGATGACCGTCGACGATCGAACGCTCGGCAGCGATCAGTCCGGCGCCCGCGGAATCGATCGGTCCGATCGGTCCGATCGGTCCGATCGAATTGGTCGAACTGATCGGCTTTCGTTCGCTGTGCGCCCGCGCGCCTGCGCGGGAGAGCGCCAGCGAGACCACGCTGTGCTCGATCTCGCCGAGAAGCGCGTCCGCCCCGGGCAGCCGTACTGCCTCCAGCAGGGCAGCCGGGTGCGTGTACGCGGTGGTGCCCAGACGGACCGCGTAGCCGGGATCCGGCGCGCCGATGTCGTACGCGCGGCGGTCGGGACCGGACAGCCGTGGCCGGTCGACGGGGGAGAGCGGCAGCGGTTCCAGATGCAGCGCCCGCCACAGCCGGGCGAGCACGGCCGCGCGGGCACCCGGGAGCTCGGCGGCGAAGCCCGCGTCCAACTCCGGGCGGACCCGGTGCAGCTCGGCCGCGAACGCGGCCTCCGCGGGACGCGGCCCCGGACTGTCTGTTGCGCGCATGACGTTGAGGTACCCCGGACTGGGAGAGGATGCGTCTGGACAGATCATTCTCTGCCGTCACCGATGGGACAAACCGTCCCAACGGGCGGGGTACGGGTGCGGAGGCGGGCATGGACGGGATCTCCGGGACGGAAGCGGTCGTGCAGCACCGACGCGACGCGGCCGGCCAGAGTGTCGACGCCGGTGACCACGGCGGCGACGGCTGGGCGGGTTGGCGCCCGGAGGAGGCGACGGCGGCCACGGCGCTGCTCAACTGCCTCGTCAGGGAGCTGACCGAGCCCCGCCCCGGTGCCGCGTCCGGCTACCGCCTGACCGGGACCGGTCGCACCCTCACCACGGGCGCCGGACGTTGGCCGCAGCCGCCGCTCGCCGTGGACGGACTGACCCTCGACGGGTTCGACGCCCTGGTCGAGCTGGCCGAGGAGGAGGCGCGCGCCCGGACCGGCGTGGACAACGCCACCCTCGGCGCGGAGATGCGCGACAGCCGGGACGTCGTCGCGGCGCTGCTCGCTGCCCGCGCGGAGGCCGCCGCCAGGGACGAGAAGGTCGTCGCCGATCTCTACCTCCGCTCCGAGCAGGCGCTGTTGGCCGGGCACCGCTACCACCCCGCGCCCAAGACGCGCGGCGGCGCGGTGCCGGAGAGCTGGCTGCCGTACGCGGCCGAGGCGGGCGCCCGGTACCCGCTGACCCTGCTCGGGGTGCGCGAGGACCTTCTCGGCGGAGAGGGCGCGACCGGCGCGATCGACGCGCTCTGGGGCGACGCCGCACCCCCCGGCTACCGGGTGCTGCCCGCCCATCCGTGGCAGCTCGAACTCCTGTGCAGCCACCCGACGCTGGCCCCGGAGACGCTCACCGCCCTTGCCGACGGCCGAATCCGCGACCTTGGCCGGACCGAGGAGAAGGCCTGGGCGACCTCCTCGCTCCGCACGGTCTACCTGCCCGACGCCGACCTGTCGCTGAAGTTCAGCCTGGAGGTGCGGATCACCAACGACATCCGCCGCCTCTGGCTGCGCGACCTGCGCTGGTTGCAGCCTGTGGAGGAGGTGTTGGCGGCGCTGCCGCCCGCTCTCTCCTCGCTGGTCTTCGCCGACCAGGGCTACCGCACCCTCGCCGGGCACGGCGAGGAGGGCTGGGAGGCCTACGCGGTCCTGCAACGAGAGGGCTTCGCGCGCCGCGTCGCACCCGGACTGACGCCGCTGCTCGCGGCGGGCGTGAGCGAGGGCTTCGACGGCAACCCGCTCGACCGGCTCCCCGCCGACCAGGCGCTCGCCTGGTGGTGCCGCTACGTCGAACTCCTGGCCCCGCCCGCGCTGGACGCGCTGCGTGACCATGGCGTCGTGCTGGAGTGCCATCTGCAGAACGTCCTGGTCGCCGTCGACGCGGCCGGGCTCCCTGGACAGGTGCTGTTCCGGGACCATGAAGGCGTCAAGCTCACCACCGACCGCCACGCCTCCCGGCTGACCCGCTTCGGTCCCGAGGTCCCCGACCCGGGGGTGAGCCCCGAGTACGGCAGGGACCGGCTGCTGTACTGCCTGGTCGTCAACAACCTGACGGAGATGGCCGGAGCGATCGCCTCGCGCCACCCGCAGCTCGCCCCCGAGCTGTGGCCGACGGCCCGTCAGCTCCTGTCCGAGTACGAAGACCTCGTCGCGGTCCCGCACATCCCGGCCAAGACCAACCTGCTGCTGCGCTGGCTCGACGCGGACGGCGGCGACTCCACCTACATCCCGCTGCCCAACCCGCTTGCCCGGCCAGGGCGGTAGCACCGGAACCGAAATGCCTTGCACGACGGTGCAGGTGGATGCCAGAGTGACGCCGCCTGTGCAGGGCACAGCAGAGCGACGACAGAGGACTGACGCCAATGATCCCGGCGACCCGCAGCGGCCGCCGTCGGGGCTGAGCACCCGTGCACCTTCCGCGCGCCCGTGCGACCTGCCCCGTCCTGCGGTTCCACGACACCACACCATGCCCTGTGTCGCGCGGTCGTGCGCGTATTCACGTGAGGTCGTCATCACCCATGGACATCGATGTCCAGAGCTTTGCCGTCGCCCATCTCCGCCGCCGTCCCGAAGTCGTGGAGACGGGCGGGTTCGTGATCGGGATCGACCCGGCCACCACCAGTCCCTACGTCAACTACGCCACCCCGCTGCCCGGTTCCGATCCGACGGGCGCGGATGTGCGACAGCTGGTCGCCGCGTTCCGCGAGCGCGGGCTGCTGCCGCGCCTGGAGTTCGCCCCGGATGCGGCGCCCGCCGTCGAGCCTGCGCTGCGCGCTGTCGGGTTCACCACCGAGCAGGAACACGTCTACCTGGTCTGCACGCCGGGGACCCTGCTGGCGTCGGAGAGCCCCCGACCGGCGGTCGAGACGCCCGTCTCGGACACGGACTTCGCCGCCCTCGACTCCGCCCTCGCCGAGGCGTTCGGCAGGGAGTTCGAGCCGTCGCCGGAAGGCGCGGCCCGGCTCCGCCGCACCCAGGAGAACGGCGGTGCGGTCCGCTTCGTCCGTGCCCCGGACGGCAGTTGCGCCGGTGGCGCGCTCTGCTCCGCCCCGGCCGTGGGGACCGCCGAACTGGCGGGTGTGGGTACGCGACCCGCTTTCCGGGGTCGGGGGATCGCGCAGGCCGTGACCGAAGCCTTGGCGCGGGCCGCCTTCGCGCGGGGCGCCGCGTCGGCCTGGCTGGAGTTCTCCGGCGAGGGCTCCCGGCGCGTCTACGAGCGGGTGGGGTTCCGGCCGCAGGGGACCCGCCTCTACCTGTCGCTGCCGACCGAAGCCCATGACCTGCGCTGAGCTGAGCTGAGCTGTGCTGCTGAGCTGACCTGCGCTGAGGCATGGGACGCCGGTGGGGGTGCCGTCGGCAGTCCGCCGTCGACACCCCACCGGGTCATTCCTCAGCCGGGTCACTCCTCAGCCGGTCACACTGGACCGGCCACCGCGGCGATCTCCTTGGCCAGCGGCACGCCCGAACCGTCGCGCCGCGGGTCGCGGCCCGGGAGTTCGGCCGGGGAGCCGTTGGCGGTCGCGGCGCGCGCGGGCGTCGGACCGGCCCAGGCGAAGACGAGGCGGTCCTCGCCCTTGAGGAAGCGCTGGCAGCGCACGCCGCCGGTGGCGCGTCCCTTGCGCGGGTACTGCTCGAACGGCGTGGCCTTGGCGGTGCCCTGGCCCAGGCCGTCGAGCGCGTCCGACGCGCCCGAGACCGTGACCACGAGGGCGTCGGCGGCCGGGTCGACCGCCGTGAAGGAGAGGACCTTCACGCCGTCGGCGAGCTTGACGCCGGCCATGCCGCCCGCCGGGCGGCCCTGCGGACGGACCTGGGAGGCCGGGTAGCGGAGCAGTTGCGCGTCGGTGGTGATGAAGACCAGGTCCTCCTCGCCGGTGCGCAGCTCGACGGCTCCGACGACGCGGTCGCCGTCCTTGAGCGCGACGACCTCGAACTCGTCCTTGTTCTCCGGCCAGTCCGGCACGACGCGCTTGACCACGCCCTGCTCGGTGCCGAGGGCGATGCCGGGGGAGGACTCGTCCAGCGTGGTCAGCGCCAGGACGAGCTCGCCCGCGTCGAGCTTGAGGAACTCGCCGGCCTTGGCGCCGCCCGCCAGGACCGGCGCGTGGGCGCTCGGCGGCAGTTGCGGCAGGTCGATGACGGGCAGCCGCAGCACCCGGCCCGCGCTGGTGACCACGCCGATGTGGCCACGCGCCGTGGCCGGGACGGCGGAGACGATCACGTCGTGACGGGCGCGCTTGCCGCCGTCGTCCGCGGCCGGTTCGGGTTCGGGTGAGGCTGCGTCCGCGCCGGTGTCGGCCGTGCGGGCCAGCAGGCCCGTCGAGGAGAGCAGCACCCGGCACGGGTCGTCCGCGACCTCCAGCGGGACGGCGACGGAGGCGACCGACCCGGCCTCCAGCAGCACCGTCCGGCGCTCGGTGCCGAACTTCTTGGCCACTGCGGCCAGTTCGTCGGAGACGAGCTTGCGCAGCACCGAGTCCGACTCCAGGATCTCGGTCAGCTCGGCGATCTCGGCGTGCAGCTTGTCCTGCTCGGCCTCCAGCTCGACGCGGTCGAAGCGGGTGAGGCGGCGCAGCGGGGTGTCGAGGATGTACGCGGTCTGCGTGTCGCTCAGACCGAAACGCTCGATCAGTCGATCCTTCGCCTGTGTGGCGTTGTCGCTCGATCGAATGATCGCGATGACCTCGTCGATGTCGATCAGCGCGATCAGCAGACCCTCGACCAGGTGCAGCCGGTCCTGCCGCTTGCGGCGACGGAAGTCGGAGCGTCGCCGGACCACCTCGAAGCGGTGGTCGACGTAGACCTCGAGCAGCTCCTTCAGACCCAGCGTCAGCGGCTGGCCGTCGACCAGGGCGACGTTGTTGATGCCGAAGGTCTCCTCCATCGGCGTCAGCTTGTAGAGCTGCTCCAGCAGCGCCTCCGGCACGAAGCCGTTCTTGACCTCGATGACCAGGCGCAGGCCGTGGTTGCGGTCCGTCAGGTCCTTGACGTCGGCGATGCCCTGGATCTTCTTGGCGTTGACCAGGTCCTTGATCTTGGCGATGACCTTCTCCGGGCCGACCGTGAACGGCAGCTCGGTGACGACCAGGCCCTTGCGGCGCGGGGTGACGTCCTCGACCGAGACCCTGGCGCGGATCTTGAAGGTGCCGCGTCCCGTCTCGTAGGCGTCGCGGATGCCGCCGAGGCCGACCACCAGGCCGCCGGTCGGCAGGTCGGGGCCGGGGATGAAGCGCATCAGCGCGTCGAGATCGGCGCCCGGATGCCGGATCAGGTGGCGCGCGGCGGCCACGACCTCGCCCAGGTTGTGCGGCGGCATGTTGGTGGCCATGCCGACCGCGATCCCGGAGACGCCGTTGACCAGCAGGTTCGGGAAGGCCGCCGGCAGGACCTGCGGCTCCTGCTCGCTGCCGTCGTAGTTGGGCGCGAAGTCGACGGTGTCCTCGTCGATGGACTCGACCATCGACATCGCGGCGCTGGTGAGCCGGGCCTCGGTGTAACGCATGGCGGCCGGCGGGTCGTCGTTGCCGAGCGAACCGAAGTTGCCGTGGCCGTCGATCAGCGGCAGCCGCATGGAGAACGGCTGCGCCATGCGCACCAGCGTGTCGTAGATGGCGCTGTCACCGTGCGGGTGCAGCCGGCCCATCACCTCGCCGACGATGCGGGCGCTCTTGACGTGGGCGCGTTCGGGACGCAGGCCCATTTCGTTGGCCTGGTAGAGGACGCGCCGGTGCACCGGCTTGAGGCCGTCCCGCGCGTCGGGGATCGCCCGGGAGTAGATGACCGAGTAGGCGTACTCCAGGTAGGAGCTCTGCATCTCGTCCACCACGTCGATGTCGAGGATGCGCTCCTCGAAATCCTCGGGTGGTGGGGTCGGCGAACTGCGGCGGGCCATCGCGGCGGCGCTCCCTCGGACGGCATGCGGGCCCCCTGGAGGTTCCCGGGGGTGGCATGGGGCTGGCACGGTCGGGACCATTCTGGACCAGGCTGCTGACAAACCCGGCCACCGCGTCCCCTGCCGGTGCAGCACAATGGGGTTTCCCGGGACCTGTGCGGTGTTTTGGTGCGGTGTTTTCCGCACGGACGGCAGGCCCCGGCCCGACGGACAGTAGTGCAGCAGACCGACTGTGCGGCAGCAGTGCCGCAACCAGTTCCGCAACAGCGCAGCAACCGGAAGGAACGACGCGGATGGCCCAAGGATTCACCATCAGCGAGCACACGTTGGCCAACGGCCTGCGGGTGGTGCTCTCCGAGGACCACCTGACACCGGTCGCCGCCGTGTGCCTCTGGTACGACGTGGGTTCTCGTCACGAGGTGCCCGGACGTACGGGTCTGGCACACCTCTTCGAGCACCTGATGTTCCAGGGCTCGGCGCAGGTCCCCGGCAACGGCCACTTCGAGCTGGTCCAGGGCGCGGGCGGTTCGCTCAACGGCACCACCAGCTTCGAGCGCACCAACTACTTCGAGACCATGCCCGCCCACCAGTTGGAGCTGGCACTCTGGCTGGAGGCCGACCGGATGGGCAGCCTGCTCGCCGCGCTCGACCAGGAGAGCCTGGACAACCAGCGTGCCGTGGTCAAGAACGAGCGCCGTCAGCGCTACGACAACGTCCCCTACGGCACCGCCTTCGAGCGGCTGACCGCGATGGCGTTCCCGGACGGCCACCCGTACCACCACACCCCCATCGGTTCGATGGAGGACCTGGACGCCGCCACCCTGACGGACGCCCAGGACTTCTTCCGCACCTACTACGCGCCCAACAACGCGGTGCTGTCGGTGGTCGGCGACATCGACCTGGAGCAGACGCTGGCCTGGGTGGAGAAGTACTTCGGCTCCATCCCGGCGCACGACGGCAAGCGCCCGCCGCGGGACGGCACCACCGTGGTCCGCGACGGCTCCGTGCCGCTGCGCGACCACGTCGTCGCCGAAGTCCCCTCACGCGCGGTCATGCAGGCGTACCTGCTGCCGCTCGACGGCACCCGTGAGGCCGACGTGGCCGACCTCGCGCTGACGGTGCTGGGCTCGGGCGAGTCCAGCCGCCTCTACAACCGGCTGGTCCGGCACGACCGGTCGGCCGTGACCGCGGGCTTCGGCCTGCTGCGGCTCTCCGGCGCGCCCTCGCTGGGCTGGCTGGACGCCAAGACCTCCGGCGAGGCGACGGTCGAGGCCGTCGAGGCCGCGATCGACGACGAGTTGGCCCGTTTCGCGGCCGAGGGCCCGACGGCGGAGGAGCTGGAGCGCGCGCAGGCGCAGATCGAGCGCGAGTGGCTGGACCGGCTGGACACGGTCAGCGGGCGTGCCGACGAACTGTGCCGCTACTCCGTCCTGTTCGGCGATCCGAAGCTGTTGGACACCGCGCTGGCACGGGTGTTGGACGTGACCGCGGCCGAGGTCCAGGCCGTCGCGCAGAAGTACCTGACGCCCGACAACCGCGCGGTGCTGACCTATGAGCCGGTCTCCGGGACCGACGACGCCGACGCCGACGCTGCCGACTCCGCCGATGACGAGGAGGTGCAGGCATGACCATCGCCTCCACCATGACGTTCCACCCGCGTCCCGAGCCGGGGCAGCCGACGCCGTGGAACTTCCCGGCCCCGACCCGGTTCACGCTGCCCAACGGCCTGACCGTGCTGCGCTGCGACCGTCCCGGCCAGGCGCTGGTCGCGGCCGAACTGGTCCTCGACGTGCCGCTGGACGCCGAGCCGAAGACGCAGGAGGGCGTGTCGACCATCCTGGCGCGCGCCTTCTCCGAGGGCACCGAGTCCCTCACCGCGGAGCAGTTCGCCGCCGAACTGGAGCGCGCGGGTGCGACGTTGGACGCCCACGCCGACCACACGGTGCTGCGGGTCTCGCTCGAGGTCCCGGCCTCCCGGCTGGACCGCGGGCTCGGCCTGCTCGCCGACGCGGTCCGGGTCCCGGCCTTCCCCGAGCACGAGATCGAGCGGCTGGTCGCCAACCGCCTCGACGAGATCGTCCACGAGCTGGCCAACCCGGCCCGCCGCGCCGCGATCGCCTTCTACGGCGAGATGTTCGACGCGAGCGACCGACTGTCGCGTCCGCGCTCGGGCACGGCGGAAACGGTCAAGACGATCGATCGATCGGCCGTTTCTTCGTTCTACGCCGAGCATGTTCGCCCGTCGACCGCCACGCTCGTCGTCGTAGGCGACTTCTCCGGCGTGGACCTGGACGCGGTGCTGGCCGAGACCGTCGGGCAGTGGACCGGGGAGCCCGGTGAGCGCCGTCGCCCCGCGCCGGTGCGCGGCGACGACGCGGGCCGCGTGGTCGTGGTCGACCGTCCCGGCTCGGTGCAGACGCAGCTGCTGATCGGGCGGATCGGCCCCGACCGCCACGACGACAGCTGGGCGGCGCAGATCCTCGGCACCTACTGCCTGGGCGGCACGCTGACCTCCCGTCTGGACAAGGTGCTGCGCGAGGAGAAGGGCTACACCTACGGCGTGCGGGCCTTCGCCCAGCCGCTGCGCTCCGGCGCGGACGGGGAGGGCCGGGCGCTGCTGGCCATCTCCGGCTCGGTCGACACCGAGTCCACGGCCCCTGCGCTCGCCGACACCTGGCAGATCCTGCGCACCCTGGCCGCGGAGGGGCTGACCGACGAGGAGCGCGACATCGCCGTGCAGAACCTGGTCGGGGTCGCACCGCTCCGCTACGAGACCGCGTCGGCGGTCTGCGCCACATTGGCCGACCAGGTGGAGCAGGAGCTGCCCGACGCCTACCAGGCCGAGGTCTACCGCCGCCTCGCGGAGACGACGACGGCGGCGGCGACGGCCGCGGTCGTCGCCGGCTTCCCGCCGGAGCGGCTGGTCACCGTGCTGGTGGGCGACGCTGCGACGATCGCCGGCCCGCTGAAGGACCTGGGGATCGGCGAGGTCACCGTCATCCCCGCCTGAGGCCCCCTTCGCGGATTTGCGGCACAGCCGCTCCTCCAGCCCCCGTCGAGCTCCGGCCCGGCGGGGGCTGCGGCGTTGTGCCGCCCGCTGCACCCCGCTGCCCGCTGCACCACGCGCGCCTGCACGCCTACGCCGCGCCTACTCCGCGTGCGCCTTCCTCACGCAGAGAATTGTGACCCAGGTCACACTCGAATCCGGGATTTCCGGGGAGCGAGTCCCCGTTTAGCTGGGTGACACTGGAACCGGGGAACGCGTCCCCGTTTCTCGAGACCTGGAAGGAGCGCTCATGGTCAAGCTCAGCGACCCGCCCATCGGTGGCCCGTCGAGTGGCGTCAAGCCTGCCGTGGGCCTCCGGCGCCGCGCTGACGCGGCGCGGAACCGGGCCCGGATCCTGGACGCGGCGCAGGACGCCTTCGTCGAGTTCGGCGCGGACGTGCCGCTCGACGAGATCGCCCGTCGGGCGGGCGTCGGCAACGCCACCATCTACCGCCACTTCCCGGACCGCCGCAGCCTCGTGCACGGCGTGGTGCTGGAAGTGATGGAACGGGCGATCGCCGTCGCGGAACAGGCCTTCGCCGAGGAGGCGGACGCGTTCGACGCGTTGAGCCGCCTCGTCCACGACTCCGTCAACTGGAAGATCGGCGCCCTGTGTCCGATGCTCTCCGAGTGGACGGACCTGGAGGAGGCCGCGATCTTCGCGACGAAGGAGCGGCTGGACGCGGCAGTCCAGCGCATCCTCGACGCGGCTCAGGCGGCCGGCACCCTGCGTGACGACGTGACAAGTCCGGACGTGATGATGGCCGTGGCCCAGCTGGCCCGGCCGTTCCCGGGCGCGGGCTACAACAGCCTGCAGCCCTTCGTCCACCGCCACCTGCAGTTGCTGCTCGACGGCCTGCGTGCCCCGGCGCACACGCCGCTGCCAGGCAGCCCCCTGACCTTGGAGGACGTGCGTCGGGAGTGCATTCTCTCGGCCTCGCAGCGCGGTGGTCGGCAATGACGCCAGACCTGCGCGGCGGCTTCTCCGCCTCGAATCGACCGACTGAATGACCGAGTGATCGGCTGATCGACCGAACGATCTGATGCCGCGAAATCTCGCGACATTTCACTTGACCGACCGTCATGGTCCGTCAGCACCCAACCTTTGCACGCCCTCTTATGCCCGCATGCGCCCGCAATGCGACGAGGGCGGCACCGTCCGCCGCACCTTCTCCGGGGATACCCTCATGTCTGAATCCGCAGTATTCACGTCAGCCGCTCAGGCGACGCCACACCTCGACCCAAAGCGATGGAAGGCCCTGGTCTTCATCGCCATCGCCCAGCTGATGGTGGTGCTGGACGCCACTGTCGTGAACATCGCGCTGCCGCACGCGCAGCAGAGTCTGCACATCTCCGACGCCAACCGGCAATGGGTGATCACCGCCTACAGCCTGGCCTTCGGCGGTCTGCTGCTCTTCGGCGGTCGCGTGGCGGACCTCTGGGGGCGTAGGAAGGCCTTCATCGTCGGCCTGATCGGCTTCGCGCTCGCCTCCGCCCTCGGTGGCGCAGCGGTCAACGCCACAATGCTGCTCGGCGCTCGCGCCCTCCAGGGTGTCTTCGGCGCCCTGCTCGCGCCCGCCGCGCTCTCGCTGCTCGCGGTGACCTTCACCGAGGCCAAGGAGCGGGCCACCGCCTTCGGCATCTTCGGCGCGATCGCCGGCGCCGGCGGTGCCGTCGGCCTGCTGCTCGGCGGTGCGCTGACCGAGTACTTCAACTGGCGCTGGGCGCTCTACGTCAACATCATCTTCGCCATCATCGCCGTGATCGGCGCGACGGTCTTCATCGAGGAGCGCGACGACCAGCGCAACCGCAGCCGTCTGGACATCCCCGGCGTGCTGCTGGCCACGTCCGGCCTGGTCGCCCTGGTCTACGGCTTCACCAAGGCGGAGGAGTCCGGCTGGGGTTCGGCCACCACCATCGGTCTCTTCGTGGCCTCCGTGGTGCTGCTGGCCCTGTTCGTCCTGGTCGAGTCGCGGACCAAGGCCCCGCTGCTGCCGCTCCGCGTGGTGCTCGACCGCAACCGCGGTGGCGCCTACCTGGGCCTGGGCCTGGCGATCATCGGGATGTTCGGTCTCTTCCTCTTCATGACCTACTACCTGCAGGGCATCAAGCAGTACTCGCCGGTCATGACCGGCGTGGCGTTCCTGCCGATGGTGGTCGGCATGATCACCGGCTCGACCCAGATCGGCACCCGGCTGATGACCCGCATCCCCGCCCGCTGGCTGATGGGTCCGGGTCTGCTGGTCGCCTCGCTGGGCATGCTGATGCTCACTCAGATGAAGGTGGACAGCAACTACTGGACGCTGATCCTCCCCGCCGAGTTCCTGCTCGGACTGGGCATGGGTACCTCGTTCATGCCGGCCATGAGCCTGTCGACCCTCGGCATCCGGCCGCAGGACGCGGGCGTGGCCTCGGCGATGATCAACACCTCGCAGCAGGTCGGCGGTTCGATCGGCACCGCGCTGCTGAACACCATCGCCGCCAGCGCCACCACCAGCTGGCTGGTCGCCCACCATGTCGCCGACCCGCGCAACCCGCTCGCGCAGGTGCACGGCTACACGGTGGCGATCTGGTGGGCGGTGGGCCTCATGCTCGTCGCCTCGGCCCTGGTCTTCGTCCTGGTCAACGCCGGTCGCCCGGCCACCCACGCGGTCGCCGGCGGCGGCGCGGGTGCCGAGGAGGGCGCCGACGCGGTCCCGGTGGTCATGCACTGACCCGACCCCGTCCCCGGCGGCGTACGGACGACCACGGCCCCTGCACACCACTTCGGTGGCGTGCAGGGGCCGTTGTGCGCCCCGGATCTCCTCCGCCGCCCGCGTATTTCCGTTGCGGACCATGGTCGGAACATGGCTTGATAGGCACAGCGACCGGACGTGACAGGCCGGTCCCCGAGGTGGTGGAGAGGAGGCAGTCCCGATGCGGGTCGAGTTGCGACGCAGGCGCCACATCAGCGCCGCCGCCTCCCTGCGGCGACGCCCCTCCTCCACCGCCTGCGGCTTGCCGGGCTGACGCGCCCGGTTCCACGGCACCGGCCGTTCCTACCGCACCCCACGAACGGGATCTGCGGGAACGGGCCCTGCCGTCCTCAGACTTGTAGCCTGTTCCCAGGAGAACACTTCCATGTCGTACACCGAGTTCCCGGGCATCAACGTGCCCATCCGCATGTGGACCGACCCCGCGACGGTCGAGGGTCAGGCGCTGCAGCAGCTGCGCAACATCTCCTCGCTGCCGTGGATCCACGGTCTCGCGGTCATGCCCGACGTCCATCTGGGCAAGGGCGCCACGGTCGGTTCCGTGATCGCCATGAAGGGCGCCGTCTGCCCAGCCGCGGTCGGCGTCGACATCGGCTGCGGGATGAGCGCGGTGAAGACCACGCTCACCGCCCGCGACCTGCCCGACAACCTCTCCCGGCTGCGTTCGCGCATCGAGCGGGTCATCCCGGTCGGTCGTGGTCTGCACTCCGACCCGGTCGACCCGACCCGGATCCACGGCTTCACCTCGGGCGGCTGGGACGACTTCTGGTCCCGGTTCGACGAGTTGACCCCGGCGGTCAAGGCGCGGCGTGAGCGTGCCCTGCAGCAGATGGGGTCACTCGGCTCGGGCAACCACTTCGTCGAGGTCTGCCTCGACAAGTCCGGCTCGGTGTGGCTGATGCTGCACTCCGGTTCCCGCAACATCGGCAAGGAGCTCGCCGAGCACCACATGGGCGTCGCCCGCTCGCTCCCGCACAACCAGGGCCTGGTCGACCGCGACCTGGCGGTCTTCATCGCGGCCACGCCGCAGATGGAGGCCTACCGGTCCGACCTGTTCTGGGCGCAGGAGTACGCGCAGCGCAACCGCGCAGTGATGATGGCGCTGTTCCAGGACGCCGTCCGGAGCGAGTTCCCCAAGGCCAGGGTCGGATTCGAAGAAGTGATCAGCTGCCACCACAACTACGTGGCGGAGGAGCGCTACGACGGCGAGGACCTGCTCGTCACCCGCAAGGGCGCGATCCGCGCGGGCGCGGGAGACCACGGCATCATCCCGGGCTCGATGGGCACCGGCTCCTACATCGTGCGTGGCCTGGGAAACGCGGACGCGTTCAACTCGGCCTCGCACGGCGCGGGTCGGAAGATGTCCCGGACGGCGGCGAAGAAGCGCTTCGGCGTCCGCGACCTGGAGGAGCAGACCCGGGGGGTGGAGTGCCGCAAGGACTCCGGTGTGGTCGACGAGATCCCGGGCGCGTACAAGTCGATCGAGAAGGTCATGGCCCAACAGACCGACCTGGTCGAGGTCGTGGCCGAGTTGAAGCAGGTCGTCTGCGTCAAGGGTTGATGGGTGGCACGAGTACGGGTGCGGGCGCGAGCCGTGAAGGTTCGCGTCCGCATCCTCCTGGTCGGCGTCAGGACCAGGAGACATGAGCACCCGGGTCATCGGCGAGGAGGAGCCGCCCGAGCACCTCCGATTCGCCGACCACCTGCGAGCACTTGCAGAGGTGCGGGACGAGGACGAGCCCGGCCTGGTGACCACGGTTCTCACGGACCCGGACCTGGTGATGGCGCAGTCCGCGATCGTCCGGCACCTCGACAGGCGGGCAAGCGCCCTGCTGGAAAGCCCAGAGTACGCATCCTGGGCACAGGCCATGGCCGGGATCGTCGAACCGCGCCCCTTCCTGGTCCAGCGGCTTCACGAGTGGTCGCTGTTCAGGGCTGTTGCGCTGGCGCAGCCGTGGATTCCTAGTGCGCTGACCGACTCGTCGGACTGGCTGCAGCGCAAGATCGCCGAGAGCCTGGACTCCTCCGATGCTCTCGCCGTCCTGGCTGAGACCGGCCGCACCCGACGGGTCCGGAACACCGCCAGATCCGCTCTCACTCGGAGGCGTAGCCGCTGATATGTCATCCACGCCTTGAGGGATGGCAATTCCTCAAGCTGTGAGGGCGCCGTCTGAGCAAGATGACGAACCCGAGGGCGGCCGGGAACGGCATCTTGGCTGTGGGGCTGGGCTGAGCAATTGTCAAAACGTGTGGTTTGCAATGTTGATGATCTCCTGGCGGAGGCTGGGGTTGGTGAACAGAGCGGATGCAGTGGTGTCGGTGGACGGGGCGTCGGTGAGTCCGGCGTAGGTGCCGCCCGCTTCCTCGACGATGGGGACGAGCGCTGCGATGTCCCAGGGGCCGGCTCCGAGCAGGAGGAACGCGTCGAGTTGTCCCGTGGCGACCAGCAGGGCGCCGTGGCAGGTTCCGGTTCCGGTGGAGGGCTTGCGGATCGGGCCGGATGAACGTGTGGGGTCGGTCCAGTCCGCCTCTGGTCTGGTGCTACGGACGGCGGCGGCGATGCGGGCGGCGACGGTCAGATCGGCTGGACTCAAGCGCGCGGGCGGGGGCCAGATGCCGATGGCAGCGTCGCCGAGGTTGCTCGCGCCGGTGATGGTCACACGCTCAACGGGTGCGGAGGCGGCGGGATCCGTGGCTTGTGTCCATGCGCCGGTTCCTCGAGCTGCCCACCAGCGGCGGCGCAGGGCCGGTGCGGTGACCAACCCCAGCACAACGGTGCCGTCTTCTTCGAGTGCGATCAGGGTGCTCCATTCCGGCTCGCCGGCCAGGAAGCTGGCGGTGCCGTCGATGGCGTCGATGACCCAGCGACGTTGCCCGCACCCTGCGGCGCCGAATTCCTCGCCGAGCACGGCATCGCCGGGGCGTTCTCGCTGGATCAAGTTGCGCAGGGTGTGTTCGATCTGCTCGTCGGCGACGCTGACGGGGCTCCCATCGCTCTTGGCGCGCCACGCGGTGCCGCCAGAGCGGAAGCTCCGCAGTGCGATCGCGTCGGCGGCATCGGCCAGGCGGTGGGCGAATGCGGAGTCGGGATGAGTACAAGTCATGCCGTCACTTTGCCGCGCTCACCCCGGATGCCGTTCTCGAACCTCGCGCCGGAACGGACCGGGGCGACGAGGTGGGCTCCGCTGATCGCTCGCCAGCGGTCCTGGTTCATCCGTCGACAGGGGGACGGGTGAACCAGGACCGTCCGCATGTGCAGATCCCGTGTGTGGGGGGCACGACTTCCCCGGACACATACAGCTGGAGCCAGGTCGTCCGGATGCGTCGACGGAGGCGCCGCGCCGCAGTGGCCAGGGCCGCGCTGCCAAGGGTTTCCGCCGCACACATCCGCAGTCCGTCGGACCGTCAATTACGGGTGTGTGAACTGAATGAGACGGATCCTCAAGGGCGCGGGACGTTTCGTCGGGTGCATGCCGAGCCGATGATACGATCACCTCGCTTTGCGGAGCGGACGGGTCCACCCTGCGGGTGCGGGGGATTCGGCAGCCGGCCGTCAGTTGCCTGAAGAGAGTCTTATGACGGATTACTTGGAGAACCCGGTGCTCTGGGCTCTCGTCGTCGCCCTGCTCGTCGCGGTCGTGCTCGTCGTCCGCCAACGCACGTCGGCCGACGCGTTGCGGCAGCAGATCCACGGGCTCAGAGAGCACTACTCCGATCTGGAGCACCACTACGCGCAGTCCGTCGCCGCGGCCCAGGAGCAGGCCGAGGAAGCGACGAAGACCGTACTCAAGTCCGCCATGCGGACCCTGCAGGGCCTCGCCGCCGAGCAGCAGTTGATCCTCTCCCGGCTGCAGAGCAAGTACGGCGAGTCGGTCATCCTCCAGGACCTGATGGAGATCGACCACACCAACTCCCAGTTCGCCCGGCGCGCGCAGTCCATCGCGGTGCTCTGCGACGGCTGGTTGGGGCGTCACCGCGACGTGGCCTCGGTCTACGACGTGGTCCGCAGCGCCCAGGGCCGGGTGCGTCACTTCCGCCGGGTGGAGATCCTCTCCCAGGTGGACTTCGGCATCTCCAGCCGGGCCGTCGAGCCGGTGGCGCTCGCCCTGGCCGAGCTGCTCGACAACTCGACCAGCTACTCCAGCCCGGACACCGTCGTCGAGATCAACATCCGCACCGTGCCCAAGGGCGTGGTCATCGTCGTGGACGACGCCGGTGTCGGCATGAACGACGAGGAGCGGGCCCGCGCCGACCGACTGCTCAACACCGATCGGGTCTCGGGTGTCGCGGGTCTCGGCAATCCGCCGCAGTTCGGCCTGGCGGTCATCGGAGTGCTCTGCGAGCGCTTCGGCTTCGAGGTGTCGGTCGACTCCTCGTCCCCCTACGGAGGCGTGCGGGCGGTGGTCCTGCTGCCGCACGAACTGCTGACCAGCATGCCCGAGAAGAAGACACCCGCCCCGGCCGCGCCCGCCGCGGCCCCGGTCCCGCCGCCTGCCATGCTCCCCGAGCCCGGTCTGCCGGTCGGTGCGACCGCGGACGGCCTGCCGATGCGTCGGCGCAAGCGGCCGATGGCGATCGTGCCCACGGGCGAGCAGGGCCCGGCTTCCGCGCCGCGTTCCGGCGCGCAGACCGCCGCGATCATGGGCGCCTTCCAGCGGGGCACCCGGTCGGGCCGGGCTGTGCAACCGGACGGTGCGGACCAGACGAGCACCCTGCGTGGTGCAAGCAGTGAAGGGCATGACTTCTCGTGAACAACGATCTGTCTTGGATGCTCGACAGCGCCCTGGAGATTCCCGGGGCCCTGCACGCGGTCCTGATCTCCGCCGACGGTCTGCTGATGGCCCGGACGCAGGACTTCCACAAGGACAACGCGGACCGGGTCGCCGCCGCCATGAGCGGTGTGCAGTCGCTCAGTCGATCGCTCGGGTTCTTCTGTGAGGACTCGAGTCAGCAGTGGCGGCAGACCCTGGTCGAGTTCGACGGCGGCTGGGTGTTCCTGATCTCCGCCGGTGAGGGCGCCTACCTCGCCGTCTCCGCCACGCCGGAGGTCGACATGCAGGACATCACCTTCCGCATGCAGCAACTCGTCGGCCAGCTGGGCAAGTTCCTCGCCGCTCCGCCGCGCGAGAACCTCGGGGCGCATTCATGACCCGCCCCGAGGAGTGGGAGCCGGAGTCCGCCGCCTTAGTTCGGCCGTACGTCATCACCAAGGGACGCGGTCTGCCGGACGACGGCGATCTCTCCCTGATCACGCTGGTCACGGCGGCTCCCGACCAGGGGCAGCGGCCCACCCGGCTGTCGCCGGAGGAGCTGCGGCTGCTGGACCTCTGCTCCGCCGGCTACCTCTCGGTGGCCGAGATAGCGGGGCACACCCGGCTGCCGTTGGGCGTGGTCCGGATCGTGCTGGCGGCCCTCAAGGACGGTGGCTACGTGCTCACCCGCCCGCCGGTGGCCCGCGCCCGTCTTGCCGACAAGGAGCTCCTGGAGGAGGTGCTCAATGGCCTCCGAGCCAAGTTTGGATGAACGCCCGCGTCTTGACGCACGCCGGAACCTGGGCGAGGGCGACTACGTCTCCGCCGGGGCCACCCAGACGGCGGTGAAGATCCTCGTCGTCGGGCACTTCGCGGTGGGCAAGACCACGTTCATCGGGTCGATCTCCGAGATCGAGCCGTTGTCCACCGAGGAGACGATGACCCGGGCAGCCGAGGCCATCGACGACCTCAAGGGAGTCCGGGGGAAGACGACCACCACGGTCGCCATGGACTTCGGCCGACTCACCATCAGCGAACGCGTGGTGCTCTACCTCTTCGGCACGCCCGGCCAGATGCGGTTCGTGCAGATGTGGGAGGACATGGCCCGGGGCGCTCTCGGCGCGCTGGTCCTCGTCGACCCGGAGAGGCTCGCCGACTCGTTCGCCGTGATCGACCTGATCGAGCAGTACGGACTCGACTACGCGATCGCCGTCAACCACTTCGACGGCAATCCGGAGCGCGCCGAAGCCTCGCTGCGGGAGGCGCTGGACCTCCTCGACGACACCCCCGTCGTCACCTGCGACGCGCGCGACGAGCAGTCGTCGGCCGCCGCACTGACCACCCTCGTCAGCTATTTGCTGGCCCGCGCGGGCTAGGAGCCACACGCAGACATGGACGCTCGCTCTTCCACCCCGGTTCCCCCGCCCGGGTGCCCGGCGCACGCCCTGGGCGGCCGAGTGCCGCTGTACGGGCCGGAGTTCGCGGCCGACCCGCAGGCGTACTACTCCTACCTGCGCGGTTACGGGCCGACCGCCCCGGTCGAGCTCGCCCCGGGCGTCGAGGCCACCCTGGTCACCGACTACCAGGCCGCGTTGCGTCTGCTGCAGGACTCGGCGTCCTTCCGCAAGGACTCGCGCCGCTGGCGGGAGTTGAACGAGGGCAGGGTGCCGGCGGACAGCCCGGTGCTGCCGCTGCTCGCGTACCGGTCCAACTGCATGTTCACCGACGGCGCCGAGCATTTGAGGCTCCGTCAGGCGGTGACCGACAGCATGGCCCGGGTCGAGCAGCGACGCGTGACCCGCATCACCGAGCAGGCCTCCAACTACCTCATCTCCCAGTTCAGCAACCGGGGTTCGGTCGACCTGCTCGGCGACTACGCCAAGCAGCTGCCGCTCTTCGTCTTCAACGAGCTCTTCGGTTGCCCCGCCGACATCGGCGACCGCGTGATGTTCGGCATCACCGGGATATTCGACGGCATCAACGCCGAGCAGGCGGCCGGTGTGCTCTTCGGCGCAGTCGGGGAACTGGTCGCGCTCAAGCGCAGTCGGCCCGGCGACGACGTCGCCTCGTGGCTGATGCAGCATCACTCGCAGCTGAACGACGAGGAGCTGCTCCACCAGCTGGCGCTGCTGCTGGGCGCCGGCGTGGAGCCGCTGCGCAACCTCGTCGGAAACGTGCTGCACCGGGTGCTCACCGACGACGGCTACGCGCACAAGGGCGGGCCGATCGACGACGCGCTGGACGACACGCTGTGGGAGAACCCGCCCATGGCGAACTTCGCGGCGCACTATCCGGTGACCGACATGGAGTTCGCCGGCCAGCTGGTGCGGGCCGGGGAGCTGATGCTGGTCAGCCTCGCCGCCGCCAACACCAGCCCGGAGCTCTCCGCGGCGCGCGCGGCCAACAGCCGGGCCCACCTGGCCTGGAGCGCAGGCCCGCACGCCTGCCCGTCCAAGGAACCGGCCCGTCAGATCACGGTGACGGCCGTCGAGAACCTGCTCAACCAGCTCCCGGACCTCGAACTCGCCGTCCCTGAGCGGAGCCTGACATGGCGTCCCGGCAGCTTCAGTCGCGGGCTGAACTCCCTGCCTGCACGGTTCACCCCAGCCGAGATCACTCATCGGCCCGGCGCGCAGACGCAGCGTTCGGAGCCGTCGGCCCGGGTCGGGCGGAGCGTGCCGGAGGCCGGCAAGGTCGAAAAGGGCGGTCGTTGGAGCCAGTTCCTCGGCTGGCTGAAGGGGTGACCCGCCTCCGGCGCTGCTGATCTGCGGAGGGCAGAAAGCAGCGAGCAGCGAGTCGAGGGCAGTGAGTCGAGGGCAGAAAGCCGAGAGTAGAGAAACCCCCGCGGATCCTGGTGATCCGCGGGGGCTCGGTGCTTCTCCGGGCCGCCGGGTGGGCTGCGCCCGTCCTGGGCTCAGACGTTCTGCAGCTGCGTCAGTTCGACCAGTTCGCTCAGCGCACGCAGGGCGCTCAGTTCGCTCGTCGGACTGGTCCTGGCCGCTGCGCCGAGTTGGGCCAGGTACCCACCGAAGTCGACCTGGACCGAGCTGCCTTCGGAGAGCCCGTAGCGCTCCGCGATGCTGCCCAGGTACGCGTCGATCTCCCGGCGCATCTCCTCCGCCGGAGGAAGCTCGAACTCGCCCTCGACGATTCCGGCCACCCACTCGGCCTGGGCCTCCACGAGGCGGGTGATCGAGCCCACGGGGCGGATCAGGCCCACGAAGAGCAGCCCGGGCAGGTCCGGCGAGGCGATCCGGCGGTAGAGCCGGACCGGCCCCTCCGGGCTCAACGGGCAGTTGTCGGGCAGGAACGGGAAGTCCATGCGGAAGCCGGTGCAGTAGACGATCGCGTCCGCCGCCACCGAGGTGCCGTCGGTGAAGACGACCCGGTCGCCGTCCAGCGACGCGATGGCGGGCTTCGGCGTCACCGCGCCGTGGCGGATCCGGCTGAGGATCTCGTCCGAGATCGTGATGGCCGAGGAGAAGATCGGGTGGTCGGGCTCGGGCAGCCCGTAGTCGGACAGTTTGCCGCGCGCCACCAGCAGCGACTGCTCGATGAAGTGGACCTGCTCGGCGAGGGACATGTCGGTGAACAGGGGCGCGTCGGCGATGAGGTCCACGGGTGTGCCGTAGAGCTGTTTGGGCACGATGTGCAGGGCCCGGCGCACGGAGAGCACCGTCTGCTCGGTGTGTCGGGAGAGGTCGGCGGCGATGTCCACCGCGGACGCGCCCAGGCCCACCACCACGACCCGCTTTCCGGCGAAGTCCTGGCCGTCCATGTAGTCCATGGAGTGGAGAATTGTTCCTGCAAACGACTCGGCGCCCGGGGGTAACGGGTTCGGCAGCGCGGGCAGCGAGTGGTGTCCGGAGGCGACGACCACATGGTCGAAGCTCCGCCGTGTTTCCACCCCTTCGGCGTTCCGACTCGTGACCGTCCATCGCCCGTCGGGCTCCTGCTCGACGGCGACCACCTCGGTGCGCAGCTCGACATGGGGCGTCAGACCGGCCCAGTCGGCGAAGGACCGCAGGTAGGCGGCGACTTCGTGGTGCCGGGGATAGTGCGGCAGCTCGTCCGCCATCGGGAAGTCGGCGTAGCAGGTGAGCTGCTTGGCGGTGTTGAGGTGCAGCGCCTGGTACCCCGGACCCGGCTCACCGGCTCCCGGCATGCGCCAGATGCCGCCGACGTCCGCCGCCTTCTCCACGCAGACGAAGTCGACGCCCCTCCGTCTGAGCGCGTGTGCGGCTGCCAGTCCTGACAGACCCGCGCCTATCACGCACACGCTCAACGTTCCTCCCCAGGGGCACGGACAAATGCCGGACGTCGTCGAACTCTCACCCGAATTGACTGCCCAACGTATCTTCGCCTCACACCCCATCACATGACGCGGCGGGTGACACTGCGTTCACGGAACGTTCAGACACGGCACGTTGAGCCCGGTGTCGTGTCCTGCGTCACGGGCGGAGGTGTTTCCGGCCAACGGTCCGGAAACAACCCGTTGTCGTGGAACCGCGACTTCACGGGATCGGTACCAAAACGCGTGCCGCCGACCCGGCATGGGTGGGCGGTCCGATTGTTTCCGCAGCAGGTCTTGACGACATGTCAGGGACAGATCCACACTCGCACAGTCGCTGGGAACGTTACCAAGCGCCACCAGTGATCATCGACAAGTGATCAGTCGATCAGCCATCCGTGCTCAACGATCAGATCAGTGATCAGCAACCGACAGGCTCGACAACCCCGCCATCCCGGGAGGTCAGTCATGACGGAAACCGTGCCGCTGCTGGAGGCGCGCGGTGTGACCAAGCGCTTCGGGCAGGTGCAGGCCCTGGACGGAGCGGACTTCACCGCGTACCCCGGTGAGGTCGTCGCCTTGATCGGCGACAACGGCGCCGGCAAGAGCAGCCTGGTGAAGACCCTGTCCGGCGCAATGCGCCCGGACGGCGGATCGATCGTGGTCGACGGCCGGGAGGTGCAGCTCCACTCGCCCCAGGACGCGCGCCGTGTCGGCATCGAGACGGTCTATCAGGACCTGGCCCTCGCCCCGGACCTGGACGCGTCGGTCAACCTGCACCTCGGCCGGGAACTGCGACGCGGCGGTCTGCTGGGTCGGCTCGGCGTGCTCGACCGGGCCGCGATGCGGCGGGCGGCCGTCACCGCCTTCGCCGAGCTGGGCGTGGAGCTGCCGGACGTGTCGGTGTCCGTCGCCACGCTCTCCGGCGGCCAACGGCAGTCCGTCGCGGTGGCGCGGGCGGTGGCGTTCGCCCACCGGATCATCTTCATGGACGAGCCGACCGCAGCGCTCGGCGTGGTGCAGCGCGGGCGCGTGCTGGACACCATCCGCCGGGTCAGGGACCGGGGCATCACCGTCGTGCTGATCAGCCACAACATGCCGGAGGTGCTCAGCGTCTCCGACCGGATCGAGGTGCTGCGCCTCGGCAGGCGCGTGGCACGTTTCGACGCCGCGGGCACGTCCGTCGAGGAACTCGTCGGCGCGATGACCGGCGCGTTGGAACTCAGACCGGACTCCACGGACGTGGGGTCGACGGCGGTGGGGTCGACGGACGTGGGGCCGACAGGGCCGACCGACCTGAGGAAGCCCATGAGGCCGACGCCGGGGGAGACGGGGGAGGACGGATCGTGAACCTCTGGCTGCAACTGCGGCGGTTACGGGAGCCGTTGACGACGGTGGCCCGTAGGACCGGCCTGTCCCGGCTCGGGGCCTTCAACGAGACCTGGACCTTCCTGATCCTGGCCGTCCTGGTCCTCTACTTCACCCTGGCGGCACCGGGTAAGTTCCTCACCACCTACGACCTGACCCAGATCGCCACCAACGCCGCCATCTACCTGGTCCTCGGCGTCGGCATGACCTTCGTCATCATCACGGCGGGCATCGACCTCTCCGTCGGCTCGATACTCGTGCTCTCCGCAGTGCTCTCCGCCGAGTACACGGTCCACCACGGCGGAGCGAACTCCGGTTGGGGCGCGGTCGCGATCAGCTCGCTGATCGCGCTGGTGACCGGACTGCTCTGGGGAGCGCTCCAAGGCTGGCTGGTCGCCAAGGCGAAGGTGCCGCCGCTCATCGTCACGCTCGGCGGGTTCGGTGCGGCGCTCGGCATCGCCGAGATCGTCACCAAGGGGGAGGACCCGACCGGCGCGGTCTCGTCCAAGCTCCAGGAGTCGATCGGCTTCGGCAAGCTCTTCGGGCAGATCCCCTGGCTGGTCGTGATCGCCTTCGTCACCACGCTGGTGTTCGCCCTGATCCTGGCCCGGACCCGGTTCGGGCTGCACACCTACGCCATCGGCTCGAACCCTGAAGCGGCGCGGCGGGCCGGTGTCGCCGTCGACCGGCAGCTGATCACGGTCTACGCGCTCACAGGTCTGCTCTGCGGTCTGGGCGCGGTGATGTGGCTGGCCTACTTCGGCACCACCAGCATCGCCGGGCACGCGACCGACAACCTCACCGTGATCACGGCGGTCGTGCTGGGCGGCGCCAGCCTCTTCGGCGGGCGCGGCTCCGTGCTGGGCACGGTGATCGGCGTCTTCATCCCGGCGGTGCTCACCACCGGGCTGATCATCATCGGCGTGCAGCAGTACTGGCAGGACGTCACCATCGGCGCGGTGCTGGTCCTGGCCGTCTATCTGGACCAGCTGCGCCGTCGTCGACGCGAACACACCTGATCGATCACTTGATCACTCGGCCACTCGACTGATCGGACGCTCGACCACAACCACCATCACCCTCAACACCGGCGAGTGAAAGAGAAACGCCCACGGGAGGTTCCTCATGCGCAGACCGTCCGCGAAACTGATCGGCTGTGGTGCCGTGCTGGCTCTGGTCACCGCGACCGCCGCCTGCAGCAGCTCCGGGTCGTCGTCCGGCTCGTCGTCCGGAGGGAGTTCGGGTGGCACCGGTGCCAACTCCGGCGCGGGAAAGACCATGGAGCTGATCACCGGGGTCAAGAGCGACCCCTTCTACATCACCATGTCCTGTGCCGCCCAGCAGGAGGCCACCAGGCTCGGCGTGAAGCTGACCGTGGACGGCTCCGCCCAGTGGGACGTCTCGGTCCAGCGGCCGATCCTGGACTCCGTCGCCGCGACCCACCCCGACGGCCTGCTGATCTCGCCGGTCGACAGCACCGCGCTGACCCCGTCCCTGCAGCAGATCCAGGGCTCGGGCACCAAGGTGGTGCTGGTCGACACCTCGGTGACCGACCCGTCCGTCGGCGTCTCCCGGATCTCCTCCGACAACGAGGCGGGCGGGCGTCAGGCCGCCGACGCGCTGGCCCAGTTGATGGGGAACAAGGGATCGGCGATCGTGATCAGCGTCAAGCCGGGCGTCTCCACCACCGATGCCCGGATCAAGGGCTTCACCGAGGAGATGCAGGCCAAGCACCCGCAGATCACGCTGCTTCCGGTGCTCTACGACAACGACCTGCCGGCCACCGCGGCCTCGCAGATCCAGTCGACGCTCGCGGCCCACCCGGACCTCGGCGGCGTCTTCGCCGGGAACACCAACACCGCGCAGGGAATCTCCACCGGTCTCCAGGCCGCGGGCAAGCAGGGGAAGGTCAAGGTCGCCGCCTTCGACGCCGAGCCGGACGAGGTCACCGCGCTGAAGAACGGCACGCTCGACGTTCTGGTGGCGCAGAACCCGGCACAGATCGGTACCCAGGGCGTCGACCAGGCGCTGGCGGCGATCGAAGGAAAGCCGGTCCAGTCGTCGATCGCCACGACCATGGTGGCGATCACCCGGGCCACCATGAACGATCCTTCGTCCAGCAAGTACTTCTACAAGTCGGCATGCTGACGGGCGCTTCCCGCTCGCTTTTCCCGCTCACTTGCTCGTTCGCTCACCGGATGTCGTCGGCCCTGAAGGAGAGGGACATCCATGACGCAGGCACCCGGGCGGCGCCCGACGATGCGGGACGTCGCCCGGGAGGCGGGCGTCAGCCCGATGACCGTCTCCCGGGTCCTCTCCGGCGAGCCGGGCGTCTCGGCCGAGAAGGCGGCAAGCGTGGAGCGGGCCGTGCGGCGGCTCGGCTACCGCCGTAACGACCTCGCCCGGATGCTGCGCCGCAAGGGCGCGGGCAGCCGCACCATCGGGCTGGTCGTCGACGATCTGGCCAACCCCTTCTACGCGTTGATGGCCCGTTCGGTCGAGGACGCGGCCTACCGGCAGGGTTATGTGGTGCTGGTCGGCAGCACCAACGACGACCGCAGGCGGGAGCGCGAGGTGATCGCCGCCTTCTGCTCCCGCCAGGTGGACGGCCTGATCCTGGTCCCCACCTGCGGCAGCCACGGCTTCCTCCGGCCCTGGACCGAGACCGGCACCCGGGTGGTCTGCCTCGACCGGCCCGCGCGCGGGCTCGACGTGGACACCGTGACGGTGGACAACCGCGCGGGCGCCCGCGGCGCGGTGGAGCACCTGCTCGACCACGGTCACCGCCGGATCGCCTACCTCGGCGACCGCCTTGACATCTGGACCCAGCGGGAGCGCCATCTCGGCTACCGCGAGGCGCTGGCCGCACGCGGCGTCGCGGCCGTCCCCGAACTCCTTTGCCACGGCCTGCGCTCCCGCACGGAGGCGGCGTCGGCGGTGGCGGCGATGCTCGCGGCGGACGGTCCGCCGACGGCGCTCTTCGCAACAAACGGTCTGATCAGCGCGGGCGCGCTGGACGCCGTCCGCGCGGGAGCTGGAGCGGGCGCAGGCGCAGGCGGGAGCGCAGGCGACGGCGCTCCGGGCGCAGGTGACGACCCGGCGATCGTCGGCTTCGACGACCTTCCGTTTGCTGATCGACTCGATCAACCGCTCACCGTGGTCAACCAGGACCCCGCCGCGATCGGCGGCACGGGCGCGGCCCTGCTCTTCGCCCGCATCGAGGGGGACCGCTCCGCACCACGCTCGGTCGTCCTGCTCACCCGCCTCATCCCCCGCGGCTCAGGGGAACGCCCGCCGCTGGCGTGAGCCGTCGTTAGCATGCTGATCAGTGGGATCGACTGAGCGACTGAGATGAGCAGGTAAGTGATGCCAGAGGTACTGAAGGCTCTGCCGTACGGGGCTGGGGATCTGCTGCTCGACGTCCACCGGCCGAACGCGGCGCCGACCGGGACCGTGCTGCTCTGGCACGGGAGCGGTGCACAGGAGCGCGACGTGCTCGGAGCGTTGGCCCAGCAGGCCGCCGCGCGCGGGCTGCTGGTCCTGGTACCGGACTGGCGTCCGGACGCGGAGGACGCGGGCTGGTCCGACCTGCGCGCGTCGGCCGCTTTCCTGCGGCAGCGGGCGGGCGAGTGGGGCGGCGATCCGGAGCACGCGGTACTGGCGGGTTGGTCGCTGGGCGCCCGCGCCGCGATGGCGACCGTCCTTCGGCCCGCCGACGCCTTTGACGGGTGGCGTCCCGCCGCCGTCGTCGGGATCGCCGGCAACTACCTGACCTCGCACGACCCCCGGATGGGCCCGCCCGCCGTCGAGGATCTGGAGACCACCACGCAGCCCGCACTACCGGTCCACCTCGTCCACGGACGCGCGGACCCCGTCGTGGGCGTTCGCAACGCACGTGCGTTCCATGCCGCGTTGGAGCGGCACGCCTGGCCGGTCGCCTACGCCGAGACCGAGACCGACCACGCGGGTGTGGTGATGACCGAGTTCGTCCCGGAGTTGGGCCGATGCCGCCCGGTCCAGGAGGGGCACGCCTTCGCCGCGGGCCTGGCCACAGCCGACGCACTGGCGCTGGCGGCCTCGAGTCCTTCCGGCAGGGGTGCGTCGACGGCATCCTGATGCCATGTCGATCACGTCACAGTCGTCTGAGCAGCAGTCGTCCGAGCCTCAGCTGTCCAAGCAGCATCCGTCCGAGCCTCAGCCGTCCGCATCGCTCTCCCTCGACCTCGCCGAGAAACTGCTCGCCGACAACTTCGCGCCGTGGGTGCTGGATCTGGGCCTGCGCGTGGAGAGCGTCGGTGGGCGCGAGGCGGTGCTGCGACTGCCGTGGTCGGACCGGCTCGCGCGGGAAGGCGGTGGGATGTCGGGGCAGGCCTTGATGGCTGCCGCCGACACCGCCACGGTCGTCGCCGTCGCGGCGGCGCGCGGCGGCTTCGTGCCGATGACGACCGTCCAGTTGTCGACCTCGTTCCAGCGCGCGGTCGTCGGCGCGGACGTGCTCGTGCACGCTCGGATCACCAAGCTCGGCCGCTCCCTTGCCTTTGCGGACATCGTGATGGCCGCAGACGGGGCCCCCTCGGACAGTCCGGCAGCCCAGGCCACCGCCGTCTACGCGCTGCTCGGCTGAACGCCCGTCCGCCTGGCCCTACTTCTTCTCGTCGGGTCCCTGGCGGCGGACCTCCTGGACGTGGCGCAGCGCGTCGCGCAGGTCCGTCAGCCAGGTCTCGGTGTTCTCGCCGACCTGGCGGACGCACCAGGCCAGCGCCTCGCTGCGGCTGCGGGCGACGCCGCCGGCCACCAGCGTGTCCAGCACCTGCCGTTCGGGCTGCCGCAGCCGGGTCATCGCGGGGACGGCGAGGTGGGTGAACATCACCCGCCGGCCCTCGTGCAGCGCGCCCCAGGACACCTTCTTGCCGAAGCGCTCCTCCGCCGCGCGGGCCACCCGCATCCGCTCGCCGCGCGTGCGCTCGCGGTAGTCGCTGATCGGGTCGGACAGGTCGTCCCCACTGTCCCCGCCGTCCTCACCGTCTCCAACGGCACCGCCATCGGCCGGGATCGGGCCGACGACCGTGATCTCCTCACGGTCGACCACCACGACCGGCGTCTCCTCGAACAGTCCCTCGGGCAGATGGGCCGCGAACCACTCCGCGACCGACTCCCCGGTCTTGCCGAAGCCTGTCATGGTTCCAGGATTACACCATTACACGCTTACCGGAAGCGTTCGGAGGAGCGGCCGTACAACCCTTGCCCTTGACGGCGCACCTGAGGCCTGCGCACACTGTTCTTGTTAGAGAGCGCTGCTCTCGAAAGAGAGCGAAGGTCGCACATTCCGTCCGTGAGGAGCACGTGATGCTTGCCAAGCCTCTGCACCTGGTGAACGCGGCACTGGCCTTCGCCGTCGAGCTGGTCGCGCTCGGGGCGTTGCTCTGGTGGGGTTTCCACACCGGCACCGGACTGGCGCTGCACCTGCTGCTCGGGCTCGGCGCGCCGGTGCTCACGGCTTGGCTGTGGGGGATGTTCCTGGCGCCCCGGGCGAGCCACCCCTTGCCGGTGGGCGTGGCGTCGGCTGCCAAGCTGACGGTCTTCGTGGCGGCGGCCGTCGCGGCCTACGCGGTCGGGGCGCACGCTTTCGCGGTCGTCTACACCGTCGTGGCCGTCCTCAACACCGCTTATGTGACGGCCAACCGTGAGGCGATCACGCGCCGGCTCGCAGGTGGGCGCGACTGAGGCGGAGCGGCTCGGGCGCCGTCCGTCGCAGCCGCGCGTCCATGCACACGCGGTGTGGTCGGGGTGCAGGCTCAGCCCGTGAAGTCCTCCTCCCAGAACTCCAGCTCGCCACGCGCCGGTGCCTCCGGGCCGCCGTGCAGGTCGGCCTCACGGCCGCGCAGTTCGACGCGGCGGATCTTGCCCGAGACGGTCTTCGGCAGTTCGGCGAACTCCAGGCGGCGGACCCGCTTGTAGGGCGCGAGCCGCTCCCGCGCGAAGGCGAGCACCGAGCCGGCCGTCTCCCGGTCCGCGGTCGCGCCCGGAACCAGCACGACGAACGCCTTGGGAACCGACAGCCGGACCGGGTCCGGCGAGGGGACCACGGCCGCCTCCGCGACGCTGGGGTGCTCGATCAGCACGCTCTCCAGCTCGAACGGCGAGATCCGGTAGTCCGAAGACTTGAAGACGTCGTCCGTGCGACCCACATAGGTCAAGTAGCCGTCCGCGTCCCGGAATGCCACATCGCCGGTGTGGTAGAAGCCGCCGGCGGTCGCCTCCGCCTGGCGCTCGGGGTCCTGCTGATACCCGGTCATCAGGCCCAGCGGGGAGCTGTCCAGAGGCAGACAGAGCTCTCCCTCCGCGCCGGGCTCGGTGACCACCGCGCCGCTGACGGCGTCGACCAGGGCCACCTCGTAGCCGGGGAGCGGCACGCCCATCGAGCCGGGCTTGACCGGGAACTGCGGCGGGTTGCCCACCTGGGCCGTGGTCTCGGTCTGCCCGAAGCCGTCGCGCAGGGTCACCCCCCAGGCCTCCTGCACCCGTTCGATGATCTCCGGGTTCAACGGCTCGCCCGCGCCGACGAGTTCACGCAGTGACGGCTGCCAGTCGGAGAGCTTCTCCAGCACCAGCATCCGCCAGACCGTCGGCGGGGCGCAGAACGAGGTCACCTCGCAGCGGACCAAGGTGTCCAGCAACGGCCGCGCGGAGAAGCGTGGCTGATTGACAATCAGGATCTCCGCTCCGGCGTTCCAGGGCGCGAAGAAGTTGCTCCAGGCGTGCTTGGCCCAACCCGGCGAGGAGACGTTGAGGTGGACGTCGCCGGGCCGCAGACCGATCCAGTACATCGTCGACAGGTGGCCCACCGGGTAGGAGCGGTGGGTGTGTTGGACCAGCTTGGGGCGGCTGGTGGTGCCCGAGGTGAAGTAGAGCAGCAGCGGGTCGTCGGCCCGGGTGGGGCCGTCGGGGACGAAGCCTTCGGCGGGCAGCCGGTGGTCGGCCGACTCGGCGTAGCGGAGCCAGCCGGGCACCTGCGCGCCCACCGCGATCCGGGTCCAGTCGCCATCGATGCCCGCAAAGCCACCGGTGAGGCCGGACTCGGCGATGACATGGCGGACGTCGCCGCGCGCCACGCGGTCCGCGAGGTCCTCGGGCGCGAGCAGCGTGCTGGCCGGGATGACGACCGCGCCGAGCTTGATCGCCGCCAGCATCACCTCCCACAGCGCCACCTGGTTGCCGAGCAGCAGCAGGATCCGGTCGCCGCGCCGGACGCCCAGGCCCCGCAGCCAGTCGGCCACCTGGTCGGAGCGGTCGCTGAGTTGAGCGAACGTCAGGGCAGTCTCGGCGACCGTCGAGCCGTCCGGGGCGAGGTCGACCACGCGCAGCGCGACGGACCGGTTCTCGCCGCCCTCGGGCCTGGCCTCACGGTCGAACCAGTCGAGCGCCCAGTTGAAGTACTCGGCCTGCGGACGCGGGAAGCGGCGTGCGCCGTCAAGGTCGCCCCGGTGCCGCAGCAGATGGTCGCGCGCCGCGCGGAACTCCGCGTAGGCCCGCTCGGGGCTCTCGGGCGTGCCTGTCTGGTCCATCGCGGTCTCCTCCAAGGGGATCCAAGGTGAATCCGGTGCAGCCGACGACGAAGGCGCGGGGTGGGACCGCAGTTCGCCGGGGCCCCACGTTGTTCCACGTTCCACGGGTCGTGCCCCGTCCGGACCACACCGTTCCAGCCGTCCTGAAGCTGGTCAAGGAGGCGACGCGGCCCGGGAGGAGAGAGGCGACGCGGCCCGGGATTGGAGAGGTGGCGCGGCCCGGGACGGAGAGGTCGTGCGGCCCGGGATCCGGCCGGGGGAGGGGCCCGGCTGACGCACGGGGGCCGCGCCGCTTCGGGGGAAGGAAGCGGCGCGGCCCCGGGGGGGAAGTACTGCGGTTCGATCAGGCGGGGGGAAGCTCGTCCAGTCCCTCGGAGACCAGCTTCGCCAGGCGGTCCAGCGCGGCGTCGGCGCCGTCGGCGTCCGAGGCGAGCACGACCTCCTCGCCGGCCTGGGCGCCCAGGCCGAGCAGCGCCAGCATGGACGCGGCGTTGACAGGGTCGCCGCCGTTCTTGGCGATGGTGACGGGCACGCCGACCGAGCCCGCGGCGCGGACGAAGACGGAGGCGGGACGGGCGTGCAGGCCCTCGGGCCAGCCGATGGGGACGCGGCGCTCAGCCATGGTGCGTGCCTTTCGCGAAGTGCGCGGATCTTTCTGGACAATTCAGGATATTCAGCGGGGTTGATCCTGCGTTGTCTAGACCATTCTCGCACGGCCTCCGACGCATCGGGACGCTCCCACGTGCGTCGCCGGGCCGACGTTCGGAAATCCGCGCGACGCACGCCCGGCCGGGTGCCCGGCGGACGGCTAATCTGGCCTGGTGAGCGAGAGCGCGCCCGCCGCTGCGGGACCGGGCCACGACATCCACGCCGACCAGGCCCTGGCCGAGGACCGACCCGGTTACCCGGCCCACTGGGAGGCCGACATCGTGCTGCGGGACGGCGGCACCGCGCGCATCAGGCCCATCGTCCCCGCCGACGCCGACCGGCTGGTCGCCTTCTACCAGCACGTCTCCGACCGGTCGAAGTACTACCGCTTCTTCGCCCCGTATCCGCGCCTCTCCGCGCGGGACGTGCGGCACTTCACCCACCACGACTTCGTCGACCGGGTCGGCCTGGCCGCGCTGGTGCGCGACGAGTTCATCGCCACCGTCCGCTACGACCGGATCGACGCCCAGGGCCGGCCCTCCGGCTCCGGTACCGACGCCGAGGTCGCCTTCCTGGTCCAGGACGCCCACCAGGGACGCGGCGTGGCGTCCGCGCTGCTGGAGCACATCGCCGCGTCCGCACGCGAACGCGGCATCCGGCGCTTCATCGCGGAGGTGCTGCCGGAGAACCGGAAGATGGCGAAGGTCTTCACCGAGGCCGGGTACGTCCAGCACCGCAGCTTCACCGACGGAGTGCTCCACTACAAGCTGGACCTGGAGCCGACGGAGGACTCCCTCGCCGTCATGCGCGCTCGTGAGCACCGTGCCGAGGCACGATCGATGCAGCGGCTGCTCAGGCCGCGATCGGTCGCCGTGATCGGCGCCGGACGCAACCCGGTCGGCGTCGGACGCACGGTTCTTCGCAACCTGATCGACGCCGGTTTCACCGGTCGGCTGGATGCGATCAATCGATCGCCCGGCGTGATCGAACTCGACGGCGTGCCCGTGCACGCCTCGATCGCCGACGTGCCCGAGCCCGTCGACCTCGCCGTCATCGCGGTCCCGGCCGAGCAGGTGCCTGACGTCGTCGCGGACTGCGGCGCGGCCGGGGTGCGCGGGCTGGTGGTGATCACCGCGGGATACGCGGAGACCGGCGTCGACGGCCGCGCCCGGCAGCGCGAACTGGTGCGCCAGGCACGCGCAGCCGGTATGCGGGTCCTCGGCCCCAACGCGTTCGGGCTGATCAACACGGATCCGTCGGTGCGGCTGGACGCCTCGCTGGCCCCGGCGCTTCCCGACCACGGTCCGCTGGGGATCTTCACCCAGTCCGGCGCGATCGGCGCGGCCCTGCTGGAGGCCGCTCACCGGCGCGGAATCGGCATCTCCTCCTTCGCCTCCGTCGGCAACCGCGCGGACATCTCGGGCAACGACCTGCTCCAGTACTTCGAGGAGGACGACGCGACCGGCGTGGCCCTGCTCTACCTGGAGTCCTTCGGCAATCCGCGCAAGTTCAGCCGACTGGCGCGGCGGGTCGCCGCCCGCAAGCCGCTGGTCGTGGTCAAGGGCGGCCGGGACACCCGCAGCATCCCTGCCGGACACGCGGGCGCGGTCACGCGCATGGCCGACAGCACCGTCGACACGCTCTTCCAGCAGGCGGGCGTGATCCGGGTCGACACCATCACCGAGCTCTACGACACCGCCGATCTGCTGGCCCATCAGCCGATCCCGCCCGGCAACCGGATCGCCATCGTCGGCAACTCGGACTCCGTCGGCCTGCTCACCCACGACGCCGCGCTCAGCGCCGGGCTGCGACCGCTGCTGCCGCACGACCTCACCACCAGCGCCACGCCGGACGACTTCCGCCGCGGCCTGCGCGCGGCGGTCGACCGACCGGACAGCGACGCGGTGGTCGCCGTCGTGATCCCGCCTATCGGCGTGGGCGGCTTCCCCCGCTTCCCCGGCTCGGGCCTGCTCGCCAACGGCCACCGCGACGGTTCCGCCCTGGAGCTCGACACGGCCCCCTTCGCGGCCGCCCTCGCCGACGCCGCCGTGCTGGCCCGCGCGGCGGGCAAGCCGATGGTGATCGTCCACCTGGCGATGCCGGAACTGATCGACGAGGTCAACGCGCTGACCGTGGCACGGGCGCAAGGGGAGGCGGAGGCGGAGGTTCAGGCACAGGCCCGCGCACAGGCACAGGCACAGGCGGAGGTTCGGGCACAGGCGCACGCGCAGGCGGGTGCAAGTGCGGGTGCGGAAGAGTCGGCGACGGCGTCGCCGACGGCCGACGCCGAGGCGAGCGGCGCGGCGACCGGCGTGCTCCCGCATCTGCAGCGCGTGCCCGGCTATGCGCGCCCGGAGCGGGCGGTGCGCGCCTTCGCGCACGCCACCTTCTACGCGGCCTGGCGCGTCGAGGCCACCGCCCCGCGGACTTTCCCCGACTTCGAGGACCTGGCCGAGCAGCGCGCCGAGGAGATCGTCGCCGGCGCACTCGCCGACCGTCACGAGGCCCGACTCGACGCCGCGACCACCGCCGAACTGCTCGCCTGCTACGGCGTGCGCCTGGACGCACCGGCCGCCCCGCACCCCGCCGATCGGCCGGAGTACCCCGTCACCGAGGACGGTGCGGTCGAGACGACGATCTCCGCCAGCGTCGACCCGGCCGTCGGCGCGATCCTCTCCTTCGGCCTGGCCGGGGTCGCCTCCGAACTGCTGGGCGACGTGGCCCACCGCCTGATTCCGGCCACCGACGCCGAGGTCGCCTCCCTGGTCAGGGGGATCAAGGCAGCCCCGCTGCTGTTCGGCTGGCGCGGGTCCGAGCCCGTCGACACGGGCGCCCTGGAGGAACTGCTGCTCAGGATCTCGCAGCTGGTGGACGACCTGCCCGAGGTGGCCTCCCTCACCCTCGCCCCGGTGAGCGTCGCGTCGCGTGGCCTGCGGGTGCTGGGGGCGGAGGTCCGGCTGGCCCGGCTGCCCGCACGGACCGATCTGGGACCGCGCGCGCTGGCGTGAGAGTGCCCCGGATCGTGCCAGGATGGTAGCTATGGCGAAGACGGGAACGACCACCACCCAGGGGCTGCGCTCCGCGATCGAGCGCAGCGGCTACTACCCGACCCTCGTGTCCGAGGCCGTCGAGGCGGCGGTGGGCAGCGAGAGTGTCGACGCCTTCCTGGTCCACCAGGAGACCACCTTCGACGCCAACGAGGTGCGCCGCCACGTCACCGTGCTGGTGCTGACCGGGACCCGGTTCATCGTCAGCCACACCGACGAGCAGGGCGCCGACGACACCTCGCCCGTGCCGTACGCGACGACCTCGACGGAGAGCGTGAAGATCGGCCGGATCTCGTCGGTCGTGGTCAGCCGGGTCGTGGCCAACCCCGAGAAGTACACGCGCGGGCAGCTGCCGCGCGAGGTGGTGCTGACCATCGGATGGGGCGCCGTCTCCCGGATCGACCTGGAGCCCGCCGCCTGCGGCGACCCGAACTGTGACGCCGACCACGGCTACACCGGCTCCACCACCGCCGACGACCTCTCGCTCCGGGTCAGCGAGGCGGGCGACGGCCCGGAGACGGTGGCCCAGGCGCTGGCCTTCGCCCAGGCCCTGTCCGAGACGACGGCCCGGACGCCGGAGTAGCCGCCGGCCACGCCCGGCCCCGGATCGCGATCGGGAAGCGTTTCCGCAGCGCGCAGGCAGCGCGCAGGCAGCGCCCGCAGGCAGCGCCCGGAGGCAGGCGCGCGGCGGCACCATGCGACCAGGCAGCGCGCGGACCCGGCGGCAGAGACCGAGTGCGTACGGCCGACGGTGCGTGACCGGTGCGCGATGAGCGCAGGCCTGCGTCTCCCCTCGGCCTGCCTCGGTTAGGGTCACTACGCAACACTCGGCGCACGCACAGAAAAGACTGATGACTCTCCCTCACACCGCCGCCCCCGTCCCCGCCTACGGCACGGCGTCGCTCTCCGACGTGCTCCCGGCCGTCGCCGCGGGCCTCGGCCTGACCGCCGCCGACGGCGTCCCCGCGACCGGGCTGGTGCTGCCGCCCGCCGACCGGGTCTGCGTGTTCCTGGTCGACGGCCTCGGCTGGGAGCTGATCCGCAGCCACCCCGACGATGCGCCGTTCCTGACCTCGCTGCTGTCGACCTCGCTGGCGGGCAGCGGACGCCCGCTCACCGCCGGGTTCCCCTCGACGACCGCGACCAGCCTGGCGTCCTTCGGGACCGGCCGCCCTCCGGGCGAGCACGGACTGGCCGGGTACCTGGTGCGGATCCCGGGTGAGCGGCGGCTGATGAACCAGCTGCGCTGGATGCCGCATCAGACGCCGCGCACCTGGCAGCCGTATCCCACCGTCTTCGGGCGCACCCATGCCATGGGCGTCTCGACCTGCCAAGTCTCCTCGCCGTTGTTCGAGTTCACCCCGCTGACCGAGGTGGCGTTGTCGGGCGGCCAGTTCCTCGGGCGGCTGACCGGCGAGGAGCGGATGGACCTGGCCGCAGAGCGGCTCGCCGCCGCCGACCGGGCTCTGGTCTACACGTACTACAGCGAGCTCGACGGCATGGGTCACCGGCACGGTGTCCACTCCGACGCCTGGCGTGGACAGCTGATGGCCGTCGACCGCCTCGCCCAGCGGCTCGCCGAGCAGTTGCCGCCGCGCTCGGCGCTCTACATCACCGCCGACCACGGCATGGTCGACATCGCCCCCGAGGCGCGCATCGACTTCGACGCGCCCGAGCAGGAGGACCTGCGCGCGGGCGTGCTGCTGCTCGGCGGCGAGGGCCGGGCCCGTCACGTCTACGCCAAGCCGGGCGCGGAGGCCGACGTCCATGCCGCCTGGCGGGAGCGGCTCGGCGACCGCTTCTGGATCGCCACCCGCGAGGAGGCCGTGGCGGCGGGCTGGTTCGGGCCGGTGGTCGAGGAGCGCGTGCTGGGCCGGATCGGCGACGTGGTCGCGGTCGCGGCCGACGACACCGCGGTGATCGCGACCCGCCGCGAGCCGGGCGAGTCGGCGATGGTCGGTCTGCACGGGTCGATGCACCCGGCGGAGCAGCTGGTGCCGCTGCTGGAGGTGCGTCGTGGCTGAACTGGTCTTCTTCAGCGGGACCATGGACTGCGGCAAGTCGACGCTGGCGCTGCAGATGGACCACAACCACCAGGCGCGCGGCCGTCGCGGGATAATCTTCACCCGCAACGACCGCGCCGGCGCGGCGATCCTCTCCAGCCGACTGGGCCTCAGTACCGAGGCCGTCGAGGTCGACGACGCGCTCGACTTCCACGCCCACGTGGTGAGGCTGCTCTCCGCCGGTGCCCGGATCGACTACCTGATCTGCGACGAGGCCCAGTTCTTCCGCGCCGAGCAGGTGGACCAGTTGGCCCGGATCGCGGACGACCTCGCCATCGACGTCTTCACCTTCGGCATCACCACGGACTTCCGCACCCGGCTCTTCCCGGGCTCGGCCCGGCTGATCGAGCTGGCGGACCGGGTCGAGGTGCTCCAGGTCGAGGCGCTGTGCTGGTGCGGCTCGCGGGCCACGCACAACGCCCGGACCGTCGGCGGCGTGATGGTCGTCGAGGGCGCCCAGGTGGTCGTCGGCGATGTCGCCGTCACCGAGGACCAGGTCGGCTACGAGGTCCTCTGCCGTCGCCACCACCGCAAGCGGATGACCGCCGCGACCGCCCGCGCGGGCGCGCTCTCCCCGGACGTGCTCCCTTTCGAGGGCACGTCGGGGCGCTGAGCGCCGATTCCTGAGGGCTACTGGGCTTCTGGCGTGACGTCAGAAATCGCAGCGGGCTGCCTCGGCAGGGCCGAGGTCCGGCGCGTCGCGCAGCTCCAGCTTGGCACCCGGCTGGTGCAGCTCCAGCACCACGACCTCGTTGCGGCCCGTGCGCCACAGCGGGGCCGGGGCGTAGAGGGTGCGTTGCGGGCCGATCTCCCAGTAGCGGCCGAGGCAGAAGCCGTTGAGCCAGACGACGCCCTTGGTCCAGCCGGGTAGGGCGAGGAACCCGTCCGCAGCCTCGTGGATGTCCAACTCGAAGCGGTGGAACGCCGGGTGTCCGACCATCCTGTCGGCGTCGGCGTCGGCGAACGGCAGCTCCAGCAGATCCGGCAGCGGATCGAGCGGCAACGGCCGGATCTCCCAGCCGAACTGGTACTGGCCGTCCAGCCGGACACCGCCGGTGATGCCTTTGCGGTCGGCAAAGCGCGGACCGTAGTTGATCCGGCCCTGGTTCTCCACCAGCAGCTCCAGCTCCGCGCCGCCGTCCGGAACGCTCAACGTGATCGAACGATCGGGGTGGTTGCGTTCGAGCACGCCGATCGCTTCACCGTCCAGGAAGACCTGCGCACGATCGGCCAGTCCGTCGATCCGCAGCTTGGTCCGGGCCAGCGGGCCGCGCAGCCGAGTGCGGTAGTGGATCAGGCCGAGTGACTGGCCGACCGTCTCCATCGGCTCCGGCTCCAGCCATTGGCTGGGCTTGCCGTGGCTCGACTCTGCGAGCATGTCCAGACAGTCGCGCAGGGCGACGCGTCCCAGCGGGCGCACCGACTGCGGTGCGAGACGCGGCGGCAGCTCCGGCAGCGGGTGCGGGACGGGCCCGATCCGGCGCTCGATCACCGCGCGGAAGGCGTGGAACTTGGCCGTCAGCTCGCCCGCCTCGCCGACCGGCGCGTCGTAGTCGTAGCTGGTCGACGTCGGCAGGTAGGCGGTTCCGTCGTGGTTGGCGCCGTTCCACCAGCCGAAGTTGGTGCCGCCGTGGCCCATGTAGATGTTGACGGACGCGCCTGCGGCCAGCAGCGCGTCCAACGCCTGCGCAGCGTCCTCGGCGTCGCGGACCCGGTGCCGTTCGCCCCAGTGGTCGAACCAGCCGATCCAGAACTCCGCACAGACCAGCGGCCCTTGGGGCTGGTGCCGACGCAGGCAGGCCAACGCCTGCTCCGGCCGGGAGCCGAAGGTGCCCGTGGTCAGCACGCCGGGCAGCCTGCCGCCGAGCTGGAATCCGTCCTCCGCTCCGTCGGCGGTGAACAGCAGACAGGTCACCCCACGTGCGAGCAGGCCTTCGTGCAGATGGGTCAGGTACGCGGTGTCGTTGCCGTAGCTGCCGTACTCGTTCTCGACGCCCATGGCCACGATCGGCCCGCTGCAGTCGTCCTGAAGCGGCGTCAGCCGGGGCAGCAGCTCGTCGAACCACGCGTCGACGGCGGCCAGGAAGGCGGTGTCGGTGCGCCGCAGCCGCAGGGACCGGTCGGCGAGCAGCCAGGCGGGCAGCCCGCCGAACTCCCATTCCGCGCAGACGTAGGGGCCGGGGCGGACGATCACGTCCAGCCCGAGCTCCCCGGCCAGCCGGACGAACCCGACCACGTCCTGCGCACCGTCGAAGTCGAAGCGGCCGCGCTCGCGTTCGTGGACGTTCCAGGCGACGTAGGTCTCAACGGTGTTGACACCCATCGCGCGCAGCCGCAGCAGCCGGTCGCGCCACTGCTCCGGGCGGATCCGGAAGTAGTGCACCGCAGCCGAGACGATCTGGTGCGGAACGCCGTTGCGCAGGAAGCCGGTTCGCGAGTCGGTCAGGGTCAGGGTCAGTGTCACGGCGACGGCTCCAGCTCCTGCGTGCCGGTGAGGTAGGTATAGTGACACTCCGTCAGTGTGCGGAGTGTCTCCTCGCCGGGTGTGTCCCAGACCTCCTGGTTGAAGATCTCGACCTCGGTCCACCCCTGGTAGCCCGCCTCCGCCACCAGCCGGGCGAGGCGCGGGATGTCGATCGAACCGTCGCCGACGTGCCCGCGTCCGAGCAGTGCGTCGGCGGGCAGCGGCAGCAGCCAGTCGCAGACCTGGAACGCGTGGATCATCCCGGCCGTCCCGGCGCGCGCGATCTGCCGCTCGACCTCCGGGTCCCACCACACGTGGTAGGTGTCGACGACCACGCCGGTGCCGTGACCGGCCTGTTCGGCAAGGTCGACCGCCTGGCCGAGCGTCGAGACGACCGCACGGTCCGCGCAGAACATCGGGTGCAGCGGCTCGATCGCCAGCCGCACCCCGTGCGCCTCGGCGTAGGGAGCCAGCGCCGCGATGCCGTCGGCGACCGAACGTCGGGCGGCGGGCAGGTCCTTGCTGCCGGACGGCAGCCCGCCGCAGACCAGGACCAGGGTGTCGGTGCCGAGCGCGGCGGCCTCGTCGACCGCGCGCCGATTGTCTGCGGCGATGTCCTCGGCGGAGTCCGGGCCGGTGAAGAAACCGCCCCGGCAGAGACTGGTGACGGTCAGTCCGGCCTCGCGGACCAACCGGGCGGCCTGGTCCAGGCCCGCTTCGGCGACCCGGTCCCGCCACAGTCCGATCCCGGCGATGCCTGCCGCCGTGCAGCCGGCGACGGCCTCGGCCAGTGTCCACTGCTTCGTCGTCGCGGTGTTGAGCGAGAGCCGCTCCAGCCCGGGGGCAGGGTTGGCCCTTGACTGCATCCTTGACCGGGTCCTTGACCGCATCGCTTCGGGTGTCATTGGTCGAATCCCTTCGTGGCGAGGAAGGTCCGCATGCGGGCGGCGGCCAGCTCCGGGTCGGGCAACGCACCCGCCTCGGCGGCGAGGACGAAGAGCCGGGCCAGATGCGCCACCTCACGGTTCTCCTGCGCGCCGCCGACCATGGTGAAGTGGTCCTGATGACCGGCCAGGTGGGCCAGGAAGACCACACCGGTCTTGTAGTGGCGGGTCGGCGTGGCGAAGATGTGCCTGGCCAGCGGCACGGTCGGCTCCAGGACCGCGCGGTACCGGTCGGTGTCACCCCGGTCCAGCGCGGCCAACGCCGCTGCGGCGTGCCGGGCGAGCGGGTCGAAGACGCCCAGCAGCGCGTGGCTGAAGCCCTGCGCGCCGCCGCTGCTGTGCTGGTCTCCAAGAATGAGCTCGGGGTAGTGGAAGTCGTCACCGGTGTAGAGGCGGACCCCGTCCGGCAGCGCCCGACGCAGCGCGATCTCCCGGTCGGCGTCGAGCAGCGAGACCTTGATGCCGTCGACCTTGTCGGCGTGGTCGCGGATCAGCGCCAGCACGTGCTCGGCGGCGGTGTCGAGGTCGCCTGCGCCCCAGTACCCGGCCAGCGCCGGGTCGAAGGGCGTGCCGAGCCAGTGCAGGATCACCGGCTCGGCGGACTGGGCCAGCAGCCTGCCGTAGACCTCCGCGTAGTCGTCCGGTCCGGACGCGGTACGGGCCAGCGCGCGACTGGCCATCAGGACCACCTGCGCCCCCGCCTCCTCGACCACCTGCCACTGTTCTTCGTAAGCAGCGGTGATCGATGTGAGCGAATGACCGTCTCCGACCGACGTCGCGCCCAACTGATCGGTGCCGACCCCGCAGGCGAGCCGGCCACCGACGGCACGCGCCTCCGCGCCGCTGCGGCGGATCAACTCGCGCGTCGCGGGCCAGTCCAGGCCCATCCCGCGCTGGGCCGTGTCCATCGCGTCGGCGATGCCGAGGCCGAGGGACCACAGGTGGTGCCGAAAGGCGAGCGTCGCCTCCCAGTCCACGCCGGCGGGCAGCCCGGGACCGTTGGGCTGCCGGGGGTCGGCGACGACATGCGCCGCCGCGAACACCGTCCGGCTGCGGGCGGGCTCGCTGCGCGAGGGGAGTTGCGCCAGTAGGTCGGCGGTGTCGGGCAGCCGGTAGCGGGTGGCGATCCCGTCGAGCGGAAGCAGGATCGAGCCGGACGTCGAGGAGGCGGGGGAGGCCGAGGCGGCCGAGGAGGCAGGGGAGGCTTGGGAGGCTGGAAAGGAGGGCACGGCAGGGCTCCTGGGGCTGAGGGGGACGCTGGTCGTGGCCGTCAGAGGGCTAGTTCCGGGATGTCCAGGCGACGGCCCTCGCGCGACGAGCGCAGCCCGAGCTCCGCCAACTGCACGCCCTTGGCGCCGGAGAGCAGGTCGTAGGGGAAGGGCTCGTCCGCGACGACGTGCGCCAGGAACTGCTCCCACTGCACCTTGAAGCCGTTGTCGAACTCCTGGTTGTCCGGCACCGGCTGCCACTGCGCGCGGAACGGCTCGGTGGCCGGCAGGTCCGGGTTCCACACCGGCTTGGGCGTGGCTCCCCGGTGCTGGATCCGGCAGTTGCGCAGTCCGGCGACCGCGCTGCCCTCGGTCCCGTCGACGTGGAACTCGACCAGCTCGTCCCGGTCCACGCGGGTGGCCCAGGAGGAGTTGATCTGCGCGATCACCCCGCCGTCCAGCTCGAAGACGCCGTAGGCCGCGTCGTCGGCCGTCGCCCGGTAGGCGAGACCGCGTTCGTCGCGGCGCTCCGGGATGTGCGTCCAGGCCTGCGCGTAGACGGAGCGGACCGGCGCGAAGATCCGCTCCAGCACGTAGTGCCAGTGCGGGAACATGTCCAGCACCACTCCGCCGCCGTCCTCGGCCCGGTAGTTCCACGACGGCCGCTGCGCCGACTGCCAGTCGCCCTCGAACACCCAGTAGCCGAACTCGCCCCGGACGGACAGGATCTGGCCGAAGAAGCCGCCGTCGACCAGGCGCTTCAGCTTGAGCAGTCCCGGCAGGAACAGCTTGTCCTGCACCACGCCGTTCTTGACCCCGGCGTCGCGCGCCGCGCGGGCCAGCGAGAGCGCGGCGTCGACCGAGTCGGCGCTCGGCTTCTCGGTGTAGATGTGCTTGCCCGCGGCGATCGCGGCGCGCAGCGCCTTCTCGCGGACCTGGGTGAGCTGGGCGTCGAAGTAGATCTCGTTCGCCGGATCGGCGAGCGCGGCGTCGAGGTCGGTGGTCCAGCGGGTGAGGCCGTGGCGGTCGGCGATGGCCCGCAGCTTCTCCTCGTTGCGGCCGACCAGCACGGGCTCGGGCAGCACCCTGGTGCCGTCGGCCAGTTCGAGCCCGCCCTGCTCGCGCAGCGCGAGGACGGAGCGGACGAGGTGCTGGCGGTATCCCATACGGCCGGTGACGCCGTTCATGACGATGCCGATGGTCCTCTGAGGCATGGAGGTCTCGCTTCTCTTGGCGGGGAGTCTCTTGGTGGTGAGTCGCTTGGTGGGGAGCCTCTTGGGCGGAGCGCAGACGGGGGTGCAGGGCAGTCGGGTCGGTGCTGGACCGGACCCGGTGCGGGACCGGACCCGGCGCGTTGACGTGCGCGGTCCCCGGCCGACTTCGGCGTCGCGGGATGCCAGGAGCCGTGGGAAAGCGCTTTCCAAGAGGTACGTTACGAGCATGGCGAATCCACGGTCAAGGACCCGACCCGCACGGACCGGCAGCGGTGTGACCCTGCAGCAGGTGGCCGAGCACGCGGGAGTGTCCCTGGCCACGGCCTCCCGCGTGCTGCACGGCAGCGGCACCCGGACCGTCGGTGAGGAGCTGCGCCGCCGCGTCGAGTCCGCGGCCGAGGAGCTCCGCTACATCTCCAACGCCCCGGCCCAGGCGCTGGCCCGCTCGACCAGCGCGGTCGTCGGCCTGATCGTCCACGACGTCGCCGACCCGTACTTCGGCGCGATCGCGGCCGGCGCGATGCGGGCCGCCCGCGAGCACCGGCTGATGGTGATGATCGCCGCGACCTTCCGCGAACCCGGCCTGGAGCTGGAGTACCTGCGCGGTCTGCGCGCCCAGCGCGCCCGTGCCGTGATCCTGGCGGGCAGCGGCACCACGGACGCGGCGGCGACCGCGCGCCTGGCGGAGGAGATCGCCGGGTTCGAGGCCGACGGCGGCCGGGTCGTCTGCATCGGCGAACGCGGACCCGAGGTCGACACGGTGGCAATGGCCAACCATGCGGGCGGTGGCCTTGCCGCGCGCGGACTGTGGGAGCTGGGTCACCGCCGCATCGGCGTCGTCTCCGGCCCGGAGGAACTGCTGACGGTCCGTCAACGTCTGGACGGTGCGCGGGATGCACTGCACTCTCTCGGCGCCGGGCTCGATCCGGCGGACGTGCGCACCGGCGACTTCACCCGCGAGGGCGGCCGGGCGACAGCTGTCCGCCTGCTCACCGAACGGCCGGACCTGACTGGCGTGTTGGTGCTCAACGACGTGATGGCGGCGGGCGCGCTCGCCGGACTCCGCGACGACCTCGGCCTCTCCGTCCCGGACCGGGTCTCCGTTGTCGGCTTCGACGACGTCCCGTTCGCGGCCGACCTCCGTCCGTCGCTGAGCACGGTCCGGCTGCCGCTGGAATCCGCGGGGGAGGCGGCCCTCCGGTTGCTCCTCGACCCTGCGGCGGACGCCCCGCGCCGGATCCCGCTCGACGCGGAGCTGATCCTGCGCGGCAGCACGGCGGCTCCGCCGCGGGCGTGAGACGCGCGGCGCGGCGCGAGCAGGGGTGCGGCGCGGTGCGAGCGGGCGGAGCGCGGCAGGAGCGCGGTGGGGTGCGGCAGGAGCGCGGTGGGGTGCGCCCACCCGGCTCCCTTGACTATGGTGGAGGCGGGCCGTGACTGGCGCTGAGGTGGCATACCACCGGGGAGCGGCCTGACGATGTGTCAATGCCGTGCGCCTGGGCGAACCTTCGTGGAGCTCAGGAGTGCAGCATGGTGGAGACCCAGGCTCAGTCGGAAACGCAGACCGCTCGGCTGATGGACGGCACCGCCCTCGCCGAGCGCATCAGCCGTGAGACCTCGGCCGCCGCGGCCGACATCCTGCACCGTTCCGGGACCTCGCCCTGTCTGGCGACGGTGCTGGTCGGCGAGGACCCGGCGTCGGTGACGTACGTGCGGATGAAGCAGGCCAGGTGCGCGAAGGCCGGGATCGTGTCGCGGCACGTGACCCTGCCGGCGTCCACCAGCACCTCCGCGGTGGTGGAGACGATCACCGGGCTGTCCCAGGACCCGGCTGTGCACGGGATCCTGCTCCAGCATCCCGTGGGGCCGCACATCGACGAGCGCGCCGCGTTCGAGGCGATCGCCCCGGAGAAGGACGTGGACGGGGTGACCATGCACTCCTTCGCCGCCATGGGCTTCGGCTTGGCCGGATTCGCCTCCTGCACCCCGGGCGGGATCATGCGGCTGCTGGACTCGTACGAGGTCGACCTCACCGGCAAGCACGCCGTGGTCGTCGGCCGCAGCGCCATCCTCGGCAAGCCCGTCGGCATGCTCCTCCTCGGCCGCGACGCCACGGTGACGTACTGCCACTCGCGGACGGTCGGCCTGGCGTCGATCGTTCGGCAGGCGGACGTGCTGGTCGCCGCCGTCGGCAGGCCCCGGTTCATCCGGGGGCAGGACGTCAAGCCCGGCGCCGTGGTGGTGGACGCCGGGTACAACCCCGGCAACGTCGGGGACGTGGACTTCGACGGCGCCCGGCACCGGGCGAGTCTGATCACTCCGGTGCCAGGCGGTGTCGGTCCGATGACCATCGCGGTCCTGCTGGAGCAGACGGTTCAGGCGGCGGCCCGGCAGCTGGGGCTGTTCTGACCGCCGTTCCTGACCGCCGTTCCTCACTCCTGTGGCGTAGCCGTCACGACCACAGGGCGGAACAGCAGGCTGAACTCCGCCTTGCTGGGCCGGAGTCGGTGCTCCGGCAGCGCGCCGGGGCCGCAGGAGGCGGTGCCGAGGCCGTCGTGGGCGAGGTCGAGGTGCAGGTGGAGGATGCCGTCCGGGGTGAGTTCGTGCGGGTGGGGTGCGGCGGCCAACGCCGCGTCGCTCCAGGGGCGGGCGGCGAAGTCGAAGGTCGGCAGGCCTTCGACGCGCAGCCCGTGGCCGTCGGAGCCGGTCAACTCCGCCCAGCGGGCGGCGGAGCGGTTGCCGTTCTCCTGCGGGCGGACGTAGGGGGTCTGCAGCTCCGGCACCGACAGCGACCAGCGACCGATCCGAACTGCCGCGCGGCTGTCGCGGTAGGACTCGCCAGGCCCGAGGCCGAACCACGCGACCTGCGTCAGCGAAGCGGGCAGCGCGAGGTGGAGGCCGAGCCGAGGCAGCGTCAGGTCGCCCCAGTGGGCCGGTTCGCCGTCGGGTTCGACAGCGAGGTCCAGGCGCAGGCCACCGTCCGTCTCGCGCCAGCGGTAGGTGGCCAGCAGGCCCAGGTCGGACGCGGCCGCAGCGGCCCGGGTGCGGACGGTACGGACGCCGGACTCGGTGGAGTCGTCGATCGTCCGGTGCCGCATCCGGTGCAGGCCCGCCTGCGCCCACCGGTTGGCGAGTGAACGCGTGCCGCCGCCACGGTCGTTGTCGGTGGGCGCACGCCAGACGTGCAGGCGGGCGGCGGTGACGGCATCGCGCAGCCCGGCGGGCCACGGGGAGGAGGCCGACGAAGACGCAGAGGACGCGGAGGCCGAGGTCGCGGCGGCGGGCGTGGACGCGGCGGCCCGCGAGGTGAACCCCTCGGCGTCCAGCGGGAACTGCGCCCAGGCCATCTCGTGGCCCGCCTCGGCCCACGGCTGGTCCTGCGCCAGCCGCGCCGTGACGGTCAGCCACAGCTCGGCTGCGTCCTGGTTGTCCTCGCCATCCTCGCCGACCTCGCCGACCGAGGAGAGCAGGTCCTCGATCACGAGGGTCGACGTGTCGCCCGCCACCGTTTCGGGAAAGTCGAGCGTCCCGCTCGCGACCTGGTGACCGTCGCGTGCGACGGACCAGGCGAAGGCCAGGTGATCGAGCGATCGGAAGTCGTAGCGATTGGTCACCGAGATCGCGTTGAGCGTCAGATCCAGATCGAACCTGATCGGCGTGATCACCTTGGCGAACTCGATCAGCCCGGGGGAGGGAGTGCGGTCGGGGAAGACCAGCCCGTCGGCGATGAAGTTGCCGTCGTGCAGCGGCTCGCCGAAGTCACCGCCGTAGGCGTACCAGCGGCGGCCGTCAGCGGTCGTCCGCGCGATCCCGTGATCGATCCACTCCCAGACGAAACCGCCCGCGACGCGCGGGTACGTGTCGATCAGCCGCTGGTACTCGCTCAGGCCGCCGGGGCCGTTGCCCATCGCGTGCGCGTACTCGCAGAGCACGAACGGCACGGCACGGCGGTGGGCGTCGAGCGCGGGGTCGTCGGTCGGCGGCTCCTCGCGGCGGCCGATGGCGTCGACCTCGGCGTGGTTGGCGTACATCCGCGAGTAGACGTCGACGTAGCCGCTGTCCCGGTCGCCCTCGTAGTGGATCGGGCGCTCGGGGTCCCGGGAGCGGCACCACTGCGCCATCGCGGCCAGGTTCCGGCCGGTCCCGGCCTCGTTGCCCAACGACCAGAACAGCACCGAGGGGTGGTTCTTGTCCCGCTCGACCGTCCGCCGCATCCGGTCCAGCATCGCCTCCGCCCAGCGCGGGTCGTCGCTGGGGTTGCGCCGCCAGCCGACCTGCTCGAAGCCGTGCGTCTCCAGGTCGCACTCGTCGACGACCCAGAGGCCGTACTCGTCGCACAGTTCCAGGAAGGCGGAATGCGGCGGGTAGTGGCTGGTGCGGACGGCGTTGATGTGGTGCCGCTTCATCAGCAGCACGTCCTGCAGCATGGTGGCGCGGTCCAGGGCACGGCCCTGCTCCGGGTGCCACTCGTGCCGGTTGACGCCGCGCAGCGTGATCGGCGCTCCGTTCACCAGGAGCACGCCGTCCACCACGGCGATCGAACGAAAGCCGACCCGCAGCCGGACCGTCTCGCGGTCGGTCCGCAGCACGGCGTCGTAGCGGCGCGGCGACTCGGCCGACCACGCCTCGACCCGTTCGATCAGGTGTGGTCCGGCCGGATCGACGTCGTGCAGGCCGAGTTCGGGCACGCTGAGCCGGACGCCGGTCCCGGCCGTCTCGATCGCGAGGGTGCCGGAACCAGTGACGTGGTTCCAGTCGGCGTGGACGAAGAAGTCGTCCAGTGCGGGCTCGGGACGGGCCAGCAGGGTGACGTCCCGGAAGATCCCGGAGAGCCACCACATGTCCTGGTCCTCGAGGTAACTGCCGCTGGACCACTGGTGGACCAGGACCTCGACCGTGTTGGTGCCGGGACGCAGCAACGCCCCCACCTCGAACTCGTGGGCCAGTCGACTGCCCTTGGCGTGGCCCAGCGGCGTGCCGTTGAGGCTGACGGCGAAGCACGAGTCCACGCCGTCGAAGCGGAGCAGGCTGCGCGTCACAGGTTCGGCGTCGGCGGTGACCGGCCAGTCCGCGGGTAGCTCGAAAGTGCGGCGGTACTCGCCCGTCGGGTTGTCGTCCGGGACGAACGGCGGCTCGATCGGGAACGGGTAGCTGACATTGGTGTAGGCGGGGGAGCCGTGGCCGTGCAGCTGCCAGTGCGCCGGGACGGGGAGTCCGGTCCACGGGCCCTGGTCCAGCCGGAACTCCCAGAGGCCGTTGAGGGAGAGCGAGGGGGCGTCGGAGTCGGCGGTGGTGCGGGGTGGACGGGCGCCGACTCCCGGTGCGGGGTCGACGACGTAGGCGAAGGACACGGCGCTCCTGGGGTCGCGGGTCACGGGTCGCACGGTGTTTGTCCCGAATCTAGGAAGAGCGACCCCTTGCGTCAAGACTGAATGATCGTATGATCGCGAAACGAAAGATCGGTGCGGATTCGCTCTGCTCGCTCAGAACGTACGGGGTGCTTCCGGTCGTGCCGATCATGTCCGTCGTTCCGTGAGTCGTCATGCGACGCGAGGGGAAGTACATGCGCGCCACCGCCGAGGCCCGGCACCGGCAGATACTCGACCTGCTCAGTGTGCGGACCAGCCTGCGCGTGGGCGAACTCGCCGTCGCGCTCGGCGTCTCCGTCGCCACCGCCCGCCGTGACGTGGAGGCCATGTCCGTCGCGGGCCTGCTCCAGCGCGCCCACGGCCGGGTCAGCCGTCCCCGTCCCGCTCCGGCGGCGGTCGCGGTCGGCTCCACTCCGGGATCCGCCGCCGGACCGGCAGCCGAACCCGGAGTTGTGGGGAACCCGCAGGTCATCGGCATGTTGGTGCCGGTCGCCGACTACTACTACGCCGAGGTCGTCCGTGGTGCCCGCGAGGCGGCTGCCCGGGCGGGAGTTCGGCTGGTGCTGGGGATCTCGCACTACTCGCCGGAGGCCGACCGGGTCCAACTCGCCGCCCTGGTCGAGAGCGGAGCGGCAGGACTGCTGCTCACACCCAGCTGGGCGTCGGGCCGTCCCGGGGTGGCGGAGGAACGTCGCATCCTCGAACTCGGCGTCCCCGCCGTGCTGTTGGAACGGCGTGCCGATCCCGGGACCGGTCTGGCCGAGTTGGACCGGGTGTGCACCGCGCACGCCGAGGGGGCAGGCCTGGCCGTCCGGCACCTCGCCGAGCTGGGCCGACGCCGGATCGGCCTGCTGGTCCGCACCGACACGCCCACCGCGCACCACCTGCGCGCGGGCTACCTCTCCGCCACCGCAGCCCTGGGTCTGGAGCCGCTGTCGCTCGACCTGCCCGGCCCCAAGGGGAGTGGCGGTGCACCCTTCCACGACCTGGTCGAATCGATCCGTCATGCCCGACTCGACGCTGCTCTGGTCCACACCGACGAGGATGCGCTCCGGCTGCTCCAGGCGCTGCACCAGCACGGCCTGCGGGTGCCGGACGAACTGGCCCTGGTCGCCTACGACGACGAGGTGGCGGCCCTGGCCGATGTGCCGCTGACCGCTGTCGCCCCGCCCAAGCGCCGTCTCGGCGCGACGGCCGTGGCGCTGCTGCTCGACCGGCTTCGTACCGAGCCCGCCTCCGCGGCTCCCAGGCCGAACAGCCATCTCGACCTGTTGCCCTCGCTGCGGGTCCGCAGCTCCTGCGGCGTCTCCGTGGGACGCGGCGGGACGGCGGCGGCGCCGACAGTGGCGCCAGCGGCGGCACCGACGGTGCCCGCGTCCGCTCTTCCGCTCAGGTAGCCATCAGATAACGATCGAGTGATCGAATGAAAGTTTTTCGATGATTCGCTCTTGACGACGAGCGACTCGAAGCCAAGGATGACGCATCATCGCCCACGGCCTCACCGCCGTACGGCCCACGAACGTCGCTCGGATGCCTGAACCCCTCCCTCCCGGACTCCACCCACCGGGGCGTCTCCTGACAGGAGCTCAGCAATGACGCACAGCTCGAACCGCCGTCGCCGCATCTCCCTCGCCGCCTGTGCCGCGCTCACCCTGGTCACCGTCGCCGCCTGCGGCAGCAGCGGGGGCAGCGCCGGTGGCTCCGCCAACGCCTCCTCCGGACAGCCCGTCAACATCACCTTCTGGACCTGGACCAAGAACGCCGACAAGGTCACCCAGGAGTTCAACGCGACCCACAAGGACGTCCACGTCACCTTCGTCCAGACCAGCGGCGGCCCGGCGGGCTACGCCAAGGACGTGGCCGCGATCAAGGCGGGCAACGGCCCGGACCTGTTCAACGTCGAGTACGCGCAGCTCCCCAACTTCGTCAGCCAGGGCCTGGTCCAGGACGTCAGCTCGCTGGTCGGCAGCTCCACCCGCTCCGCCCTCGGCAACGCGATGAACCTGACCACCCTGGGCGGCAAGACCTGGGCGGTCCCGTTCGACATCGAGCCGGAGGTGTTCTACTTCCGCAAGGACCTGTTCCAGAAGTACCACCTGACCGTGCCGTCCACCTGGGACCAGTTCAAGACCGACGCCGCCGCGTTGAAGCAGGCCGACCCCGGTGCCAGCCTGGTCAACTTCCCGATCGACGACCCGAGCATGTTCGCTGCCCTCGCCTGGCAGGCCGGTGGTCAGTGGTTCGGCACGTCGGGCAACACCTGGAAGGTCAACTTCCAGGACCCGGCCACCCTGAAGGTCGCCGCCTACTGGCAGGGCCTGCTCGACAGCGGCCAGGTCAGCCACCTGGTCAGCGCCAGCCCGGCGCTCACCGCCGGGATCGGCGACGGAAGCATCATCGGCATGATCAACGGCCCCTACGAGGCGGCCTACCTCAAGCCCATGACGTCCGGCCAGGACGGCAAGTGGGCCGAGGTCCCGCTGCCGACCTGGGACGGCACCCCGGCAGCAGGCACCGTCGGCGGCTCCAGCTACGCGGTCAGCAAGAACAGCGCCCACGCCGCAGCCGCGATCGAGTTCGCCACCTGGATGGCCACCAACGCCGACGCCGTCTCCACTCGCGTCGCGGGCGGCGCGTCCAGTTCCCTGCCCGCCGACCCCGCCATGGCCGACGTGGCTCAGAAGGCCTTCGACAGCAGCCTCTTCGGCGGCCAGGACATCTACGCCGTCAGCAAGCAGGCCGCCACCACTGTCAAGAGCGGCTGGACCTGGGGCCCGCTGATGCTCTCCACCTGGTCCGACTTCTCCGACGAGTGGGCCAAGCTGGGTGCCGGCGGTTCGATCACCACCGCGCTCCAGTCCGCCCAGTCCCAGACGGTGTCGCAGATCAAGGCGGCCGGCCTGAACGCCCAGGGCTGAGGACCGCGACATGGCCGTTCTCTCCGACCGGGCCTCCGGGCCGGGCCCCGAGCCGGACTCCGGCTCGGGCGTCGGCCCCGACACCGCACCCCGCGGCCGGGCCTCGCGCACCGGGGAATCCCGCGCCCGGACGAAACGCCCCCGGACCGACCGCACCAGGGCAACTCGCACGCGCGGCGCTGCCACCGTGCTGCTCGCCCCCTTCTTCGTGCTCTTCGCCGCCGCGACGCTCGCACCGATCGTCTACGCGCTCTGGTTGAGCCTCTTCAAGCAGCACGTCTCCGGGCTCGGCTTCGGGGGTCCGCCGACGAACATCTTCGCTGGGCTCAGCAACTACCTGGACGTGCTGAAGGATCCGGCCTACCGCGACGGCTTCCTCAACGTCGCGCTCTTCGCCGTGATCTACGTCCCGGTCATGCTGGTCGGCTCGCTCGGCGTGGCGCTGCTGCTCGACTCGACGCTGGCCAAGGCGAAGCGCTTCTTCCAGCTGAGCCTCTTCCTGCCGCACGTGGTCCCCGGCATCATCGCCGCCATCGTCTGGCTCTACCTCTACACGCCGGGTGTCAGCCCGGTGGTGAGCGCGCTGCAGAGCGGCGGGATCAGCTTCGACATCGCTTCGCCCTGGGTCGCCGTCCCCTCCCTGGTCAACGTGGCGCTGTGGGAGGTGCTCGGCTACAACGTGGTGGTCTTCTACGCCGCGCTCCAGGCGATCCCGAAGGAGGTGCTGGAAGCCTCGCTGATTGACGGAGCGTCAGAACTGCGCACCGCGTGGTCGATCAAACTGCCCAGCATCCGCGCCAGCGTGGGGCTGGTCGGGCTGTTCACCTCGATCGGCGTGCTCCAGCTCTTCCAGGAGCCGCTCCAACTCAACCAGGCGTTCCCTGCCGTCATCGGCTCCCAGTGGACGCCCAACCTCTACACCTACGTGGCCGCCTTCAAGAACTCCAACTACGGCTACGCCTCGGCGGGTTCGATCATGTTGGCCGTGATCTGCGGCCTGCTCTCCTTCGGGGTCACCCGCCTGTCCAACCCGTGGAGGCAGTCATGACCACCGCGCTCGACTCCGACTCCAGGGCTACCACCCCGGCACCTCGGCCGACCGCGTCCACGCGACCGGCCAGACCCCGCTGGATGTCCAAGGCCGCGGTCAACACGGCCCTGGTGCTGGCCGGCGTCTACACCTTCTTCCCCGCCGTCTGGATGCTGATGGCCGCGGCCAAGAACGCCAGCGGCATCATGAGCGGGCGCGTCCTCAGCCTCTCCGACTTCGATCTGATGGGGAACCTCTCGGGGTTGATGCACCTTCAGGGCGGCATCTACTTCCGCTGGTTGCTCAACTCCTTCTTCTACGCGGGTGTCGGCTCCGTCGTCTGTGCGCTGGTCTGCTGCGCCGCTGGGTACGCGTTCGACAAGTACCAGTTCCGGGGGAAGGAGAAGCTGTTCGGGCTGGTGCTGCTGGGCGTGCTGGTGCCGAGTGCGGCCACCGTGCTGCCGCTCTACCTGTTGGCGAGCAAGGTCCATGTGGTCAACACCGTCTGGGCGGTGCTGATCCCCTCCCTGGTCAACCCCTTCGGCGTCTACCTGGCCCGCGTCTTCTCCCAGGGCTACGTGCCCGACGAGGTGGTGGAGGCGGCCCGGGTGGACGGCGCGGGGGAGTTGCGCATCTTCGGCTGGATCGGCCTGCCGATGATGAAGTCCGGCTTCGCCACCATCATGCTCTTCCAGTTCTCGGCGATCTGGAACGGCTTCTTCCTGGCCCTGGTCATGCTGGCGGACCAGAACCTCTACCCGGTCAGCCTCGGCCTGTACATCTGGAACAACGCGGTGGCGGGCGACGCGCCCTCGCTGGTCTCGCTGGTGATCAGCGGCTCCGTCATCGCGGTGCTGCCCGTCATCGTCCTGTTCGTCTGCCTGCAGCGCTTCTGGCGCTCCGGACTCACCGCCGGCGCCGTGAAGTAGCCGGGTTCCGTGAAGGAACCGGTGCTCACCGGCGCCGACGAAAGGAGCCTGATCGAATGACCGTGTCCCGACTCCACCGGCCGCGTACCGCGCTGGCCATGGACCCGGGCCTGATGCCGCGCGTCCTCGGACCGGAACAACTGGGACGACTGCACGAGGTCGCCGAGGTAGTCCCGGTGGACGGCGTGCTGCACGACTTCTCGACCGAGGAGGCGCGGGCCGTGCTGGCCGACACCGAGGTGCTCCTCACCTTCTGGGGCTGCCCGCCGGTCGACGCTGCGGTGCTGGCCGCGGCACCCCGGCTGCGTGCCGTCGTGCACGCTGCCGGATCGGTCAAGACCCTGGTCTCCGACGCCTGCTGGCAGCGCGGCGTGGTGGTCTCCTCGGCGGCGTGGGCCAACGCCCTGCCGGTCGCCGAGTACACGGTGGCTGCCGTGCTGATGTCCAACAAGGCCCTGCTGCGGGCCCGGGACGACCTCCGCCGACTGCGGGTCTGGGACGACTGGCACCACCGCTACGCCGACATCGGCAACTACCGCCGCACGGTGGGCGTGATCGGGGCCTCCCGAATCGGTCGCCGGGTGATCGAACTACTGCGACCGTTCGATCTGGACGTGATCGTGAGCGACCCCTACCTGGGCGAGGAGGAGGCGCGCACCCTGGGCGTGCGGGTGGTGACGCTGGACGAGCTGTGCGCGCAGTCGGACGTGGTGAGCATTCACGCACCGTCCCTGCCGGAGACCTTTCACCTGATCGATCGCTCACGCCTCGCCCTGATGCGCGACGGCGCCACGTTGATCAACACTGCCCGCGGCGCGCTGCTGGACGCCGACGCGCTGGTCGACGAACTGTCCACCGGGCGGCTCAACGCGGTGATCGACGTGACCGATCCGGAGCCGCTGCCCGCCGACTCGCCGCTCTACGACCTGCCGAACGTCCTGCTCACCCCGCACATCGCGGGTTCGGTCGGCGGCGAGCTCCATCGGATGGCGGACTCGGCCATCGCCGAAATCGCCCGCCTCGGCCGTGGGTTGCCCTTCGCCCACCCCGTCCTGCGGGAGGAACTCGACCGCACCGCGTAGGCGCCCGCGCTGCCTGCCAGGGAAAGGACCTACACGGGCTGGGCGACCGGGACGTACGGAGTGTGTTGGCGCCTGGCCTGCACGGCAGCCGCCTCCGGTGCGATCCCGGATTCGGTGAACGCCCGCCCGTCGAGCGTCCAGTGACGGTCCGCCAGTATCCCCAGCGAGGCGAAGACCTGGGGTGCGACGTCCACGTGGCGCAGCGGGCGAAGTTGCTCGCCCGGCGCGAAGTCCGGCCCGCAGCAGGCGATCCACGCCGTGCGCTCCAGGTCGCTGTCACCACCGTGCCCGCCCTCGTCGACGTGGCCGTGGTCGGTGACCACGATCACCGTCCACGCCTCCTCGGCATGGCCGGGCCGGGACCGGACCGCGTCGAGGAGCAGCCCGAGTCGCTCGTCGGCCCGCCGGATCGAGGCGTGGTAGTCCTCACCGCAGCCGCGCAGGTGCGCGGTCTCGTCGACCGCGCCGAGGTAGACGAACGAGGCCTCCGGGTCCTCCTCGCGCAGCACCCGGACGGCGTCGGCCACCACGGTCCCGTCGCAGTCCTCCCAGTCCTCGCAGGTCTCGGCGGTCGGCGCGGCGAAGCTCAGCCGCGACGGCCCGTTGAACAGCGGCCCGCCGCCGCGCGCAAGCACCAGCGGCTCCCAGCCCGCGGCCACGTAGGTGCGGCGGCCGAAGCCCCGACTGAGCCGGGTGAGGAAGTCCGGGTAGACCGCGAGCCGGTGGCCGCTGAAGTCGTTGTTCCACACGGCGTGCTTGAGGACGTGCACGCCGGTCGCCACCGTCGCCCAGCACGGCCCGGACATCGTCGGCGTGCCGTCGTCTATCCGCACGGGGGAGAGAAAGCCCGCGCGCACGACGGAGTCCAGGTGCGGGGTCGGCACCTCCCCGAGCAGGTCGAGCCGCACGCCGTCGATGCCCACGACGAGCACGCGACGACGCGGCACGGAGCCGTGCTCCGGGGAGGGCTGGGGTTGGAACGGCATCGCGGTGGGCTCCCCGTGGCGGTGAAGAGAGACGGCTGACTGTGCTGGTTGTGCGGTCACCTTAGCGGTAGGGAGGCACTCCGGAAAGCGCTTTCCATCTGTCTGCTTCTTCGCCGTCGACCAGGCGTCGGCTCACGGCCACCGCGGACCCGTCGGTTCGCCCGGCGAGAGCTCAGGCTCTCGTGGACGCGCGGACGTGGAGGGCGGGGAGCAGGTCGAGGTGGCGATGGGGGAGTTGCTCGTCCGGGCCCTCGGTGAGGCGCTGGAGCAGCAGGTCGACCGCAGTGGCGCCCAGGGCGTGCTTCGGCGGGGCGATCGCGCTGAGCGGGACGTCGGCCAGGGCGGCGGTCTCGTCGTCGTAGGCGACAATGGCCAGGTCGTCCGGCACGCGCAGCCCGTGCGACTGCAGCTGCTGGAGCAGCACCAGCGCGTCCGAGTCGGTGTGGACGAGCGCGGCGTCGATCTCGCCCTCGGCGATCGCGGTCGCCAGGGCCTCCAGCCGCTCGGTGAAGTCCTCCGCGACCGGTGTCCGTGGCGGACGCAGGCCGAGCGCGTCCATGCCGACGCGGTAGCCGGTAGCGATGTAGTCGGCGGTCGGAGTACCGGGTCGGGCCAGCACGGCGATCCGGCGGCGGCCGAGCGAGGCCAGGTGGCGGACGGCGACGCACGCGCCGTGGACGTGGTCGGTGCAGACCCGGTCCAGCGCGGCCAGCGGCGAACCCGGCGTCACTCGGCGCTCCAACAGCACGGTGGGGACGCCGAGTTCGAGCACGGCGTCCTCCTCCTCGGCGCTGGGCGCACCGCTCGGCCAGGTCGGCGTGAGCAGCAGGCCGCCGACGCCCGCGTTCAGCATGGAGGCGATCTGCGCCCGGTCCTGTTCCGGCCGGTAGTCCGAGATCCCGAGGATCAGCCGGACCCCGGCGGCAGCGGCGGCGCTCTTCGCCCCGCGGATGACCTCGGCGTAGTAGTACGAGGCGGCCGGAACCAGCAGGCCGAGCACCGTGTCCGGCGGCAGCACGCGTCGGGTCGGGGCGGCGGCGCCGAGCAGTTGACCGGAGCGCGGCTCGGCCGCCGGGTCGGGCCAGGTGACGAAGCCGTGCGCACGCTGCAGCCGACCGGCTTCGGCGAGGATCTCGACGTCCCGCCGCGCCGTGACCGCGGACACCCCGAGGGCCTCGGCGAGGTCGGTGACCCGCAGCGAGCCGTGTTCCCGGACCAGGAGCAGGATCTGCTCGTGCCGTTCGTCGACGGAAGGGCGCACGGTTTCCCCCAGAGTGAGCGGCTGCGGTGGTGGTGCGGCTGAATCCCTGGGACCGGGACTGGCAGCGCGTCAGGGGAAGCCTAGCGAATCGCCGTACCGGTGCTTTCGCAAAACAATCATCCGGTCACTCGATCAGGTTTGCCGCTGCACAGTTGGACGGGATCCCGCCACCGTCCTGGGGTCGGACGTGGTCAGCCGTGGTCAGCCGGGCTTGTTCGGCCAGGCCGCCGCGTCCGCGAGCCGGACCAGAGCGAACGGGCCGCCCTGCGGGTCCTGCAGGTAGGCGACCTCGCCGTAGCGGCGGGCGCGTGGGGTGGCGACGAGCCGGCCGCCCAGCGACTCCGCGGACTTCACCGCGAGGTCGACGTCGTCCACCGCGAAGTAGACCCGCCAGCGCGGATGCGGCTGTTCCGGACCGGCCTCGCGGATGCCCGCCACCCGGTGGCCGTCGAGCTTCAACAGGATCGCGTCGTCGTCCCGCTCCACCTCCGCCGCGCCGTCCGCGACCGAGTCCATGCCGAAGGACTTGGCGTAGAAGTCGGCGGCGTCCAGTACCGAGGGAGCGAGCAACTCGCTCCACACCACTGACCCGTGGGCACGGCGCAGTTGCCAGCCGACGTGGGCGTGCGCCTCCCAGATGCCGAAGGTGGCACCCCACGGGTCCGCGGCCAGAGCCAGGCGGCCGGCGTCCCCGGAGTCGAGCGGTCCGAGCGCGACCGTGCCGCCGCAGTCGCGGATCCGCTGGGCGACCTGGTCCGCGCTGTCGACGGCGAAGTAGGTGATCCAGTCGACCGGATACCCGGCCTCCTCCGCGATCTCGCCGATTCCGGCGACCAGCCGCCCGCCGACGGAGGCGCGGACGTACGGCCCGAGCCGGGCGGGTCCGGGCCCGAAGTCCCAACCGAGCAGCGCGCGGTAGTAGTCGCACGCCCCCTGGAGATCGTGTGCCATCAGACTTACCCAGCACGGTGTGCCCTGCGGATGTCGCACGGAGTCACTCACTCTCCCGATGCTCCCACCTCACGGCTGCGGAAACCGTCCAAGGCACGAGAATGTCCGCTATGAATGCTCAGTCGTCATCGAATGCCGCGCCGACATCGCTGATCGCTCCGGCGGACCTCGCCGAACTGCTCGCAGGCGATCGCCCGCCCGTGCTCTTGGACATCCGTTGGGCCCTGGGCGGCCCGCCCGGCGCCGAGGAGTACGCCAAGGGTCACCTGCCCGGCGCCCACTTCGTGGACCTGGACCGCGATCTCGCCGCTGCGCCCGGCCGGGCCGGACGGCACCCCCTCCCCGACCCGGCCGTGCTGCAGGCGGCACTGCGCCGCGCCGGCGTGAGCGGCGACCGCGAGGTGGTCGTCTACGACGCCGCCACGTCGATGTCCGCCGCCCGCGCCTGGTGGCTGCTGCGCTGGGCAGGTCACGACGCGGTCCGTGTGCTCGACGGCGGCCTCCAGGCCTGGGCGGACGCCGGACTTCCGGTGTCGCTGACCGAACCCCCGGTCGTGGAGGGCGACTTCACGGTCCGTCCGGGCAGCCTGCCGACGGTGGACGCGGACGGGGCGGCGACCTGGGCGGACCGTCCGGCGGGCGTGCTGCTCGACGCACGGGCGGGGGAGCGCTACCGCGGCGAGACGGAGCCGGTCGACCCGCGCGCCGGCCACATCCCTGGCGCGACCTCCGCACCCACCGGCGACAACGTCGACGCGAACGGCAGTTTCCTCCCGGCCAACGCGCTGGCCGCGCGCTTCGCCGCCCTGGGCGCGACGCCGGACGCGGAGGTCGCCGTCTACTGCGGCTCCGGCGTGACCGCGGCGCACGAGATCCTCGCCCTGCACCTGGCCGGTGTTCCGGCGACGCTGTACCCGGGCTCGTGGAGCGAGTGGTCCGGGGACCCGTCCCGCCCGGCCGCGACGGGCCCCGACCCGCGCTGAGCGACCCGCGCTAAGTGAACCGTGCTGGGCGATCCGGCGGGGAACGGACGAAGGGCCTCGGGCAGTCCGCCCGAGGCCCTCACGCTTTCGTTCGTCAGTCCCGCCTTCGTCAGTCCTGCTTCTTGCGGCGGGTGCCGAAGACGATCTCGTCCCAGCTCGGTACCGCGGCCCGGCGGCCCGGGCGGACGCCGTCGGCCTCCGCCTGACGGTCGGTCGAACCGACCAGGCGGTCGCGGTGGGGGCTGGCGGTGCGCGGCATCAGGATGTCCGCGTAGGCCGAGCCCGCGCCCACCGCCGCCGCGGCCGGAGCCTCCGGCTCGACCGGGACCGATTCCGACGACTCGTCGGACACCGCTCCGGGCGTGGCCACGTCGAGAATGCTGGTCAGCGAGTCCACCGGAGTGACCGGTCCGACCTGCGACACCAGGGCGGAGGGGGACGACGCGGACGCAGCGGCAGAAGCGGCCGGCGGCTCTGCCGTCCGGTCACCTGCCGTCCGCTCACCCGTCGGGCGTTCGATCGGCTTCCGTTCGATCGGGACTCGCTCAACCGGCACCCGTTCAACCGGCACCCGTTCAACCGGCACCCGTTCGACCGGCGTGCGCTCGGGCGCGTGCGGACGCATGCCCATGCCGCGGTCGGCTCCGGGCAGGCGGGCGATGCGCGGGACGAACGGGAAGGTCGGCTCCTCCACCCGCTCCGGCGTCTCGCCGATCAGTGCACGGGCCTCGTCGTCGAGCGGCTGGACCAGACGGCGCGGCGGGTCGTACGTCCAACGGGCCTGCCGTGCGGCGCCCTCGGCGGCGAAGCTGAGAACGATCTCCCAGGTGCTGTCGTCGCGCCGCCACGAATCCCAGCCGGTGCTGTCCTTGTCGGCGCCGCGCAGCAGCAGGCGCTCGGCCACGGCGTCACCCAGCTGCGGACCGGTGCTCTCGCCCGCACGGCGGACCGAGGTCTTGCGGGCCCGCTCGGCCATGAACGCGCGCTCGGCCAGGACCGGGCCCTCGAAGCGGCGGACCCGCTCGACGGAGATGCCCGCCTGCTGCGCCACCTCCTCGGCGGTCGCACCGGCGCGGATCCGCGCCTGGATGTCGCGCGGACGCAGGTGGCTCTCGACGTCGATCTGGCCCAGCCGCGGGCGGTCGCCACGCACGGCGGCGCGCAGCCGCTCGTCAATCGGAAGAAAGTATTCCGTCGAATCGGCAGCCTTGAGCACCAGTCGTGAGCCGTCATTGCTGACGGCTACGACACGCAGTTCGGGCACGGTTACCTCCCGGGTGGTGCCTGCCGACGTCACCTGCGTCGCTGCTCCCGTAACGAGTGTGGCGTGCCGACGGCCGGCCGACCACAACATTGCAGAGTTACCCGGTGTGTCGGCCTCTATCCGCGACTCACCGTTATGGCACAGTTACTTCTTTTGCGTCATGTGACGAGTTGTCACTGCTGCAGCCGATGTTGTCGTTCCTGTGTGCTGTTCTCTTTCCATGCTGTCGCCACGCCTTGCGTGGCGATCACCCCGGGATGAGCGTTCCCGACCGCGCGCAGCCAGGCGTCATGAACGGTACTCCATTCGTGGCATCCAGGTGGTGCGGCTCGCGGCTCAAGTCTCCCCTGAATCATCGGATTCTCAAGGGTCGCCACTCCGATGGGCGTCGACCGACCGACGTACGGTGATCATCTTCACACATTTCGGCCATCCGGAACCATCACATCCATCGAACGGTCGTACCTGGTGCAGTATGGAGAAAGGCGGATATCGAGGGGCATTGGTGGAGGATCTGGAAAAGTCGGCCCGAACGTCCGGGCGAAAGCGCCTCGATCTGAGCTTCACTCAGGTGGCCGCGAGTGCGTTGGCGGCGGTGGTCGGCGCGCTGCTCGCATCCCAGCTCGGGGTCTACGGGACGATTCTCGGTGCGGCGGTGGTCAGCGCGGGCGCGACCACCGGGAGCGCGCTGTTCCAGCACGTCTTCCGGCGCACCGGCGAACAGCTGCGCGAGATATCCGGCGGTTCCGTGCCCCTGGGGCAGACCCGTCGGGTGGAGGCCCTCAGCGGCACCGAGGAGCCGGTCGGGAAGGTGCCTCCGGGCGGGCTGGAGGAGAAGCCGGAGGAGAAGACGCAGGTCTTCGACCCGTTCGACCCGGGCGGCGAGCACACCCGGATGATGGCGCAAATCAACCCGCCGGATCCGGCCGAGACGGTGGCGGTTTATCGCGGGCGCACCACCTGGAAGCCGAAGGGCTGGCGGGTCTACGCGATCACGGCGACGCTCGTCTTCGTGATCGCGCTGGGCGCGGTCGGCGCGATGGAGTTGGCCGTGGGCAAGCCCGCCGGCCAGTTCTTCGGCGGCAGCGGGGGCGGCGGACCGAAGCCGGGCTCGGGCGTGTCCGCGCCGGCGGACCCGTCCGGTTCCTCTTCCTCCTCCACCTCGGCGGACCGCAGCGGCTCCGACCGCCAGGGGCAGGGCAACAGCTCGGGGTCCGGCGCCGCCTCTTCGGGCACGAGCGCGAGCCCTTCTTCCTCGCCGACGCCGACACCGAACCCGAGCCCGAGCTCCAGCGCGGGCGGCGGCACCGGCGGGACCGGCGGGACCGGCGGAGGTGCCTCGCCCTCGCCCGGCGCGTCGTCCTCGACCGGTGCGGGCTCCGGCACGGGCGGATCCGCCGTCTCGGGCGAGGGTGTGGCGCCGAGCGTCACGCCCAGCCCCTGAGAGGCTGTCGGGCCTCTGAGGCTGCCCGGAACCGGGCCCACCGCGTCCCGCGCGTTCGCACGCGCTCAGTCGCCCAGTACGCGGCGCAGATGGTTGTTGCCGAACCGGCGGTCCGGGTCCACCCGGTCCCGCAGCGCGGTGAAGTCCGCGAAGCGCGGATAGACGGTGGCCAGGTACTCCGCGTCGCGGGTGTGCAGCTTGCCCCAGTGCGGGCGTCCCTGATGCGCCGTCATGAGCTTCTCGACCTCGGTGAAGTAGCCCTGGTCGGCGGTACCCCGGTAGAGGTGGACGGCGATGTAGGCGGTGTCACGCCCGCTCGCGGTGGAGAGCCACAGGTCGTCGGCGGGCGCGACGCGCACCTCCACCGGGAACGAGATCCGCCAGTCCGACCGCGCGACCAGCCGCTTGAGCTCGCGCAGCACGGTGATGGCCGCCGCGCGCGGGACGGCGTACTCCATCTCGACGAAGCGCACCCGGCGCGGGCTGGTGAAGACCTTGTAGGAGACGTCCGTGTAGGTCCGCTCCGACCAGGCCTTGCTGGCGATCTTCGCGATGGCGGGAATCGTCCCCGGCAGCGCCCGGCCCACGCGGCAGGCGCCCTCCCAGACGGTGTTGGAGACGAAGTCGTCGTCCAGCCAACGCCTGAACGCCGGCAGCGGTGCGGCGGGGCCGTCGCTGCGGTTGTTGCGCTTGGTGGTGCAGCCCTCGGTGTGCGGGAACCAGTAGAACTCGAAGTGTTCGTTGTCGTCGGCCAGTTCGTCGAAGCGGCCGACCACCTCGTCGAAGGTCATCGGGGCCTCGTGCGCGGTGAGCAGAAAGGCGGGCTCGACGCCGAAGGTGATCGCGCTGACCACGCCGAGCGCGCCGAGGCCGAGCCGGGCGCCCTGGAACAGCTCGGCGTTCTCGGTCGGTGAGCACTGGGTGATCGTTCCGTCGGCGAGCACGATCTCCAGCGCCTTGATCTGCGCGGCGAGTGAGCCGGAGGCGCGGCCGGTGCCGTGGGTTCCGGTGCTGGTCGCGCCCGCGACGGTCTGCACCATGATGTCGCCCATGTTGGTCAGGGCGAGCCCGGCGTGCTCCAGCAGCCGGTTCAGCTGCTCCAGCGGGAGGCCCGACTCGACGGTGACCGTTCCGCTCTGGTGATCGATCTCCCGGATCCCGGTCAGTCGATCGGGACGGACGAGCATTCCGTCGGTCGCGGCGATCGAGGTGAACGAGTGACCGCTGCCGACCGCCTTGACCGTGAGGTCGTCCGCGGCTGCGGCGGATATCGCCTCGGCCAGTTCGGCCACCGATCCCGGGGTGACCACCCGGCGCGGACGCGCGGTCTGGTTACCGGCCCAGTTGCTCCACAGGCCGTGCTGGGTCTCTGTCGACACGTGCTCGCTCCTGCTGTTCCGGCGCCGACCGGAGCCGGCGAGAGCCGAGGAAGGCCGTGGCGACCGCGAGCGACGCCGCGGCCACGGTCACCCAGTAGCCCGCGGAGGCACCCGAGGCGTCCACCACCCAGCCCGCCGCGGAGGAGCCGAAGGCCACGCCGACAGCCAGACCGGTGGTGGTCCAGGTCATCCCCTCGGTCAGCTTGGCCGCAGGAACGATCCGCTCCACCAGCCCCATGGTGGTGACCATGGTGGGCGAGATGGACAACCCGGCGACGAACAGCGCCGCCGCCAGAGCCACGAGGTTCTTCACGAATAGGAGCGGCAGCATACTCACTGCCAGCGTGACGATCCCCACCAGGAACCGCCGGGACAGCGGTCCGTTCAACTTCAGTGCCCCGAAGACGATTCCGGCGATACAGGAGCCGAGCGCGTAGACGGCCAGCACGACCGAGGAGAGCGCCTTGTGGTGGAGGTGGTCGGCGAAGGCCACGGTCACCACCTCGACGCTGCCGAAGACGGCGCCGACGCCCACGAAGGTCAGCACCAGCACCAGCAGTCCGCGGGTCCGCAGCGCCGACGTCCCGCCGGCCTCGTGGCTGTGCGGGTGCAGCGGCGGTTCGGTGCGCGACTGCGTGCAGAAGAGCAGCACCCCGACGGAGAGGAAGACCGTCGCCAACAGCGGTCCAGCCTCCGGGAACCAGGAGGTCGACAGCCCGACCGCCAGGATCGGCCCGACGATGAAGACGATCTCGTCGACCACCGACTCGAACGAGTAGGCGGTGTGCAGCAGCGGCGAGCCCTTGTAGATGTGCGCCCAGCGGGCGCGTACCAGCGACCCCATGCTCGGGATGACGCCGGTCGGCACGGCGCAGGCGAAGAGCGCCCAGTCCGGCGCGCCGAGGGCGGCGCAGAGCAGTAGCGCACCCATCGAGGCGACGGCGACGCCGGTGGCGCGCAGCGCGACCCGGTTCTGGCCGTACCGGTCCACCAGCCGTCCGACCTGCGGCCCGAGCACCGCGGCCGAGAGCGCGACCGTCGCCGAGACCGCGCCGCCGAGGCCGTAGTCGCCGCGCAGCGTGGAGAGCATGGTGACCATGCCGATGCCGACCATCGAGAGCGGCATCCGCGCGACGAACCCCGTGACCGAGAAGGCCAGGCTGCCGGGGGCCTCGGCGAAGATCCGGCGGTACGCGGAGAGACCTGACAGCGCGGCGGACAAGAACGGCTCCGTAAGTCCGTAGGGGCAGGTATCGGCGAAACAGACGGCTCGGCGTACGGGACGTGCCGTAAGGGATGTGGTTTGTCATGACAGCTTACGTGGACATACATGGGATGTCCTACCAATTCTCACCGCTCCTCCGCCCGCCCGCCGCCGCGTCCGGCCCGCTCCGGCGGGCCTCGACCGGGCCTCGGGCGGGACGCCGGGACCGGTCCGGCAGGCGGAGGCGTGCCGGACCGCGGCGCGGGGGATGGCAGGATCGGAGCATGTCCGACGCGCATGCCCATGCTCCCTACGACGCCCTGCTGCTGCTCTCCTTCGGCGGTCCCGAGGGGGAGGACGACGTCGTCCCCTTCCTGGAGAACGTCACCCGCGGGCGCGGCATCCCCAAGGAACGCCTGGTCGAGGTCGGCCGGCACTACTTCCTCTTCGGCGGGGTCAGCCCGATCAACGCCCAGAACCGCGAGCTGCTCCAGGCACTGCGCAAGGACTTCGCCGACCACGGCCTGGACCTGCCGGTCTACTGGGGCAACCGCAACTGGGCCCCCTACCTGCCGGACGCGCTGCGCGAGCTGCTCGCCGACGGCCACCGCCGGGTGCTGGTCCTGGCCACCAGCGCCTACGCCAACTACTCGGGCTGCCGCCAGTACCGGGAGAACCTCGCCGCCGCGCTGACCGTGCTGCGGGAGGAGGGGGTTCCCGGTGCGGCCGAGCTCCGGGTCGACAAGCTCCGGCTCTTCTACAACCACCCCGGTTTCGTCGAGCCGATGATCGAAAGCACGCTTGCGGCGATCGACTTGCTGCCGGCGAGCATTCGATCGAACGCTCGCCTGGCATTCACCACCCACTCGATCCCGAACACGCTCGCCGACTCCTCCGGCGCACCCGGCGACCCCGCCCACGGCCGACCCGGTGGCGCCTACGTCGCCCAGCACCTGGAGGTCGCCCGGCTGATCGCCGAGGCCGTCAGCGCGGCGACGGGCGTGGCGGACCGTCCCTGGGAGCTCGTCTACCAGAGCCGCAGCGGCGCCCCGCACACCCCGTGGCTGGAGCCGGACATCTGCGACCACCTGGAGGCGCAGCACGCGGCGGGCGCGGCGGCGGTGGTCATGGTGCCGATCGGCTTCGTCTCCGACCACATGGAGGTCAAGTACGACCTCGACACCCAGGCCCGGGAGAAGGCCGAGGAGCTCGGCCTCCCGGTCGCCCGCGCGGCCACGGTCGGCGCGGACCCGCGCTTCGCCGCGGCGGTACGCGAGTTGGTCCTGGAGCGCTCCGCGATCGAACGCGGCGAGTCGCCCACCCGCTGTGCGCTGGGTCTGCTCGGCGCCTCCCATGACGTCTGCCCGGTCGGCTGCTGCCCGGCGGCACGCGGCGCGTCCCCGGCCGCGGCAGGTGCGGACTGGACCGACGCGTAGGCGGCCGTGACAACGACGACACCGGCAGACGCAACTGCACCGGCAACTGCAACGTCAAGTGAACAGGAAGCAAAGGGATCATGACGGATCATCAGGACCTGTACGCGGAGCTGCTGGAAATCGCCGTTGACGCCGCGTCACGTGCGGGAACGCTGCTGCGCGACGGTCGTCCCGTGAACCTGGGTGTGGCGGCGACCAAGAGCAGCGCGGTCGACGTGGTCACCGAGATGGACATCGCCGCCGAGAAGCTGATCACCGAGCTGATCGCGGAACGCCGCCCCGACGACGGCCTCCTGGGCGAGGAGGGTGCCTCGCGCGAGGGCACCACGGGCGTCCGCTGGGTGATCGACCCGCTGGACGGCACGGTCAACTACCTCTACGGACTGCCTGCTTGGTGCGTGAGCATCGCGGTGGAGCTGGACGGCGAGGTGGTCGTCGGCGTCGTCGACATCGCCCCGCGCGGCGAGCGGGTGCACGCGGTGCGCGGCGGGGGCGCGTACCTCAACGGCCACGCCCTCTCGATCCGTCCCGCGCCGCCGATGGACCAGGCGCTGGTCGCCACGGGCTTCGGCTACCTCCGTGACCGGCGGGCCCGCCAGGCGGAGGTGGTGGCCGCGCTGCTGCCGTCGCTCCGCGACATCCGCCGCGGCGGCTCGGCGGCGGTCGACCTCTGCGACGTCGCCGCGGGGCGGCTCGACGGCTACTACGAGCGCGGCCTCAACCCGTGGGACTACAGCGCGGGCGCGCTCATCGCCGCCGAGGCCGGGGCGCTGGTGGCCGGCCGCCCGGGCACCCCGCCCAGCCCGGAACTCACCGTCGCCGCCCCGAGCGGCCTCTTCGAGCCCCTGCAGGAGGCGCTGGAGCGCCTGGGCGCCTGGCACGACTGAGCCGCGCTCCCGCCCCCCACAGGTGGGCGCCGCAGGGCACCTCGCCCGCCCACGGCATGGCATAGCAACGCCCCGGACGTTGGTGCTTGTCCGGGGCGGGCGGGGTGCGGGTCGAGGGTGGTCGGGGGTGCGGCGTTACGCCGCAGTAGGCGGAGCGGAAGGCATCAGCTCGATGCCGTGCTCTGCCGCGAGTCGTCGAAGGTCGTCGAGCTCTGACTGCTCGACCTCGGCCAGGAAGTCGTCACCCGACTCCAGGGCGCGATGAAGATCCTGTTCTGCGTTCCTTATGCGCTGAAGGATGCCGGCGGTGAAGGCGTCCATGAGGCATGACCCCCTTGCTGAGTGTCGGGCGACCCCGGCCTCCGAACGTTCGGAGAAACCGGCGCGGATGGCCGCACGGCGGGCGGGTGCGACGCACACGAGTGCCGGAGCGCCAGGAGCGCTCGTGCATCGCGGGTGTACGGAGCTTCCTGCCCACGGCCTCTTCGGGGGAAACCTCGCCGGGGACGAGAAATCCCTCACACCCTCGAACCGGCCCGGAAGCCGGCCCGGAGCCGTCCGGAAGCCGTGCGTAAGCCGTCTGCGCAGCCCGGTTCCGGGGCCGCTTACCAGTGCTTTACAGGCAGGCGAGGCAGGATGGAAGCCTGTGAGCGCGCCCGCAGCGGGTGTGCCGTGCCCGAAAGGACCTGCGGTGCGAGTTCTCGTGGTCGAGGACGAGCAGTTGCTCGCCGATGCTGTCGCCACCGGTCTGCGTCGGGAGGCGATGGCTGTGGACGTGGTGTACGACGGCCAGGCCGCCCTGGACCGGATCGCCCTGAACGAGTACGACGTGGTCGTGCTCGACCGTGACCTGCCCCTGGTCCACGGGGACGACGTCTGCCGCAAGCTGGTCGAGGAGGCGCTGCCCACCCGCGTGCTGATGCTGACCGCTGCCGGTGACATCAGCGACCGCGTCGAGGGGCTGGAACTGGGCGCGGACGACTACCTGCCGAAGCCGTTCGCTTTCAGCGAACTTGTCGCGCGGGTCCGGGCGCTCGGCCGCCGGGCGACGACGCCGCTGCCGCCGGTGCTGGAGCGGGCCGGGATCAGCCTGGACCCGGGGCGGCGCGAGGTGCTGCGGGACGGGCGCCCGATCTCGCTGGCGCCCAAGGAGTTCGCGGTGCTCGAGGTGCTGATGCGGGCCGGCGGCGCGGTCGTGTCCGCGGAGCAGCTGCTGGAGAAGGCCTGGGACGAGCACACCGACCCGTTCACCAACGTCGTCCGGGTCACCGTGATGACCCTGCGGCGCAAGCTCGGCGAGCCGCCGGTGATCATCACCGTGCCCGGCTCGGGATACCGGATCTGACCCGTGGCAGAGCAACGCAGCGTGACCGTGACGCCTCAGCCCGCCACCGGCTCCGGAACGGCGCAGGCGCCGAAGCAGAGCCACTGGTCCGGGGCCGAGGTGCGGGAGTCCGTGCTCCCGTTCCGGCCGACCCTGCGGATCCGGCTGACCATGTTCTACGGCGGGATGTTCCTGCTCGCGGGGCTGGTCATGGTGCTGGTGATGTACCTGTTCGTGGACCAGGCGTTCGGTTCGGCGACGCAGATGCCGCACTTCCGGGTGGGGCAGGGCGTCTTCATCACCACCCCGGACGGCCAGCAGCTCACCGGTGACCAGCTCAACCAGTACCTCTACGGCTACCAGCACGCGCACACCGGCGAGGCACTGCACCTGCTGGTGCTGAAGTCGCTGGCGGCGCTGATAGCCCTGCTGATCATGGCCGTCTTCTTCGGCTACGCCATGGCCGGCCGGGTGCTCAGCCCGTTGGGGCGGATCACCCGCACCGCACGACAGGTGGCCGGATCCGACCTGCACCGGCGGATCGAGCTCGACGGTCCGGACGACGAACTCAAAGAGCTGGCGGACACGTTCGACGAAATGCTCGATCGTCTTGATCGATCTTTCGAATCGCAACGAAAGTTCGTCGCCAACGCCTCGCACGAGCTGCGCACCCCCCTGGCGATCAACCGCACCCTGCTGGAGGTGCAGCTCTCGGACCCGGGCGCCACGGCGGAGCTGCAGCAGCTGGGGAAGACCCTGCTGGCCACCAATGAGCGCAGCGAGCAGCTCGTCGAGGGCCTGCTGCTGCTCGCGCGCAGCGAGAACGAGCTCACCGAGCGGAAGCCGATCGACCTGACCGAGGTCGCCCGGCAGGCCGTGGAGCAGACGCGCGGCGAGGCCGCCTCCCGGCACGTGCGGCTGACCGCGACGCTCCCGCGGGTCCCCGGCGAGGTGGTGGTCTCCGGCAACGGCGTCCTGCTGGAGCGGATGGCGCTCAACCTGATCCAGAACGGGGTCAAGTACAACCTGGCCGCGGACGGCTGGGTGGACGTCCAGGTCCACGCCGCTCCGGACGGCGCCGGGGAGCTCGTGGTGGCCAACAGCGGCCCTCTCGTGCCCGGCTACGAGGTCGAGCACATCTTCGAGCCGTTCCGTCGCGGCAAGGGCCGGGAGCGGACGCACAGTGACAAGGGCGTCGGGCTGGGTCTTTCGATCGTTCGATCGGTCGTGCGCGCCCATGGAGGTTCGATCGAGGCGGTGCCGCGGACCGAGGGCGGCTTGCTGATCCGGGTGCGTATCACGCGCGGCCTGACCTCCTGACCCTCGGTTCCGAAGGCGCAGATCGCCGATTTCGAACGAAAAGTGCTTATCCGACATATCAATCATATCGATCACGCCGTCGAGGCCGCCCGCAGCGGCCTCGACGGCGTTTCAGTTGACCGTCCAGTAACCAGAAAAGCGGCTGTGACGTGCGTCCGTGCCCCTTGCCAGCAGGCCCGTTAACAACCTACGGTGGCGTAACCTACGGAAGCGTAGGTGAGCGTCGTACCGAGAGTTGGATTCACGTGACCATCGCCCCCGACCGCCCCGCCGCCGGCCGCGCACACTGGACCGACGTACAGTTGATCCACGCCCTTGAGGAGGTGGTGGAGCGCGAGCTCAACCGCCATCTGGGCGTGGCCAAGGAGTGGATGCCGCACGAGTACGTGCCGTGGAGCCTGGGGCGGGACTTCGACGGCGTGATGGGCGGGGAGGCCTGGGCGGTCGGGCAGTCGCCGGTCACCGAGGTCGGCCGGGTGTCGCTGGTGGTCAACCTGCTCACCGAGGACAACCTGCCGAGCTACCACCACGAGATCGCGACCATGTTCGGCCGCGACGGCGCGTGGGGCACCTGGGTGCACCAGTGGACGGCCGAGGAGGGCCGCCACGCGATCGTCATGCGCGACTACCTGCTCACCTCGCGCGCGGTCGACCCGGTCGCCCTGGAGCGCGCCCGGATGACGCACATGACCGAGGGCTTCGAGTCCGACAACAACCATTCGATGCTGCACTCGGTGGCCTACGTCGCCTTCCAGGAGCTGGCCACCCGGGTCTCGCACCGCAACACCGGCCACAACTCCGGCGACCCGGTCTGCGACCGGATGCTGGCGCGCATCGCGACCGACGAGAACCTGCACATGGTCTTCTACCGGAACCTGCTGAAGGCCGCGCTGGAGATCGCCCCCGACCAGGCCATGCGCGCGATCGCCGACGTGGTGATCAACTTCCGGATGCCCGGTCACGGCATGCCGGGCTTCGAGCGCGCTGCGGCCAAGATGGCCCTCGGCGGTATCTACAACCTGCGGATCCACCACGAGGACGTGCTCACGCCGGTGCTGCGCCACCTCAAGGTGCCGGAGCTCACCGGACTCGGCGCGGAGGGCCAGAAGGCGCAGCAGGAGATCGGCCTCTTCATGGACGGCCTCGACGCCCAGGCCCGGCGCTTCGAGGAGCGTCAGGAGGCCATCAAGGCCCGTAAGGCGGCTGCTGCGGCCGCTCGCGGCTGAGTCCCGTCGTCGCCTCCCCGGCGGTCCGTCGGGAGGCGACGGGGCCGACAAGTCCGACTTTCCTGAACTGTGATGAACGTCACATTTCATGGAGTCACGACCGGAGGCACGCAGTTTCGGCCAATTTGTAGCCGAAGCGGCGATTACCGACAGTGAACGGCGGCTTTGTGTACAGGCCCTGCGGTTACAGCGTTTCCACAGGTCATGATCACGGTAAGTGGTCAGTGAAGCATAAGCCCGACTCTGTCGTGCACCCGGCGAACGGGGGCATTGATCACCCGCACGAGGGGCAACTCGGGTGTCGATTGAGTAACGGGCCTTGAAGTAAGGCAAAATCTCGCCCTCGGGTCGGGCACAAGTCCGACTCCCTGCGCGTTACCTGCGCTGGAGATACCCGTAAGCACCCATAGGGGGAGAGTGAAGTGGCGACTGACTACGACACCCCACGCAAGACTGATGACGACCTCAACGAAGACAGCATCGAGGAACTCAAGGCACGCCGGAACGAGAAGACGACCAGCTCGGTCGATGTCGACGAGTTCGAGGCTGCCGAGGGTCTGGAGCTGCCGGGCGCGGACCTGAGCAATGAAGAGCTCTCCGTCCGTGTCCTGCCGCGACAGGCCGACGAGTTCACCTGCATGAGCTGCTTCCTGGTGCACCACCGGAGCCAGCTGGCCAGCGAGAAGAACGGCCAGCCGATCTGCCGGGACTGCGCCGCCTGATCGAGCGGTGAGAGGAAGGGGACTCATGGGACCGTTCCGCAAGCCGCAGAGATCCTCGGACGGAGACCGGTCGCACGGTCGGCCGGCCGAACGCTCGAAGGCGGATCCGCTCGCGGATTCCGTCGCCATGGACGACTCCAGACGTGACTCCACCGACGGCTCCGACGACGGAGCCTCGCAGTCGCAGGTCCTGGAGGCGTCCCTGGACGAGACGTCGGCCGATCTGGCACGGATCGCCGCCGAGATGGAGGTCTGGGACGGGTCCGCTCCCGCGGACTCCGTCCCCGCTGAACGGGGTCGTCTGGCCTCGCTCAGCAGGAAGCTGGGGCGTGGCCTCGGCAAGGGCGCCCATGGCGCCAAGGGAGGCGCCGTCGGTCTGGTCGACCGGCTGGTCGACGCGGCTCCCCGGATCGCGATCCGTGACGTGTCCAAACTCCGGGCTCACCACCCCAATGCAGCGAGCGCCGAGGAGTTGGCCGACCGGATCGCCGCCACCGCCGCACGCGTCTCGGGCGCGGTCGGTGCGAGCGTCGGTACCGCCGCGATGATGCCGGTTCCGCTGACGATGCCGGTCGAGATCGCCGCGGAGCTCCTCGCCGTGGCGGCGGTCGAGTTCAAGATGATCGCCGAGCTGTACGAGGCGTACGGGCAGCCCGCCCCCGGAAATGCGAAGCAGCGGGCCACGGCCTATCTGACCGTCTGGTCCGAGCGGCGCGGCATGGACGTGTCCAGCCCTGCCACCGTGATCGCCCTGGCCCGGAGCGCGGGTCTGCGCAAGGCGCTGCGCAAGCGGCTCACGCATGCGGGTGTGCGCAGGTTTCCCTCGTTGACGCCGCTGATGATCGGCGCCGCCGCCGGTGCCTACGTCAACCGCAAGGACACCGCGCGGCTGGCCAAGGAGATCCGCCGCGACCTGCGGGAACGCCGTCCCACCGACCCGGAGTACTGGCACCGGGCCCGCGTGGCGACCACGGACGTCCGGTCCCACTCCCGACGCGCACGGCGCGCGGAGCGCGGCGAGTAGCGCCGACGCGGACGCACGCTCCTCGCAGTCACCCGGAGCGCACTGCCTCCCGAGCGCACTGCCTCCCGAGTGCACGGCCCTCCAGCGCACTGCCCCTGAACGCCGAAGACCGGCCGCGGGCTGTGCCCGTGACCGGTCCGAACGATCGCTTCTCCGTCTGTCGTGCCGCAGGCCTCAGGCGGCCGGGATGGTCTCCGCCTTCGCGGACTCCAGGACCTGGGCGAGACGCTCCGGCGTGCGCGTGGAGAGGTACAGGTACGGCGTCGGGTCGTCCGGGTCGGTGACCGGGATCCGGATGGCCGTCGGGATGTAGCCGCGCAGCAGCATGAAGGCGCGGGCGTCGGCCTTGGCGGTGCGCCAGGTGAAGGCGGCCTCCTTGTCCAGGACCTCGGCCGTGCCGAGCGCGGACACCGGAACACGTGCGTCACCGGCCACCAGGTGGCCCTGCACGACGCGGATCCGCGGGGAGCCGTAGCTGCTCACCAGCATCGCGGCCGCGGCGCCGCCGATGACCAGTCCGAGCAGGCCGGGAATGGGCCCGAAGATCACAAAGACCAGCATGAAGGAGATGCCGCTTCCTACAGGAAGCAGCCACATGGCCGCCGGGGCGGAGAGGCGTTCGTCGTACATGGCTCCCATTGTGCGCCGGGCCGCGACGCGTCAGGGCTCCGGGGGCCTCTGCCTGTAAGGTCGCGGGGTGACCGATCGTCCCCGCCCCAGTCTCACGCCACCGCCTGACGCGGCTCCGCCGGTCCGGCACCCGGACGCACCCGCGCCCGGCAAGGCGATCGAGCCGCACTACGAGCACTGCTTCGCCTGCGGCCCCGCCCAGCCGCACGGCCTGCACCTCTCGTCCCGTGCGGGTGAGGGCGTGGAGGTCTTCGCCGAGTTCACCGTGGCCGCCGCCCACCAGGGTGCGCCCGGACTGGCCCACGGCGGCGTGCTGGTCACCGCGATGGACGACGCGCTCGGCACGCTCAACTGGCTGCTGCACACCACGTCCGTGACCGCCCGCCTGGAGACCGACTTCCGCGCTCCGGTGCCGGTGGGCTCGACGCTCTACCTGCACACCTGGGCCGAGGCCGTCGTCGGCCGCAAGATCTACTGCCGGGGCGAGGCCCGGCTGGACGCGCCGGACGGGCCGCTGGCCCTGACCGCGCGCGCCCTCTTCATCCAGGTCACGCTGGACCACTTCGTCAGCCACGGCCGCCCCGAGGACATCAAGGCGGTCATCGAGAACCCCGACCTGATCAAGCGCACCCGCGCCTTCGAAGTGAACCCGTGAGTCCTCGAAGCGGAGCGCGAAAGATTCACCTGTGAGTGGCGAGCTGAGGACAGGAATGAGCACCGAGATCCACCCCGTCGACGTCCTGCTGCGCCGTCTCGACGACGAGATGCCGGCCCCGGCGTACGAGCACCCCGGCGACGCGGGCGCCGATCTGCGCACCACCGTCGACGCCGTGCTGGAGCCCGGCGAGCGCGCCGTGCTGCCGACCGGGATCGCGATCGCGCTGCCCGACGGATACGCGGCCTTCGTACACGCGCGCTCCGGGCTGGCCGCGCGGTGCGGGGTCGCTCTCGTCAATGCCCCCGGAACGGTCGATGCCGGGTACCGTGGTGAGATCAAGGTGATCGTCGTCAACCTCGACCCGCGCGAGCGGGTGGTCTTCCGTCGCGGGGACCGGATCGCCCAACTGGTCGTCCAGCGGGTGGAGAAGGTCCGGTTCCACGAGGTGGTGGAACTGCCGGGGTCGGCACGCGCCGCAGGAGGCTTCGGGTCGACGGGGGGCCATGCCGCGGTTAGCATTCCCGCGGCCGGGCAGAAAGACTCTTCGGTACCCGACCGGGAAGGACAGTGACCGTGTTCCGTCGTCGCGCCAAGGGCGAGGACGCTGCCGATCAGCTCGACGAGATCGTCGACGCCGACAGCGAGGAGATCGCAGGGGCGACCTCCGAGGATGAGGACGACGCAGACGAGCGCGTGGGCTTGCCGCCCGCGCCCCGCCCCGATGGGCCGTTCGACTCCTCCGAGGTCGACGACGCCAAGGAGGGCCGGGTCGACCTCGGCGGCCTGCTGGTGCCCGGAGTCGAAGGCATGGAGCTCCGGGTGGAGGTCGCCGGTGACGCGATCGTCGCGGCCACGCTCGTGCTCGGCAACAGCGCCGTCCAGTTGCAGGCGTTCGCCGCGCCCAAGAACGAGGGCATCTGGGGCGAGGTCCGCAAGGAGATCGCCGACGGGATCGTCGAGCAGGGCGGTGCTGTCGACGAGGAGGAGACCGCGCTCGGTTGGGGCCTGCGGGCCCGCGTTCCGGTGCAGCTGCCGGACGGCACGCAGGGCGTGCAGCTGGTCCGCTTCGTCGGTTGCGACGGACCGCGCTGGTTCCTGCGCGGCGTGATCTCCGGCCAGGCCGCGGTGCAGCCGGAGTCGGCCGACGCGCTGGAGCAGATCTTCCGCAAGACCGTCGTGGTCCGCGGCGAGGCCCCGATGGCCCCGCGCGACCCGATCGTGCTGCGTCTGCCCGAGGACGCGCAGATGGTCGCCGACGGCATGCCGCAGCAGCAGGGTCACCCCGGTGTGGACGACCTGAACCCGTTCGAGCGCGGCCCGGAGATCACCGAGGTCCGCTAGGGCAGCGCTGTCACAGCCGGTACGACGTGTGCCCGCCCCTTTCCAGGGGCGGGCACACGTGCGAGAGTTCCCGTCGGCGAGGCCCGGAGATTGACCGGACAGCGGGGGGGAACGCGTGACAGGCAGGGACGTGGACGCCGTGGCGAGCGGCGGGGCGACGCAGACGGAGCTGCCGCCCATGGTCGAGGTCGTCGACCTGCACAAGTCCTTCGGCAGCGGACCCACGGCGGTGCACGCGCTGCGCGGGGTCTCGTTCACGGTCCGGCGCGGCGAGCTGACCGCGCTGAAGGGCCGCTCCGGCTCCGGCAAGACCACGCTGCTCAACCTCGTCGGCGGGCTGGACCGGCCCTCCGGCGGGCAGATCAGGATCGACGGCCGCGACCTCGCCGGGCTGGGCGAGGACGGGCTGCTGGACCTGCGCAGGGACCGGATCGGCTTCGTCTTCCAGTCCTTCGGGCTGCTGCCCATCCTCACCGCCGCCGAGAACGTGGGCGTCCCGATGCGGCTGTGCCGGACGCCGGTCGCCGAGCGCGAGGAGCGGGTGCGCGAACTGCTGGCCCTGGTCGGGCTCGCGGACCACGCCCGGCAGCGGCCCGGCGAGCTCTCCGGCGGTCAGCAGCAGCGCGTGGCCATCGCCCGCGCGCTCGCCAACCGCCCCGAACTGATCATCGCGGACGAGCCCACCGGCCAACTGGACTCGGACACCGGCCGCTCCGTGATGCGGCTGCTGCGCGCGGTCGTGCGCAGCGAGGGCGTGACCGCCCTGGTCGCCACGCACGACCCGACACTGATGGAACTGGCCGACCGCGTCCTGGACCTGCGCGACGGGCAGATCGTGTCCGCCTGAGTGCGCTTGCACCGCGAGGCAGTCGTACGACCCAGGGCGCGGGGCTGGTGTTGACGTGCGGCTCCTCTCCTGCCTTCGGCGGGGGGACCCCCAGCGTGGGCGCGACAAGCCGAGCCTGCACTCTCGCAGGTGGTTGCACTGTCCAGGGGCGCGGGGCACTGCGCGAGAAGCCACCCACGCAGGTGGCAGGCCGAAGGTGCGGGGCCATCCGCACGCGGGTGGTGTCTCGCGCGCGCAGTTGATCAAGCAGAGCCCCGCGGCCCTGATCAGAGTGCGACTACATCGCCTTTGCCCCGGCCTACCAGACCTCGGGCTTGCGTCCTGCCCACGGCCTGGCGGCCTCCAGCTGGGCGGAGAGGGAGATCAGGGTCGCCTCGGCGCCGTAGTGGCCGCCGAGCATCACGCCGATCGGGAGGCCCTCGGCCGACCAGTGCAGCGGCAGGTTGACCGCGGGCTGGCCGGTGGCGTTGAAGAGCGGCGTGAACGGCGTGAAGTGGGCCAGGCTGTCGAACTCCGCGCTCGGGTCGGCGTCGTTGCGCAGGCCGCCGACCAGCGCGGGTGGCTTGGCCAGCGTCGGGCTGAGCACCACGTCGTAGTCGGCCATGAGCTGGGCGACCAGCTGGCCGACCGCGCGGAAGGTGTAGAGCGCTGTGGCGAACTCCGGGCCGGAGACCTGCTGGCCGAGGCCGCGCAGGTGCCGGGTCAGCGGTATCAGCTTCTCCTCGTCCTCGGGCGCGACCGGGCGCTGGGTGGCCATCACCGCCCAGACCTGGCGAAAGACGCGAGCGAGCGTGTCGTCCGCAGGGAGCGCCATCTCGTCGACCCGGTGACCGAGACCGCTCAGCAGCTCGGCGGCGTCCCGCGTGGCCTCGACGCAGTCGGCGTGCACCTCGACGCCCGGCACCGGCGCGGCCGTCAGCACGGCGACCCGCAGCGTGCCGGGGTCCCGCTCGGCGTGTGCCCGGAAGGTCTCGCCCGCAGGCAACTCGGGTGCGACGTACGTGTCGCCGGGCATCCTGCCCGCCATCACGTCGAGCAGCGCGGCGGCGTCGGCGACGGTCCGGGCCAGCGGGCCGCTGGTGGAGAGGCCGCTGATGTCGTGCAGGGTCGGGCCGGCGCTGATCCGGCCCCGGCTCGGCTTGATCCCGAACAGCCCGCAGACCGAGGCGGGGATGCGGATCGAGCCGCCGCCGTCGCTGCCGTGGGCGAGCGGCGCGAGGCCGGACGCCACGGCGGTGGCCGCGCCGCCGCTGGAGCCGCCCGCGGATCGGTCCAGGTCCCAGGGCGTCCGGGCGGGCGGGGCGACCTCGTTCTCCGAGTAGCAGGGCAGGCCGAACTCGGGCGTCTGGGTCTTGCCGAGCATGACCGTTCCGGCCTGGCGCAGCCGGGTGACCACATGGTCGTCGACGTCCGGAACATGCTCGGCGTACGCGCGGGAGCCGAGCGTGGCCCGCACTCCGGCCACGAAGTTGAGGTCCTTGACGGGCACGGGCACGCCGTGGAGCGGCGCGAGGGTGCGCCCCTCGCGGCGGGCCTCGACGGAGTCCTCCTCCGCCTGCGCGGCCTGGGCGAGCGCCAACTCCGGGGTGACGGTGACGTAGGCGCCGACGGTCTCGTTGAGCTGCTCGATCCGCTCCAGGTAGTGCTGGGTCAGCTCGACCGGGGAGAGCTTGCCTGTCGCGATCAACTCGCCCTGCTCCAACGCGGTCAGATCGTGCAACTGCGGCATACCGGCCTCCCAGAGTCCTACCAGCGGGTAGCTCCCGCTTCCCGCCCGCGATCCTCGCACCGCGACGGGAGCCTGGCCAGGGGTGTGCGGGCGGCGGATCCACCGCTCGTAGCGCTTGGGGCCGGGGCGGGGGCGGCGGGTGCTGAGTGGCCTGGCGGCGTCGTGCACCAGCACGGCCCTTGGTGGCCCCGGTCCGGCTCTTCCCTCCACGCGCCCGACCGGGGCCTTCCCCGAGGTGTCCTCAGAGCACGACGGTGACGTCGAGCTCGGACGTGCCACCGCCACCGCCGCCGTCCTCGGCCGCGTCGACGACCGCGATCCGGGCGATCCGCCCTGCGGCGCGGACGTCGGCGAGCGCCTGGTCGGCGAGGGGACGCAGTGCGGGTGGGGCGGTGATCCGGGCCTCGGCGACCTCGGTGCGCATGGAGACCTGAGCCTCGGACTTGGCCTTGCGGACCGCGGCGATCATCTCGGCTGCCAGGTCGAGCACCTGCGGCTGCGCGCGCGGACCGGCCAGTTCGCGCAGCTCCTCGGCGTCGGGCCAGGCGGCGACGTGGACCGAACCCTGCTGCCACCAGGACCAGACCTCCTCGGTGGCGAACGGCAGCACCGGGGCGAAGAGGCGCTGCAGTGCGGAGAGGGCGACACGCAGCGCGGCACGGGCCGAGGCTGCGCCCGACGGGTCGGAACCGTCGCCGCCCTCGTCGCCGTAGGCGCGCGACTTGACCAGCTCCAGGTAGTCGTCGCAGAAGCGCCAGAAGAAGGTCTCGGTCCGTTCCAGCGCACGGGCGTGATCGAGGGCTTCGAACGCTTCGGTCACCGCAGCGACCGTTTCTGCGAGTTGTGCCAGCATCGACCGGTCGATCGCCTCGGTGATCGCTTCGGTGGTCGTTGCTTCGTGGCCTGTCTCACCGCCGAGAGTGAGGACGAACTTGCTCGCGTTGAGCAGTTTGATCGCCAGTCGTCGGCCGATCTTCATCTGACCGGTGTCGAAGGCGGTGTCCGTGCCGGGACGGGCGCTGGCCGCCCAGTAGCGGACCGCGTCCGAGCCGTGCTGGACCAGCAAGTCGTGCGGGGTGACCACATTGCCGACCGACTTGGACATCTTCTTCCGGTCCGGATCCAGGATCCAGCCGGAGATGGCCGCCTGACGGAACGGCAGTTCGCCGAACTCGCTGTCGGCGCGGACCACCGCCGAGAAGAGCCAGGTGCGGATGATCTCGTGGGCCTGCGGGCGCAGGTCCATCGGGAAGACCCGGGTGAAGAGGTCCTCGTCCGCGCTCCAGCGTCCGGCGATCAGCGGGGTCAACGAGGAGGTGGCCCAGGTGTCCAGGACGTCCGGGTCGCCGACGAAGCCGCCGGGGACGCCGCGTTGCTCCTCGCGGTATCCGTCCGGCACGTCCGTGCTCGGGTCGACCGGCAGCCGCGACTCGTCGGGGAGAAGTGGCCGGTCGTGGCGCGGCGCGCCGTGCTCGTCCAGCTCGTACCAGACCGGGATCGGGACGCCGAAGAACCGCTGCCTGCTGACCAGCCAGTCTCCGTTGAGGCCGGAGACCCAGCTCTCGTAACGGGTCTTCATGAATCCAGGACTCCAGCGCAGTTCGTCGCCACGTGCGAGCAGCCGGGCGCGCAGCTTCTCGTCCCGGCCGCCGTTGCGCAGGTACCACTGGCGGGTGGTGACGATCTCCAGCGGGCGGTCGCCCTTCTCGTAGAACTTGACCGCGTGCGTCACCGGCCGTGGCTCGCCCAGCAGTTCGCCGCTCTCGCGCAACGCGGCGACGACCCGCTCCCGCGCTGTGTGCGCGGTGGCGCCGGCCAGGGTGGCGTAGACGGACAGAGCCTGATCACTCGTCAGTCCCGACGGCGGCTCGGGCAGGAACCGGCCGTCGAAGCCGATGACGGGTCGGGTGGCCAGCTGCAGCTCCCGCCACCAGACCACGTCGGTGGTGTCGCCGAAGGTGCAGACCATGGCGATGCCGGTGCCCTTCTCCGGATCGGCCAGCGGGTGTGCCAGGACCGGGACTTCGACACCGAAGAGCGGGGTGCGGACGGTCCGTCCGAAGAGCGCCCGGTAGCGCTCGTCGTCGGGGTGGGCGACCAGGGCGACGCAGGCGGGCAGCAGTTCCGGGCGGGTGGTGGCGATCTCCACTCCACTGTCGTCCGGAGCGTGGAAGAGCAGGTGGTGGTAGGCGCCGGGGCGCTCCCTGTCCTCCAACTCGGCCTGGGCGACTGCGGTGCGGAAGGTGACGTCCCAGAGCGTCGGGGCCTCGGCCAGATACGCCTCGCCCCGGGCCAGGTTCCGAAGAAACGCTCGCTGCGAGATCGAACGCGCACGGGTGTCGATCGTTCGATAGGTCATCGACCAGTCGACGGAGAGGCCGAGCCGACGCCAGAGCTCCTCGAAGGCCTGCTCGTCCCGCTCGGTGAGCCGGTCGCAGAGCTCGATGAAGTTCCGGCGCGAGATCGGCAGTTGCTCCCGGCCCGGATGCTCAGGCGGGGTGAAGTCCGCGTCGTAGGGGAGGGACGGTTCGCAGCGGACGCCGAAGTAGTTCTGGACCCGGCGCTCGGTGGGCAGGCCGTTGTCGTCCCATCCCATCGGGTAGAAGACGGCCCGGCCGCGCATCCGCTGGTAGCGGGCGACGGTGTCGGTGTGCGTGTACGAGAAGACGTGGCCGACGTGAAGTGAGCCGCTGACCGTGGGCGGCGGCGTGTCGATGGAGAAGACCTCGGCCCTGGGCCTGGTCCGGTCGAAGGCGAATACCCCGGACTCGTCCCACCGGCGCGACCAGCTCTCTTCGAGCCCGTCGAGGGAGGGCTTCTCGGGGACGGCGGCGGCCCTGCGGGCCGGCGGGTTCTGTTCCATGACGCACCATAACGCCGACACGGGCGCGGACGCCCGGCAATTTCCGGGTGTCCGCGCCCCGCGCCGAAGCGAGCTCGCCTTACGACCTGGTGCCGCGCTACAGCCCCTGCCAGTGCGGCTTGGCCGCGTAGGTGGCGCGGAAGTAGTCGGCCAGCTTGAGCCCCGCGGCGGCGGCCTCGTCGACGACCACGGTGGCGTGCGGGTGCAGTTGCAGCGCCGAGGCCGGGACCAGGGCGGCGACCGGGCCCTCGACCGTCGCGGCGACCGCTTCGGCCTTGCCCGCGCCGGTCGCCAGCAGCACCAGGTGGCGTGCGTCCAGGATGGTGCCGATGCCCTGGGTGATCACGTGGTGCGGCACCTGGTCGATGTCGTCGTCGAAGAAGCGCGCGTTGTCGATCCGGGTCTGCTCGGTGAGCGTCTTGATCCGGGTGCGTGAGGCGAGTGACGAGCAGGGCTCGTTGAAGCCGATGTGGCCGTCGGTGCCGATGCCGAGCAACTGCAGGTCGACCCCGCCCGCGGCGGCCAGCGCCCGGTCGTAGTCCGCACAGGCGGCGGTGATGTCGGCGGCGGAACCGTCCGGGCCCATGAACGAGGACTCGGAGAGCCCGAGCGGCCCCACGACCTCGCGCAGCACCACGGAGCGGTAGGACTCGGGGTGACCGGGCGGGAGGCCCACGTACTCGTCGAGCTGGCAGATCCGGGCCCGGGAGGCGTCGACCGCGCCGGAGCGCACCTTGGTGGCGAGCGCCTGGTAGATCGGCAGCGGGGTCGATCCGGTGGCCACGCCGAGCAGTGCGTCCGGCCTCCGGGTCAGCAGATCGGCGATCGCCGTGGCGATGAGCTCGCCGCCCGCCGCGGCGTCAGGAACGATCACAACTTCCACGCTGGCCTACCTACCGATCTGGACGAAGCTGGACGAAGCTGGGACGAGGAGAAGGGCTCCACGGGGCGCGCACGGTGCTGTGCTGGGGCCGTGTACGGCTCGTACGGGGCATGCACGAGGCGCGTACGCACTATGTGGTATAGACCAATCTAGCAGCAGTGAGGCCTCCCGCGCGCCCCCTCGGCCAGGCCATCTCCGGCTCCTGTCCTGCCCGTCCTTCCTAACAGCGGACCCCCGACCACGCCGCCGGTGTCATGCACGACTGGTCCACTCGGGCGACGGTCTGCCGTACCCTCGCTGTTCGGCTCAGGGAGTCGGCAAGGAGAATGGACGTTATGGGACGTGGCAGGCTGCGCATCTACCTCGGGGCAGCCCCCGGGGTGGGCAAGACGTACGCCATGCTCAACGAGGGCAAGCGCCGGGCCGAGCGTGGCACCGACGCGGTGGCGGCCTTCGTGGAGACGCATGGCCGCGCCCACACCGCCGCCCAGATCGAGGGCCTCGAGGTGGTGCCGCGGAAGGCGATGACCCACCGCGGCGCCGAGTTCACCGAGATGGACGTCGACGCGGTGCTGCGCCGGCGCCCCGCCGTGGCGCTGGTCGACGAGCTCGCCCACACCAACGTGCCGGGCTCCCGCAACGCCAAGCGCTGGCAGGACATCGACGAGCTGCTCGACGCGGGCATCGACGTCATCTCCAACCTGAACATCCAGCACCTGGAGTCGCTGGGCGACGCCGTCGAGGGCATCACCGGGGTGCGCCAGCAGGAGACCGTGCCGGACGAGGTGGTGCGTCGGGCCGACCAGATCGAGCTGGTCGACATGGCCCCTGAGGCGCTCCGCCGCCGACTGGCGCACGGCAACGTCTACGCGCCCGAGAAGATCGACGCGGCGCTGGCGCACTACTTCCGTCCCGGCAACCTGACCGCGCTGCGCGAGCTGGCGCTGCTCTGGGTCGCCGACCGGGTCGACGAGTACCTGCAGCGGTACCGGGCCGAGAACCACATCGCCTCCACCTGGCAGGCGCGCGAGCGGATCGTGGTCGGTCTGACCGGCGGTCCCGAGGGCCGCACCCTGATCCGGCGTGCGGCGCGGATCGCGGCCAAGGGCTCCGGCAGCGAGATCCTGGCCGTCTACGTGGCCAAGAGCGACGGCCTGACCAGCGCCTCGCCCAAGGAGCTGACCGTCCAGCGCGGCCTGGTCGAGGACCTCGGCGGCAGCTTCCACCACGTGCTCGGCGACAACGCGGCCGAGGCGCTGCTGGAGTTCGCCCGAGGCGTCAACGCCACCCAGATCGTGCTGGGCAGCAGCCGCCGCAAGCCCTGGCAGTGGATCTTCGGCCCCGGCGTCGGCGCGACCGTCGCCCGCGAGGCCGGGGACATCGACGTCCACATCGTCACGCACGAGCACGTGGCGCGTGGCCGGCTCCGCCCGATCCGGCGGATCGCCAGCCTCGGCCTGCCCCGCACGGTGGCCGGCTGGCTGGTCGGCGTGGCCGGCCCGTTGCTGCTGACCTGGGTGCTGGTACTGCTGCCGAGCAGCAGCACCACCCACACCGAGATGCTGCTCTACCTGGGCCTGACGGTCGGCGCGGCGCTGCTCGGCGGGCTGTTCCCGGCGCTGGCCTCGGCGGTCGTCGGCTCACTGCTGATCAACTGGTACTTCACCCCACCCCTGCACACGCTCACGATCGGATCGATCGCCAACGTGATCGCCGTGGGCGTCTTCTTCGGGGTGGCGCTGTCGGTTGCCTACGTGGTCGACCTGGCCGCACGCAGGACCGCCGAGGCGGCGCGCAGCCGGGCCGAGGCGGAGACGCTGAGCTTCCTGGCCGGCAGCGTGCTGAGCGGCCGGAACGGTCTTCCGGCGCTGCTGGAGCGGGTGCAGGAGACCTTCCAGATGGAGTCGGTCGCCCTGCTGGAGCGACCCGACGACTTCTCGACGTGGCGCCTCGCCGGGGCAGTCGGTCCCGACCCCGTCTCCCGGCCCGAGGACGCCGACGTCGACGTGCCCGTCGGCGACCGGCTGGCGCTGGCGTTGAGCGGCCGGGTGCTGCCCGCCGCCGACCGTCGTGTGCTGGTCGCCTTTGCCGCCCAGGCCGCGGTGCTGCTGGAGAAGCGCCGACTGGAGACGGAGGCCGCCGAGGCCCGCCGGATGGCCGAGGGCAACCGCATCCGCACCGCACTGCTCGCCGCCGTCTCCCACGACCTGCGCACCCCGCTGGCCGGGATCAAGGCCTCGGTCAGCTCGCTGCGCGCCGAGGACGTGGCCTGGACGCCGGACGACGAGGCCGAACTGCTGGCGGGTATCGAGGCGGGCGCTGATCGACTCGATCATTTGATCGGTAATCTGCTCGATATGAGCAGGCTGCAGACCGGAACGGTCGTTCCGATCGTTCGCGAGACCGATCTCGACGAGGTCGTGCCCCTCGCCCTGCTCGGCGTCCCCGAGGACGCGGTGCGCACCGACATCCCTGAGGAGCTGCCGATGGTCTCGGCCGACCCGGGGCTGCTCGAACGTGCGCTCGGCAACGTGATCGAGAACGCGGTGAAGTACAACGCGGGTAGCCGCAAGCAGGTCAACGGTGTTCCCTGCCAGGTCGGTGTCTCGGCCAGCGTGTTGCACGGCCGCGTGGAGGTCCGCGTCGCCGACCACGGTCCCGGTATCCCGGACGAGGCCAAGGAGAAGGTCTTCGAGCCCTTCCAGCGCTACGGCGACGCCCCGCGCGGCGCGGGCGTCGGCCTGGGGCTCGCCGTCGCCCGCGGATTCGTCGAGGCCACCGGCGGCACCCTGACGGCGGAGGACACGCCCGGTGGCGGTCTCACCATGGTGTTCACTCTTCCGTGTGCGCAGGTCGCGCACGAGAGCAGCGAGGCGTCCGACGGCGCGACCGGGACCGATCCCGAGGTCAGTTCCGAGGCCGGTTCCGAGACCGATCTCGAGACCGGTCCCCGGATCGCGGTCGAGGCCGTGTCCGCAGAGCCGCTGCCGCTGGAGCAGCAGACCGAAAGGCAGCAGCGTTCATGATCCGGGTCCTGGTCGTCGACGACGAACCGCAGATCGTCCGCGCCCTGGTGATCAATCTCAAGGCCCGCCACTACGAGGTGGACGCCGCCCACGACGGCGCCACCGCGCTGGAGCTGGCCGCGGCCCGTCACCCCGACGCGGTGCTGCTCGACCTCGGCCTGCCCGACATGGACGGCAGCGAGGTGATCCGCGGCCTGCGCGGCTGGACCAAGGTGCCGATCATCGTCCTCTCCGCCCGGCAGACCTCGGACGAGAAGGTCCAGGCCCTGGACGCGGGCGCGGACGACTACGTGACCAAGCCCTTCGGCATGGACGAGCTGCTGGCCCGGCTCCGCGCGGCGGTCCGGCGCGGTGCGCCGGCCGGTCCGGAGAGCGAGAGCGCCGTCATCGGCACCGAGAGCTTCACCGTGGACCTGGCGGCCAAGCGGGTCAGCCGCGACGGCAAGGACATCCGGCTCACCCCGACCGAGTGGCACCTGCTGGAGGTGCTGGTCCGCAACAGCGGCCGACTCGTGAGCCAGAAGCAGCTGCTCCAGGAGGTCTGGGGGCCGGCGTACGGCACCGAGAGCAACTACCTGCGGGTCTACATGGCCCAGCTGCGCCGCAAGCTGGAGGTCGACCCGGGCCACCCGCGGCACTTCGTCACCGAACCGGGTATGGGTTACCGCTTCGAGCCGTGAGTACGCGTGTTCGGGAGGCCGCTCGGACTGCGCGAGGACGCCTCCCGGCGGGGGCGCGGCCTGTACCCTTCGGGCATGAGCAGTGAGATCTCCAGCGCACGGCCGCAGGGCCGGCTGAGGCGCATGTTCAGCAAGCTCGGCACCTCCAACGAGGAGCTGAACGCGGAGCAGCTGCGCCACGACGCCGAGGAAACGGGTGCCACACCCATCGCGGCCTGCGGCGACCGTCAGGAGGTCACGGTCACCGGCACGCTCCGGGCGGTCACCCTGCGTCCGCGCGCCGGCGTCCCCGCGCTGGAGGCCGAGCTGTTCGACGGCAGCGACGCACTGGACGTGGTCTGGCTCGGCCGTCGCTCGATCGTGGGAATCGAGCCCGGCCGCAAGGTGGTCGCTCGCGGCCGGATCAGTCACGCGCGCGGGCGCCGGGTGCTCTTCAACCCGCGCTACGAACTCCGCCCGACGGGACAGGAGTGATCGCGTGAGCCACCGCGCCCCTCTCGCCGACGCGAGCCCGGCTGCCACGAACCCCACGGACGCCGGGGACCGTTCCAAGCAGCCCGTCGACACCTCGCTGATCGACGCCTTCGGCGGCGTCCGCGGCATGATCGACATGACCGTGCCCGGCCTGGTCTTCGTCGTCCTCTACACGATCACCCAGAACGTCGCGATCTCGTCCTGGTCCGCGGTCGGCGTCACCGTCCTGCTCGCGGTGGTACGCGTCGCGCGGCGGGAGACGCTGAAGCACGCCTTCGGTGGCGTGCTGGGCGTCGGCATCGGCGCGTTCATCGCGATGCAGTCCGGCAAGCCGCAGGACTTCTACCTGCCGTCGATGATCTACGGGCTGGTCCTGCTGGTCGCGTACGCGATCTCGGCGCTCGTGAAGTGGCCGCTGCTCGGCGTCATGCTGGGCCCGGTCCTCGGCGAGAACATGACCTGGCGGACGCAGAACCCCGGCCGCCTGTCCGCGTACACGAAGGCGACCTGGGTCTGGGTCGCACTGTTCGCCCTGCGGGCGGCGATCCTCTTCCCGCTGTACTGGGCGGGGCAGGTGACGTGGCTGGGCGTCGCGAAGATCGGACTGGGCGTCCCGCCGTGGTTGGTCGCGATCTACCTGTCGTGGTTGATCCTGTCGAAGGCCCCGGCGCCGATCAAGGTGAACGTCGAAACCGAGGACGCCGAGTCCGAGCAGGCAGTCGAGAGTTAGTCAGGGCACGCAGGGAAGTTGCAGCATCTCCGGGGGCGCGGGGCTCTGCTCGATCAACTGCGCGCGCGAGTAACCACTGTCCCCCAGCCTTCGGCCGGGAGGTGCCCCCATGCGGATGGCCCTGCGTGTTCGGGGCTCTACCTTCGTGGGATGGGGGTCCCCCTGGCCGAAGGCTGGGGGATTGTCGTGCAGTTCCCCGGGCCCCTGAGCGTTGCAACTACCTGCGGCAGCGCAGGCTCGCTTGTCGCGCCCACGCGGCGGAGCCGCACATCAGCAGAGCCCCGCGCCCCTGAACAGCGCAACTGTCCCTCTCACAAAACGGGGAAGCGGCCGCAAGTCCGAAGACCCGCGACCGCTTCCGCGGCGTGCGAACGCTCAGCTCGCCGACGGCGAGAGCAGTGCCTCCAGGTCCGCTTCCCTCTCCGCCGTTGCGACGAACAGCAGTTCGTCGCCGCCCTCGAGGGTGTCGCTGCCCGACGGGACCAGCACGCGGCCCTCGCGGATGATGGTGACCAGCGCCGTGTCGTCCGGCCAGGCGATCGCCTTGACCTGGGTGCCGACGTGCGGCGCGTCCGAGGCGAGCGTCAGCTCGACGAGGTTCGCGTCGCCCTGGCTGAAACGCATCAGGCGGACCAGGTCGCCGACGCTGACGGCCTCCTCGACCAGCGCCGACATCAGCCGCGGCGTGGAGACGGCGACGTCCACGCCCCAGGCCTCGTTGAAGAGCCACTCGTTCTTCGGGTTGTTGACCCGGGCGACGACCCGAGGGACGCCGTACTCGGTCTTCGCCAGCAGCGAGACCACCAGGTTGACCTTGTCGTCACCCGTCGCTGCGATCACCACGTTGCAGCGCTGCAGCGCCGCCTCGTCCAGTGAGGTGATCTCGCAGGCGTCGGCGAGCAGCCACTCGGCCTGGGGCACCCGCTCGACCGAAATGGACTTCGGGTTCTTGTCCACGAGGAGCACCTCGTGGCCGTTCTCCAGGAGCTCTCCGGCGATGGAGCGGCCGACCGCGCCCGCTCCGGCGATTGCTACCCGCATCAGTGCTCCTCCGGGCCCTTGGCGAAGATCGCCTCGACGGCGTCCAGGTCGTTGGTGCGCATCATCATGTGCACCAGGTCGCCCTCCTGCAGGACCATGTCCGGGGTGGGCAGTTGGCCCTGGCCGAGCCGGGTGACGAAGGCGACGCGGACGGGCGCGGCCTGCTCCAGCCTGACGATGCGGTGGCCGATCCAGGCCGTCGCCACCGGGACCTCGGCCAACTCGACCGCGCCGCTGGGGTCCTGCCAGTGCGGCTCGACGCCGGACGGGAGAAGGCGGCGCAGCATCTGGTCGGCCGTCCAGCGGACGGTGGCCACCGTCGGGATGCCCAGGCGCTCGTAGACCTCGGCGCGGCGCGGGTCGTAGATCCGGGCCGCGACGTTCTCGACGCCGAAGTTCTCCCGGGCCACGCGCGCCGCGATGATGTTGGAGTTGTCACCGCTGCTGACCGCGGCGAACGCGCCGGCCTGCTCGATCCCCGCCTCGCGCAGGGTGTCCTGGTCGAAGCCGACCCCGGTCACCCGCTTGCCGGCGAAGTCCGAACCGAGACGGCGGAACGCCGTGGGGTCCTGGTCGACCACGGCGACCGAGTGACCCTGCTTCTCCAGGGCGCGCGCGAGGGAGGAACCCACGCGACCGCATCCCATGATGACGATGTGCACGACCGTCCTTCCGGTTCGGTGTCGGTGTCTCGGTGTCTCGTGCTCGATAGTGACAGTCTCTTAACGCCCTCTTGTCACCAGGGTGGCACCCCCAAGGCGATTTTGTATGCAGTCGGCACAACCACCGCACAGAATCCCCGGCGATCGTCCGCTGCCCGTCACCGCAGGTGGAGAGCCTGCGGCACCTACGAACCGGGTTATTTCCCGGGCTCCCTGCCTGCGAACCTGGGAGACCCTCTACGATCCTCCTCGTGTCAAAACTCACTGACCTCCCGAAACGGATCCTTATCGGGCGAGCGCTGCAGAGCGACAAGCTCGGCGAGACGCTGCTGCCCAAGCGGATCGCCTTGCCCGTCTTCGCCTCCGACGCGCTCTCCTCGGTCGCCTACGCCCCCGAGCAGATCTTCCTGACGCTGTCGGTGGCGGGCATCGCCACGATCCACTTCTCGTGGTGGATCGGCGCGGTGGTCGCGTTGGTGATGCTCGTGGTCGTCGCCTCCTACCGGCAGAACGTGCACGCCTACCCGAGCGGCGGCGGCGACTACGAGGTCGCCACGGTCAACCTGGGCGGCAACGCCGGTCTGACCGTCGCCTCCGCACTGCTGGTCGACTACGTGCTGACGGTGGCGGTGTCGACCACCTCGGGCGTGGCCAACATCGTCTCCGCGGTGCCCGCGCTGCACGGCCACGAGGTGCTCATCTCGGTGGTCCTGGTGCTCGTGCTGATGGGCATGAACCTGCGCGGCGTCCGTGAGTCCGGCACGGCCTTCGCCGTCCCCACCTACGGGTTCATGGGCGGGATCTTCCTGCTGATGATCTGGGCGGCGGTGCGCGACTTCTTCTTCGGTCAGCACATGCAGGCGGCCAGCGCCGGGTTCCACCTGGTGCCCGAGGCCGGGCACATCGATCCGACCGGCATCGCGCTGGTCCTGCTGCTGCTCAAGACCTTCTCCTCCGGCTGCGCCGCGCTGACCGGTGTCGAGGCGATCAGCAACGGCGTGCCTGCCTTCCGCAAGCCGAAGAGCCGCAACGCGGCGACCACGCTGCTGATGATGGCCGTGGTCGCGGTGACGATGCTGATCGGCATCATCTGGATGGGCAACCTCACCGGCCTGAAGATGGCCGAGAACCCGGCCCAGCTGATCGGCGCCCCGGCGGGCTACCAGCAGAAGACCGCGATCGCGCAGATCTCGCAGGCGATCTTCTCCAACTTCACGCCCGGCTTCTACTTCATCGCCGCCGTCACCGGCCTGATCCTGGTGCTGGCCGCCAACACCGCCTTCAACGGCTTCCCGGTGCTCGGCTCGATCCTCGCCCAGGACCGCTACCTGCCGCGGCAGTTGCACACCCGCGGTGACCGGCTGGCCTTCTCCAACGGCATCATTCTGCTGGCGGGCGTGGCGATCGTCTTCATCATCGGCTACGGCGCGGACCCGAACCGGCTGATCCAGCTCTACATCATCGGCGTCTTCGTCTCCTTCAACATGAGCCAGACCGGCATGATCCGGCACTGGACCAGGCTGCTGAAGACCGAGACCGACCCGGCGGAGCGCCGCCGGATGATGCGCAGCCGGGTCATCAACACGATCGGCCTCGCCTGCACCGCCTGCGTGCTGGTGGTCGTGCTCTCCACGAAGTTCATGTCCGGCGCCTGGATGTCCTGCCTGCTGATGGTGGTCTTCTTCGTGCTGATGAAGGCGATCAACCGCCACTACAGCCGGGTCTCCACAGAGCTCGCGCTGGACGACGCGGCGGACGAGGAGGAGGCGCTGCCGGCCCAGATCCACAGCGTGGTGCTGGTCTCGAAGCTGCACAAGCCGACCCTGCGGGCGCTGGCGTACGCCCAGCTCTCCTCGCGCGGCACGGCCCGTCTCGAGGCGGTCACCGTGGACGTCGACCCGGTCGACACCAAGGCGCTGCAGGAGGAGTGGGACCGCCGCGGCATCGACGTCCCGCTCAAGGTGCTGCACTCGCCGTACCGGGAGATCACCGGCCCGGTGGTGGAGCACGTGCGCCAGCTGCGCAGTAACAACCCGCGCGACGTGGTGACGGTCTACATCCCGGAGTACGTCGTCGGCCACTGGTACGAGCACCTGCTGCACAACCAGAGCGCGCTGCGACTCAAGGGTCGCCTGCTCTTCAAGCCCGGGGTGATGGTGACCTCGGTACCCTGGCAGCTGGAGTCCTCCGAGCGCCGCCGCAAGCCGCGCCCGTGGATCGCGCCGGGACAGGTCCGGCGCGGCGATGTCGGACGCCGCGAGGAACGGCCCATGGCCGCCGCCTCCGCGACGACCGGACCCGCACCCGTGCCCGCACCCGCAGCCGCTAAGGACGACCAGGCGTGACATCCCGCCGCACCACCCGCTCCCGTTCCGCCTCCACCAACTCCGGCGCGCGTCCCGCCGCACGCCCTTCCGGCGCACCGGAGTCGCCGTCGCTCGTCGGCGAGCGCTACGAGGTCGAGGTGGGCCCGGTCGCCCACGGCGGCCACTGCGTGGCCCGGCACGAGGGCCGGGTGCTCTTCGTCCGGCACGCGCTGCCGGGCGAGCGGGTGGTCGCCCTGGTGACGGACGGGACGGAGGCCTCGCGCTTCCTCCGCGCGGACGCGGTCGAGGTGCTGGAGCCGGCCAAGGAGCGGGTCACCCCGCCCTGCCCGTACGCGGGCCCCGGCCTGTGCGGCGGCTGCGACTGGCAGCACGCCACCCCGGGTGCGCAGCGCAAGCTCAAGGCCTCCGTGCTGACCGAACAGCTGGCCAAGCTGGCCGGTCTGACGCCGGAGCAGGCGGGCTGGGACGGCAGCGTCGAGCCCGCGCCGGGGGACAAGCTCCCGGCGGGCGAGGTGCCCGCGTGGCGTACCCGGGTCCAGTACGCCGTGGACCAGGAGACCGGCCGGGCCGGTCTGCGGCGCCACCGCTCGCACGAGGTGGTTCCCGTCGAGCGCTGCCTGATCGCCGCACCGGGCGTGCAGGAGCTGGGCATCGAGAAGCGCGAGTGGCCGCAGATCGACACCGTCGAGGCCGTGGCGGCGACCGGCTCCTCCGACCGCGCGGTCATCCTGACGCCCGTCGCGGGCGGACGGCTGCCGATCGTCGAGCTGGACCGGCCGGTCTCGGTGCAGCGGATCGACGACCACGGCGGCGTGCACCGCGTCCACGGGCGCAACTTCGTCCGCGAGCGCGCGGCGGAGCGCACCTGGCGGGTCAGCGACGGCGGCTTCTGGCAGATCCACCCGGCTGCCGCGCAGACCCTGGTCGACGCGATCCTTGACGGCCTGCAGCCGCGCGAGGGCGAAAACGCGCTGGACCTCTACTGCGGCGTCGGCCTCTTCGCGGGTGCGCTGGCGGAGCGGCTCGGGGAGGACGGCGCGGTGCTGGGCATCGAGTCGAGCAAGCAGGCCGTCGCCGACGCCCGCCACAACCTCGCCGACCTGGTGGGCGAGAAGCGCGTCCGGATCGAGTGCGACAAGGTCGAGAAGCTGCTGCCGCGCACCGGCATCACCGAGACCGACCTGATCGTCCTCGACCCCCCGCGCGCCGGCGCGGGCCGCGAGACCGTCGCCCACCTGGCCGGTCTCGGTGCCCGCCGCATCGCCTATGTCGCCTGCGACCCGGCGGCGCTCAGCCGCGACCTGAAGTTCTTCGCCGACGCCGGCTACCGCGTGGCCGGGCTGCGGGCGTTCGACCTCTTCCCGATGACGCACCACTTCGAGTGCGTGGCGATTCTGGAGCCCGTCGGCGGGGAATGAGTTCTCCACAGCTGCTCGGAACTGTCCGGAAGTGACCGCTTGCGGAACGTCGCCAGAGGTTCGGGTGAAGCGCCGGGGAGCTGTCCGAAAATGACCATGTTGATACCCCTTCCTGTGCTAGCGGAATCGCGCTAGCTTCGAGCTATGAGTAAAAAGCAGCTGAACGTCCGGGTCGACGTCGCCACGGCGGAGGTCGCCCGGGCCCGCGCGGAACAGGAAGGGATCAGCATGAACCAGTACATCGAGAAGCTGGTCCAACAGGACATGGGCGAGACCGGACGCGCTTTCGTGGACGCTGCCGCACAGTTCATGAAGGAGTACGAGTCCGTCTTCCTCGCCGAGTTCGGTGGCGAGCGAGAGGGCGCGGGGACGCGCCGTTGAACATCGAGATCGATCTGTCCTGGCTGCTCATGGTCGCCGAGCAGTACACCCCTGGCGACCCCCGGGTCACCGACTACGGCGCGTTGGTCGCAGCGGTGACCCGGCATCAGGCGGAGATCTTCGACGTCCTCGTCTACCCCGAGCCCGAGGACCGCGCTGCCGCGCTGATGCACCAGCTGATCCGGGTGCCCGCGCTGGAGCGCAACAACGAACTCTTCGCCACCGCCGTGGCCTTCGCCTACCTGGTGGCGGGTGGCGCGACGGTGGCCACCACCACGCGCGAGATGCGCTCCCTGGCCCGCGCGCTGCGCGACGGCCGCCTCGGCGTCGCCGGCACCGCCGAGCGGCTTGCGGGCTGGGTCGTCGACCAGGCCCCCGAGTCGGAGTCGATCGGAGCCGAGGGCGGGGACGACGAAGACGAAGACGACCAGGACGACCGGGACGACCTCGGCGATGAGGGCGGCCGGGACGACGACGAGCACGGCAGCGCCGACGGCGGGGCCGGGGACTGAGCGAGCCGAACCACCCATGCCCACCACCTCTGTGAACCCCGTGCTGCAGCGGGTCGCCGCGTGGCTGCGCTGTCCCGTCTGCGCCGAGGAACTGACGCTCGCTCAGGACGGCGGCGCCCTGCGTTGCCCGGCCCGCCACAGCTTCGACGTCGCCAAGCAGGGCTACGCCAACCTGCTGCCCGGCGGCGCCCACACCGGCACCGGCGACACCACCGCGATGGTCGCCGCCCGCGTCGACTTCCTGGGTGCGGGCCACTACGCGCCCATCGCGACCGCCCTCGCCGAGTCGGTCCGCGAGGCCGAGGCCGGACGCGTCGTCGACCTGGGTGCGGGCACCGGTCACTACCTGGCCGCCGCCCTCGACGCGGTGCCCGGAGCGACCGGACTCGCCCTCGACATCTCCAAGTTCGCGCTGCGCCGCGCAGCCAAGGCGCATCCGCGCGCGGCGGCCGTGGTCTGCGACGCCTGGAAGCCGCTCCCGTTGCGGGACGGGGTCGCCGACGTGATGCTCAACGTCTTCGCCCCGCGCCGGGGCGAGGAGATCCGGCGGGTGCTGCGGCCCGGCGGCGAACTGTTGGTCGTCTCGCCGACGTCGAAGCATCTGCGGGAGCTGGTGGGCGAGTTGGGTCTACTTGGGGTCGACGAGCGCAAGGACGAGCGGCTGGCGCGCACGCTGGTGCCGCATCTCTCCCCGGCGGGTGCACGGGAGTTGACGTTCGGCGTCCGGCTCTCCCACGCCGAGGTCGCCACCGTGGTGGGCATGGGCCCGAGCGCCTGGCACACCGATCCGGACGCGCTGGCGGCACGCATCGCCGCACTGCCGGACCCGGTCGAGGTCACCGCGTCGGTGACGCTCAGCCGTTTCGTTCGCCTGTCCGGGTGATCTGGGCGTCGCACCCGGTGGACGGGATGGCTGGAGGGACGTTTCCGCAGGTGGTGGGCGGTCTAGCCTCGCGGGTGTGACCATCCCCATGCCCAGGCCCGAAGTGCTCCACCCCGATGCGCTCTCCTCCGCTGTGCCCCGCCCCGATGCGCTTTCTCCCCCCGTGCTCCGCCCCGCCTTGGTCGAACTGCGCCTCGGTGCCTTCAAGTCCTTCCGGGACGCGGTACTGCCGTTGCGACGGGTCACCCTGCTGCACGGTCCGTCGGGCGCGGGCAAGTCCAACGCCCTTGAAGCCCTGCGCGTGTTGGCGTCCCTGGCCGAGGGCGAGGACGCCGACGAGGCGCTCGCCCTGGTCCGGGGCGGCGTGGCGGGCTGCCTGCCGTTCGGCGCGGACACCGTCCGGCTGGGCTGCTCGGTCGCCGCGGCGGTCGGGGAGGTGCGGCTCGACGTCTCCTTCCAGCGCGTGGGAGGGACCGTGCTGCTGACCTCGGAGCGGCTCACTGCCGGCGGCCGACTGCTGCTGACCACCGGCGCATTGGACGCGTCGAGCAGCCGGATCGACGCCGCCTGGCACAGCGACGGCCGCCAGGGCGACATCCGCGCACCGCTCGGGGCACACGGCCTGGTCACGGCCCAACTGCCGCTGCGCGTCGCCGGTGCGACGCCGGGGGAGCGGTTGGTCCTGGCAGCCGCGGAGGCGGTGCTCACCGCGCTCCGGGAGAGCTTCGCGCTGGAGCCGGTTCCGGTGGCGATGAGGGAGTGGGTCCGCGCGGACGACGACGCCCGGCTGCGCGGCTCGGCGGAGAACCTGTCGGCGGTGATCGCCCGGATCGAGGGCGAGTGCCGGATCCGTTTCGGCAAGCTGGTCCAGGCGACCCGGGCGATGAGCCCGGTGCTGGTCTCCGGCCTCGGCGCGCTGCGCTCGACCGCCGCCGACGGGACGACCCGGGTCTGCGCGGCGCTGCAGCTCGGTGACGGCCGTCGCCTGGGAGCGGAGCTGCTCCCTTCGGGCGTGCTGCGGCAGTTGGCCTTCGCGACGGTGCTGTTGACCGGCCCCGGCGTGCTCCAGATGAGCCCGGCGATGGAAGTCCCGGACGCGGAGCGGCTGTTGACGGTGCTGGGGGAGGGTCTTGACCTGGGACTCGGCGCCGCGCAGGTCGAGTCGCTGCTCCGGCTGGCGGTGGAGGTGGCCTCGCGCGGCCACGTCCGGCTGCTGGCGACGGCGACGGAGCGGGCGGTGGTGCCCGGGGTCTTCCCGGTCCGGTGCGCGGTCGATCCGGCATCGGGGCGGAGCGAGTTGGTGCCGGAGGACGCTCCGGTGAGTGCGCCTGTGGATCACCCCGCCGTTCCGGTCGGCTGATCCGCGAGAATGACCGTATGGATGACGTCACCCCTGCTTCCGGCCGCGACCACGACCACGGCCATGACGAAGGCCACGACCAGGGCTACGGCCAGGAGCAGGACCAGGACCAGGACCTGACCGTCGAGGCGCTGCAGCAGCGGCTGCGCGACTTCGCGGCGGCGCGCAACTGGCAGCCGTATCACACGCCCAAGAACCTCGCGGCCGCGCTCAGCGTGGAGGCGTCGGAGCTGCTGGAGATCTTCCAGTGGCTCACCCCGGAGCAGGCCGCCGAGGTCATGTCCCACCCCAAGCGGGCCCACCAGGTCGAGGACGAGGTCGCCGACGTCCTCGCCTATCTGCTCCAGTTCTGTGGCGTCCTCGGCGTCGACCCCCTCACGGCCCTTGCCGCCAAGATCGACCGTAACGAGCTCCGCTTCCCCGCGGCGGAGCCGCAGCCGCTGGACTGATCCGGTCCGACGGCCTCGCCGACTCACCCCTGCGGGTGGTCGGGTTTTCCACACCCCCGGGTTGTCCACAGCCTGGTGGCCGGTTCGTCGCGGCAGTCCGCGGGCGGGCGGAGGCTGGGCGCAGACTCGGTGGAGAGGCCGCCGGGCGGCTCCCGAGGGGCGGGTGGCGTCGTGGACGCAGTGCGGTTGATCAAGGCGACCCGGCACGCGCTGGCAGAGGCGCGGACCGCGTCCGACGTGATGGTCGAGGCCTGGCAGGCCTGCCGCTTGGCGGAGGCGGTGGGGCAGACCTCGGCCCTGGTGCTGACCGAGCGGGCGCTTACCGGCGGCGGCTGCGGGGCGGTCGAGATCGCCAGGGCCCTGGCCGAGGCCGCGTCGCATGCGGCCGAGTGCATCGGGCGTCCGCCGGACGAACCGGTCACCGGGGAGCGCGCCTCCCGGCTCACCGCGCTCGCGGATCTCGGCGGGACGTTGCGCGAGCTGCGGTCGCTGATCCAGGAGGCCGCCGAGTCACTGCTGGTGGTGGCCTGCGGCGCGGACGAGCAGGAGCTGTACTGGAGTTGCGTCGACGGCGTCGACGCCGCCCATCCGGCACGGGAGTTGCTCACCGAGCTGCTGCGCGCCGTCGGCGCGGAGGACGCGGACGGGGCAGAGGAAGCAGCGGAGGAAGCAGCGGAAGAAGCGCCGCAGGCCGAGAGGCTGGACGAGCCGGGCCCTGTCGGCGTCGGCTCCCGGGAGCTGGGGCGGGCCGTCCTCGGCCCGGCTGCCGCGGTGGTCCGGCTGGAGCCGCCGGCGGGGTGAGCAGGGGGAGGGGCAGTGCAGGGGAGCGGGAGGGAGCGGCAAGCCGGTGCGGGCCCGGTTGGCACGGGCCCGGCGGCGGCAGGAGGCTACCCGGGGCTACTCGTGTGCGAGTTCGTCCGGCTGCTGCGCGTCGTCGCTGCCGCTCGCGTGGCCGGTCGCGTGCGAATCGGGTGTCTGCAGGTCCGCGTCGAACTGGGACAGGTCGGCGTTGAGGGCCGCCAGCATCTGCTCCATCTGCGCCAGCAGGCTCTGCGGGCTGTCGGGAGCGGGGGGTGCATCGGACATGGGTGGCTGACCCTTCAGGGGGCGGGCACGGACAGGGGCGCCGGCAGACGGTGCCGGTCCCGTGCGGCCAACGATCGGCCCCCACCGCCGGTCACTGCCTGTCACACCGACGGGCGCTCCCACGGGCCGCCGGTTCACCCGCGTTCACCCCGAGGCGGGACGCCGCTTGAGCCGTAGGCCCTCGGCCTGGTAGGGCGCGTTCGCGGAGTTCGAGGAGTCTGCGGCGGTGCTGCGGGGACGCGGGAGGGAGCCGGGCGCACGCCGCCCGACCCCCTCACCACCTCTGTCGGCTGCCGACCGACAGCTGTCGGCTGAAAGCTGCCAGCTGTCTGCACCCTGAGCTGAGCATGGCTCAGTTGTGCGTGTGCAGCTCCGCGTTGAGGCCGCCCCAGGAGCCGGAGCGGGCGATGACCTCGACCGCGCCGCTCTGCGAGTTGCGGCGGAACAGCAGGTTGGACTGGCCGGAGAGCTCGACCGCCTTGGCGATCGCGCCGTCCGGGGTGGTCACCCGGGTGCCTGCGGTGACGTAGAGACCGGCCTCGACCACGCAGTCGTCGCCGAGCGAGATACCGATACCCGCGTTGGCGCCGAGCAGGCAGCGCTGGCCCACCGAGACGACCTGCTTGCCGCCGCCGGAGAGCGTGCCCATGATCGACGCGCCGCCGCCGATGTCGCTGTGGTCACCGACGACCACACCGGCCGAGATCCGGCCCTCGACCATCGAGGTGCCGAGGGTCCCGGCATTGAAGTTGACGAAGCCCTCGTGCATCACGGTGGTGCCCTCGGCCAGGTGCGCGCCGAGGCGGACCCGGTCGGCGTGGGCGATGCGGACGCCGGTCGGGGCGACGTAGTCGGTCATGCGCGGGAACTTGTCGATCCCGTAGACGGCCAGCTGGCCGCCCTCGGCACGGACGGCCAGACGGGCCGCCTCGACGCGGTCGACCGGGGTGGGGCCGATGCTGGTCCAGGCGACGTTGGCCAGCATGCCGAAGATGCCGTCCAGGCTCTGGCCGTGCGGCTGCACCAGGCGGTGGCTGAGCAGGTGCAGACGCAGGTAGACGTCGTGCGTGTCGAGGGGCTTGTCGTCGAGCGAGCCGATGACCGTGCGGACCGCGATCACCTCGACGCCGCGACGGGCGTCCGAGCGCAGCGCGGCAGCGGCACCGGCGCCGAGCGCGGCCTCCGCCTCCTCGGTGCTGAGCCGGACGGTCCCGGCCGGACCGGCCTCGGCGACCAGCTCCGGAGCGGGGAACCAGGTGTCGAGGACGGTGCCGTCCGCGGCGATCGTGGCCAGGCCGGCGGCGACGGCGCCGCCCTTGGGGGCGGTGGAGGAGGTGGAAGTCTCAGTAGTCACGCCAGAACGCTAACCAATCGGGTGCCCGGATGCCGAACCGTCCCGGGTGTCGGACGTGATCAGTGGGTGACCGGATCGTTCCGTAGGCGGACCCGATCCGGCCTTCTCCCGGTGTTCCCGGCCAGGCCAGGATTGGTTCCATGAGTCGCGCACTGATCGTTATCGATGTCCAGGAGTCCTTCCGCGCCCGGGGCGAGGACTGGCCGCTGGTGGAGAATCCGAAGATCGCCGAGCCGGTGAACCGCCTGGTCCGGCTGGCCCGTGAGCAGGGCGACACCGTGGTGTGGGTGCTGCACCAGGAGCCCGGCAGCGACACCGTCTTCGACCCGGCCCAGGGCCATGTCCGGCTCCTCGCGGAGCTGGAACAGCCGCGTCCCGGCGAGCTCACGATCCACAAGACCAGCCACAACGCGTTCACCACGACCAACCTGCAGCAGCAGCTGACCGAGCGCGGCGTCACCGAGCTGGTGCTCTGCGGCATCCGGACAGAGCAGTGCGTGGAGACCACCACCCGGGTCGGCAGTGACCTCGGCTACCGTTGCACCTTCGTCGTCGATGCCACGACCACCCACCCGATCGGGGGGCTGAGTGCCGCCGCGATCATCGAGCGGACGACCGCCGTCCTGCGCGACCGGTTCGCGCGTATCGCGACGGTGGACGAGCTGGTCGCCGCCGGGGCGGCCTCGGCCGAGTGACGCGAGCGGGCGGCAGGCGACACAGGTAACACCCCAGGACTGTCCGGACTGTCAGTGCCCTGCGGGATGATGACTTCGTGAGCAACCGCGTCGTGTTCGTGCTGGTACCCGGGGTCCATCTGCTGGACCTCGCGGGCCCGGCGCAGGTCTTCGACACGGTAGGGGACTTCGGCTTCCCCTACCGGCTGGACTACGTCGCGGAGCAGGAGTTGGTGCCCAGCGCCCAAGGGCTGCCGCTGCACGCCGCGACGGTGTGGCCCGAGCTCGACGCCGACGACCTGCTGGTCGTGCCGGGCTGGCGGGTGCCGGATGCCGATGTAGGCGCGCCACCCGCAGTCGTCCCCGCACATGTCCCCCCAGTCGTCCCCGCAGTCGCCCCGGGGCTCGTCCCACCGCTCGGCGCAGGCGTGTTGGAGGCCTTGCGGGCCCACCACGAGGCGGGCGGCACCGTCGCGAGTATCTGCGCCGGTGCCGCCGCGCTCGGCGCGGCCGGGCTGCTCGACGGGCGGCGCTGCACCACGCACCACGACATCCAGGACGAGCTGGCACGCCGTCACCCGCGCGCCCAGGTGGTGCGCGACGTGCTCTTCACCACGGACGACCGGGTGGTCACCTCGGCCGGGATCGCGTCCGGGATAGACCTGGCCCTGCATCTGGTCGCGGGTCGCCACGGACCGGCGGTGGCCGCGCAGGTTGCCCGCGACATGGTCGTCTATGCCCGGCGCAACGGCCACGAGCCGCAGGCCAGCGCCATGTTGCGACACCGCGCGCACCTCGACGACACGGTGCACCGGGTGCAGGACCTGATCGACGCACGCTTCGCCGAGACGCTGCCGCTCGCGCTGCTCGCCGCGTCCGCCGGGGTCAGTGAGCGCACTCTGACCCGGCTGTTCACCCGTGCGACCGACGGCCTGACTCCGCTGCGCTACCAGCAGACCTTGCGCGTCGAGCGAGCGGAGCACCTGATCAGCCACGGCACGACGGTCGAGACGGCGGCCAGGGAGGTCGGCTTCGACGACGCCCGGATGCTGCGCCGCCTTCGTGCTCGCGCCGAGACGCCCGCGTACGCCGACGGGGCGCAAGCGGCCGGACCAACCGGATCAGCGGAGAGGGGTCTTGATGTCGGAGGCAGCGTTGGACTTCGCCCGGTTCACGACGGTGGCGACCGGTCACACCCCCTACCCGTACCAGGCCGAACTGGCGGCTGAGCCGCTCGATCCGCGCGTGCCAATCGATCCGCTGCCGGAGCGTCTGGCCGCGCCTCCGGGTGGCGGCGGGGCCGAGGCCGTCGTGCTCGCCTGGCTGTACCGGCGCCTGATCGCCGATCTGCCGGGCACCCCGCGCAGGCTGGTCCATGTCCTGCCGGAGGGCAGCCTCGCGGGCAGCATCCACGCCACCGTCGCCCGCTGGCTCGAACGCCTCGGCACGCTCGGCGGTGCGGACCAGGTCGGTCTGCACCTGCTCACCGGCGCGTCGGCGCGCGACGGCGGTTGGCGCCGCGCCCCCGAACGCACCGCGATCCTGATCGGCACCCAGGAGGTGCTGCTGAGCCGGGCCCTGCTGCGCGGTTTCGCCGACGGGCCGACGATGATCGACGTCTCCTTCGCACTGCTCCACAACGACGCCCACTGGGTGCTCGACGAGCCCACGCTCCTCGGGGCGGGCGCGCGAACGGCGTTGGCGTTGCAGGGGCTGCGCGAGCGGCTCGGCACGTCGGCGCCGACCGGCACGACGCTGGTGTCGAGCGTCCGCTCCGCGTTCGACGGGCCGGACGCTGTCGCCGGTCCGGGCGACGCGGACTGGGAAGGCGGGTTGGGCGCGCGATCCGGCGGATCGTTCCGGGTGCGCAGACTCGATCCGGGCCTCGACCCGCAGGACATCGGCTCCCTTGCCGCCGCACTCGACGCAGCGCACGTCGCGGGTACGCAGACCCTGGCCGTGCTCGGCTCCCTCGCCCGTGCGCGAGCCCTGGTCCGCGCACTGCGTGCGCGTAACGCGGACCGGGAGCTGCTCTTCGCCCACCCCTACCGTCGTGAGCCCGAACTGCGGGAGTTGACCGAGGCATTGGAGCAGCCGGCCGACGACCGGATCGTGGTCGCCGTCGGCCACGCCCTGGACCTGGGCGGGGAGCTGCCCGCCCGCACGGTCTACACGGAGCTCGCACCTTGGGCGGCCGTCACTCTTCGCGCGGGCCGACTCACCGACGGAGCGGGCGAACTGCTGTGGAGTGCCGGGCCGGATGCGGGCTCCGATTCCTCAGCAGACCCCTCCGCGCTCGCGCCGGTCGCGGACTGGCTGGAGGCGCACGACGGACGGACCGTCAGCTTGCGCGACCTGCATGAGGCCCAGGTCAGCACGCCCGCCGTCGGTCCGCCGCCGCCCGACGACGCAGACCTGTTCCGCCTCTTCGACACCGCTCCCGACATCGACGTCACCCCTTGGGTGAGTCGGCCAGGCCGTGACCCCGGAACCGTCCTTGTCGCCTGGCGCGACTGGTCCGACGCGCGGACCGACGCACGAACCGACGCACCCGACGGTGAGACTCCGGACCGCCCCGGCCCGGAGGAGAACGACCCGACCCGCCAGGAGCTGTGCCCGGTCCCGCTGTCCGAACTTCGTGCCGCGCTGGCCGCCCAGCCCCGGAAGGGGACACGTACCCGCACGGCGTGGATACGGGACCGGCGGCTCGACTGGGCGTGGCGGCCGGTCGACCCGGAGTCCTCGGCGGCGGACCTGCGGCCCGGCGTCACCATGTTGCTCGACGCCGCCGACGGCGGCTGGACGCCCGAGGAGGGCTGGACCCCGGACAGCGCGGCCGATGTGGAACCGCTCGGCGACGGGACCGCCGCCCCCCGGGCCTTCGCCTGCACCGCGTGGGTCAGCCTGGACCAGCACCTGCAGGAGACCGAGCAGGAGGCGCGCGCCCTGCTGGACTCCCTCGCTCCGGAGCCCCTCGCACTGGAGTCCCTCACGCACCCCGGCCTGACGGTGGATCACCGAGACGCGGTCACCCGCGCCGCCCGTTACCACGACCTCGGCAAGAGCCACGACCTGTTCCAGGACATGATTCGCAGTGGCGGCGGCGACCCTCCCGCCGGGCTGCTGGCCAAGTCCAAGGCGCCCCACAACGGCGGCCGTTACGCCCGTCCGTACTTCCGTCACGAGCTGGTCAGCGCACTGATCCTGCTCCACCAGTCCCCGGCAGGCGCAGACTTTGCCGCTCTGCTGCCCTACCTCGTCGCCGCCCACCACGGCCGGATCCGGGTCAGCGTGCTGCCCGAGCCGGACGAGCAACCCGCCCTGCTCGGAGTCCTCGACGGCGACCGGACCCCGCCAGTCGAGCTGTCGAGCGGCGAGCGGTTCGCCGCTCAGGTGTTGGACACCGGCAACGCCGCACGTCTGACTGCGAACGCCGTTGCGCTGCTGCGCCGCGCCGACCTGGGCCCGTTCCGGCTGGCCTTTCTGGAGACCCTGGTCCGCGTGGCGGACTGGCGGTCCAGCGCACGCCACGACGGGCCGGTCGAGGAGGTGACCACGTAACGCCCGTCCGCCGAAAAGTCTGTGGGCGAAATCCGGCCGCGGGACGATACTCGTCCGTGTGTTCCTGACGATCAGCACTCACGGCACTGACCAGCGTCCCGCGACCGATCTGGGCTTTCTGCTGCACAAGCACCCCGGCAAGGCGCAGTCGTTCAGCACCGCCCACGGTCGTGCGCACGTCTTCTATCCGGAGGCGACGGCCGAGCGGTGCACGGCCGCGCTGCTGTTGGAGGTGGACCCGATCGCGTTGGTGCGTCGGGGCCGCGGCGGCAAGGGACGCGGGGGGTCCTCGCCCGACTTCGCGCTCGCGCAGTACGTCAACGACCGTCCGTACGCGGCGTCCTCGCTGCTGGCGGTGGCGATGAGCGCGGTGTTCAAGAGCGCGATGAAGGGCGTCTGCACCGCCCGTCCCGAGCTGGCCGACCAGCCGCAGCCACTGCGTGTCGAGCTGCCTGCCGTCCCCGCCAAGGGCGGGGTGGAGTTGGTGCACCGGCTCTTCGAGCCGCTCGGCTGGCAGGCGGAGGCGGAGCCGATCGTGCTGGATCCGACCTTCCCGGAGTGGGGCGACTCGCGCTATGTCGAGCTGCGGCTGACCGGGACGCTGCGGGTGGCGGACGCCCTCAGCCAGCTGTACGTGCTGCTGCCGGTCCTGGACGACGCCAAGCACTACTGGGTCGCGCCGGACGAGGTCGACAAGTTGCTGGCCCGTGGCGAGGGTTGGCTGCCGCGCCACCCGGAGCAGCAGCTGATCACCCGTCGCTACCTCGCCCGCCGCTGGTCGCTGGCGCGCGCCGCGACGGCCCGTCTGGAGCTGGCCCGGCTGGCCGAGGCGGACGACCGCGAGCTGGAGGAGATCGACAACGCCGTCCCGCAGGAGACGCACGAGACGCAGGAGACGCACGAGACGCAGCAAACCGCCGAGCTCCCGGCGGACGCCGCGGCCCGGTCGGACGCCGACCCCCAGCCGGACGCCGACGCCAAGCCGGTGTCCCTCGCGGTCCGCCGTCGCGAGGCGATCCTCGCGCGGCTGCGCTCCGCCGGGGCAACACGCGTACTGGACCTGGGCTGTGGCGAGGGCGCGCTGCTGACCGAGCTGCTCAAGGACCGCACGTTCACCGAGGTGGTCGGTGTCGAGGTGTCGGCACGCGCCCTCGTGATCGCCGCGCGCCGTCTGCGGCTGGACCGGATGAACGAGCGTCAGGCCGCCCGGATCAGGCTGCTCCAGGGCGCGCTCACCTACACCGACTCCCGGCTGACCGGCTACGACGCGGCCGTCCTTTCCGAGGTGATCGAGCATGTCGACCCGCCGCGCCTGCCCGCGCTGGAGTACGCGGTCTTCGGAGCGGCCCGGCCGCGAACGGTCGTGGTGACCACGCCCAACGCCGAGTACAACGTGCGCTGGGAGACCCTTCCGGCCGGGGAGATGCGCCACGCCGACCACCGTTTCGAGTGGGACCGCGGGGAGTTCCGCGCCTGGGCGGAGAGGGTCGGGCGAAGCTACGGGTACGAGGTCGCCTTCGGCCCGGTCGGAGACGACGACCCGGAGGTGGGCGCGCCCACCCAGCTCGCCACGTTCAGCCTCGGCCGCGCCGACGACGCCCCCGGCACCGACGCCCCGGGCACCGACCGCCCTGAACTCCCCGACCACCCCGACACCAGCACCACCACCAACACCCAGACCGCGAAGGGAGAGTGACCCAGATGACCGACGCTACGGACCCCACACCAGCCACCGGCGCCGAGCGGGTCACCCGCAAGGTGACCGTGCCCGACCTCTCCCTGGTCGTCCTTATCGGTGCCACCGGCTCCGGCAAGTCCTCCTTCGCCGCGAAGCACTTCCTGCCCACCCAGGTCGTCTCCTCGGACGCCTGCCGCGGCATGGTCTCCGACGACCCCAACGACCAGTCGGCGAGCAAGGAGGCCTTCGAGCTGCTCCACTACATCGTCGGCAAGCGCCTCGACGCCGGGCGGCTGACCGTCGTCGACGCGACCAACGTGCAGCAGGAGGCGCGGCGGCAGCTCGTCGAGCTGGCCCGCGCGCACGACGTGCTGCCGGTCGCCGTCGTTCTCGACGTGCCGCAGCAGCTCTGCGCCGAGCGCAACTCCCGTAAGCCGGACCGTGCTCACTTCCCGCCGCACGTGCTCCAGCGCCACCAGCGCGACCTGCGCCGTTCGCTCCGCCACCTGGAGCGCGAGGGCTTCCGCAAGGTGCACGTGCTGCGCTCGGAGGCAGAGGTCGACGCCGTCCGGATCGTGCTGGAGAAGCGCTACAACGACCTGCGGCACCTCACCGGACCGTTCGACATCGTCGGCGACATCCACGGCTGCCGCTCCGAGCTGGTCACCCTCCTCGGCCGACTCGGGTACGAGGTCCTGCGTGACGCCGAGGGGCGCGCGGTCGACGCCGTGCACCCGCAGGGCCGCACCGCCGTCTTCGTCGGTGACCTGGTCGACCGCGGCCCGGACACCCCCGGCGTGCTGCGCCTGGTGATGGGCATGGTCGCGGCCGGGCACGCGCTCTGCGTCCCGGGCAACCACGAGAACAAGCTGGGCCGAGCGCTGTCCGGCCGCAAGGTGACGGTCAGTCACGGGCTGCAGGAGTCGCTGGACCAGCTGGCCGCCGAGCCGCCGGAGTTCGTGCAGCGGGTACGCGACTTCATCGGCGACCTGATCAGCCACTACCTGCTGGACGACGGCCGGCTGGTGGTCTGCCACGCCGGTCTGCCGGAGAAGTACCACGGCCGTACCAGCGGCCGGGTGCGCTCGCACGCGCTCTACGGGGACACGACCGGCGAGACCGACGAGTACGGGCTGCCGGTGCGCTACCCGTGGGCGGAGGAATACCGGGGCCGGGCCCTGGTCGTCTACGGCCACACCCCCACGCCCGTGGCGAACTTCCTCAACAACACCATCTGCCTGGACACCGGCTGCGTCTTCGGCGGGACGATGACCGCGCTGCGCTACCCGGAGCGGGAGCTGGTCGAGGTCCCGGCCGAGCAGGTCTGGTACGAGCCGGTGCGTCCGCTGGCGACCGACGCGCCGGGCGGGCGTGAGGGGCGTCCGCTCGCGATCGAGGACGTCGCGGGCAAGCGGATCGTGGAGACCCGCCACCACGGACGGGTCGCCGTCCGCGAGGAGAACGCGGCGGCGGCGCTGGAGGTGATGAGCCGGTTCGCGATCGATCCGCGCCTGCTCGCCTACCTGCCGCCGACCATGGCCCCGGTCGCGACCTCGCAGCGCGAGGACTGGCTGGAGTACCCGGACGAGGCCTTCGCCGCGTACCGGGCTGACGGTGTGCGGCACCTGGTGTGCGAGGAGAAGCACATGGGTTCGCGCGCGGTCGTCATGGTCTGCCGGGACACCCCTGACGGTGACAGGGAAGTTTCGGCAGGCGAGAAGCGGTTCGGCGTGCCGACCGGCGGACAGGTCTGGACCCGCACCGGGCGTGCCTTCCTCGACGACCCGGCGCTGAACGACGCTGTGCTGACGCGGCTGCGTGCCGCCGCCGAGGCGGCCGGGCTCTTCGCCGAGCTGAAGAGCGACTGGCTGCTGCTCGATGCCGAGTTGATGCCCTGGTCGCTCAAGTCGACCGGCCTGCTGCGCCGTCAGTACGCGGCGGTCGGCGCGGCGTCGGGCGCGGCGTTGGCGGCGGCACGGGCGGCGCTCGACGCGACGGCCGCACTCGGCGTGGACGTCCGAGAGCTGTCGGAGCGTCAGGCCGCACGCGCGGCGGACGCGTCCGCGTTCACCGACGCCTACCGCCGCTACTGCTGGACGGTGGAGGGGATCGACGCGATCCGGCTCGCGCCGTTCCAACTGCTCGCGGCGGAGGGCGCCAACCTGGCTGTGCGCCCGCACGACCAGCACCTCGACTGGATCGACCGGATGATCGCCGCGGACGACACCGGCCTACTGCACGGCACGCGCCGCCTGCTCGTCGACACCGCCGACGCGGACTCCTGCGCGGCGGGCGCGGCCTGGTGGGAGGAGCTGACCGCGCGCGGCGGCGAGGGCATGGTGGTCAAGCCGCTTGCCTCGCTGGTCCGTACCGAGAGCGGTCGGCTGGTCCAGCCGGGCGTCAAGGTCCGTGGGCGCGAGTACCTGCGGATCATCTACGGCCCCGACTACACCCGTCCCGAGCACCTGGGCCGGCTGCGGGCCCGCGCCCTGGGCCACAAGCGCTCGCTCGCGCTGCGCGAGTACGCCCTGGGCCTGGAGGCGCTGGACCGGCTGGCCGAGGGCGAGCCGCTGTGGCGGGTGCACGAGTCGGTCTTCGCCGTCCTCGCGCTGGAGTCGGAGCCGGTCGACCCCCGGCTCTGAGCGGCGCGACAGAGACCGCGACAGAGACAAGGAATGTGCACATGACCTACCGCATCGACCGCGTCCAGCCGGCGGACTGGGAGCGCGTCCGCGACATCCGGCTGCGGATGACCAAGGACACGCCCATGGCGTACATCGAGACGCACGAGACCGCGCTGACCCTGGGCGAGGACAAGTGGCGCTTCCGGGCCGGGCGCAGCACCCAGCCGGGCAACACCGGCTACGCGGCGGTGGTCGCGGCGACGGGGGAGTGGGTGGGCACCATGAACTCCTACCTCCCCGTCGCCGATCCCGGTGAGCTGCCGCCCTACGGCGTCTGGGTCGACCCGGCCCACCGCGGTCGGGCGCCCGGGGTGACCGACGCGCTGCTGGACGCCTGCCTGGCCTGGGCACGGGACGAGGCCGGGGTGCCCGAGATGCGGCTCCACGTGCACGAGGCCAACCCGCGTGCCCGGTGCTACTACGAGCGCCGGGGCTTCACGTTGACCGGGGACACCATGCCGTACTCGCGCGATCCGAGCTTCGCCGAACTGGAGATGAAGCTTGGGTTGAGGAGCTCGGGCTGAGGGTTGAAGAGCTCGGACTGAAGCACGCACAACCGAGCCAACTCATGCATAATCATTCGGCTCGTCGTATATGCTTCCTGGGTAGCGTCCCCGTACAAGCTCTGGAGCCCGGCATGGCCTTCAACCTGCGCAACCGGCACTTCCTCAAGGAGCTGGACTTCACCGCCGAGGAGTTCCGCTTCCTGCTCGACCTGTCGGCCCAGCTCAAGGCGGCCAAGTACGCGGGGACGGAGCAGCCGCGGCTGCGCGGGAAGAACGTCGCGCTGATCTTCGAGAAGTCCTCGACCCGCACCCGCTGCGCCTTCGAGGTGGCCGCTGCCGACCAGGGTGCCAACGCCGTCTACCTCGACCCCAGCGGCTCCCACCTGGGAGCGAAGGAGTCGGTCAAGGACAGTGCCCGGGTGCTCGGCCGGATGTTCGACGGGATCGAGTACCGAGGCCACGGTCAGGAGATCGTCGAGGAGTTGGCTGCCTACTCGGGCGTCCCGGTCTGGAACGGTCTGACCGACGAGTGGCACCCGACCCAGATGCTGGCCGACATGCTCACCATCCGGGAGCACTGCGACAAGCCGCTCGGCGAGGTGGCCCTCGCCTACCTCGGCGACGCGCGCAACAACATGGGCAACTCGCTGCTGGTCACCGGTGCGCTGCTGGGCATGAACATCCGCATCGTCGCGCCCAGGCAGCTCTGGCCGACCGACGAGGTCCAGGCCGAGGCCCGCCGCCTGGCCGACGACAGCGGCGCGCGGATCACCCTCACCGACGACGTGGCCGCCGGCGTGGCCGGGGCGGACTTCCTCTACACCGACGTCTGGGTCTCCATGGGCGAGCCCAAGGAGGTCTGGGCCGAGCGGATCGCACTGCTGACGCCCTATCAGGTCTCCATGGACACCATCCGCGCCACCGGCAACCCGGACGCCAAGTTCCTCCACTGCCTCCCTGCCTTCCACGACCTCGGCACGGCGGTCGGCCGCGAGATGCACGCGGCCACGGGCATGTCCGAACTCGAGTGCACGGACGAGCTGTTCGAGTCCAAGCACGCCATCGTCTTCGACCAGGCGGAGAACCGCCTGCACACCATCAAGGCCGTGATGGTCGCCACGCTGGGCGACTGATTCGTCCCTGATTCGTCCGGAGCCGTCCTGGTCCGTCCTGGCCCGTCTCCTCCCCCCCCCCGGGCCTCAGCCGAGCGCCTGCTGCGCCCGCGTGCCCAGCAGGCGGATCTGCTCGACCAGCGCCGGGGGCGACTCGACCCGGAACGGCAGGTCGAGCATGAGCAGGCGGACGGCCGTCCAGTCGAGGCGGTCGGCGTCCAAGCGCCAGCGGGAGCGGCCGTCGCCCAGGTCCTCGACCTCGCCCAGCGGACCGAGCCGGTTGCGCAACGCCTCGGCCGGGGCGTCCACGAGCACCACCGCGCTCGCCCCCTGGTGAAGATCGCGCAGCTTCTGTTTGACGAACGCCGCCGCGTCGGACGCCGGGAGCTCGCGCGGGGTCGCGCGGGCGCCGGTCGCCTGCGGCGCGTCCAGGCGGTCGACGCGGAACATCCGCCAGTCGTCGCGCTCCAGGTCCCAGGCGACCAGGTACCAGCGGCGCCCGGTGGCGACCAGGCGCTGCGGCTCGACGTGCCGTCGTGTCTCCGTGCGGTCCGCGGCGCGGTAGGCGAAGCGGACCCGCTCGTGGTTGCTGATCGCGCCCGCCAGCACCGTCAGCACGGACGGCTCGACGCGCGGGCCGCCGCCCGTCATCGTCACCACCGCCGACCCCAACGCCCCGACCCGGTAGCGCAGTCGTGACGGCAGCACCTGCTCCAGCTTGGTCAGGGCGCGCAGCGACGCGTCCTCGATCCCGCCCACGGCGCTCCCGGCCGCCGCGCGTAGGCCGACGGCGATCGCGACCGCCTCCTCGTCGTCCAGCAGCAAGGGCGGCAACGCCTTTCCGGCCACCAGCCGGTACCCGCCCACCGCGCCGAGCGTCGCCTCGACGGGGTACCCGAGCTCACGCAGCCGGTCGACGTCCCGCCGGATGGTCCGGGTCGTCACCTGGAGCCGCTCGGCGAGCTCGCTGCCGGGCCACTCCCGGGGCGTCTGCAGCAGGGAGAGGAGGTTCAACAGCCGTGCGGAGGTGTCCATCATGCTTTCCAGATTCGGCGTCCACTAGGACAAGACCTGTCCTATATCGCTCCTAGCGTAGGTCCCGTCAACGAGAGAGCGGCGGGAGAGCCCGATGAGTAGTAGTACGGACCGCAGGCGGTGGCTCGCATTGGCTGTCGTGATGACGGCCAGCTTCATGGACCTGGTGGATGCGACGATCGTCAACGTCGCGATTCCGAGCATCGAACGGGACACGGGTGCGGGCTTCAGCGCGATCCAGTGGATCACCGCGGGCTATGCCCTCGCCTTCGCGGTCGGGCTGATCACCGGCGGGCGGCTCGGCGACATCTACGGGCGCAAGCGGGTCTTCCTGCTGGGCACGGCCGGCTTCACCGCCGCGTCGCTGCTCTGCGGGCTCGCGGTCAACCCGGAGATGCTGGTCGCGACGCGGATGCTGCAGGGCGTCACGGCGGCGCTGATGGTGCCTCAGGTGCTGTCGATCATCCACGCGACGTTCACCGGCGAGGAGCGCGGCAAGGTCTTCGGAATGTTCGGCGCGATCATCGGCCTGGCGGCCGTCACCGGACCGCTGCTGGGCGCAGTGCTGACGCAGGGGAACCTGTTCGGGCTGGAGTGGCGGCCGATCTTCCTGATCAACCTGCCCTTCGGGATAGCCGGGTTGGTGCTGGGCCGCCGGTTCATCGACGAGTCCAAGGCCCCGCAGGCGCTGCGGCTGGACCTGGTCGGCGTGGCGCTGGCGACGGTCGGATTGCTGCTCGTGGTCTACCCGCTGGTCCAGGGACGTGAGCTGGGCTGGCCGGTCTGGGGCTACCTGCTGATGGCGGGCGGGGTGGCAGTGCTCGGCGGCTTCGTCCGCTACGAGCGGCGCAAGACCGCCAAGGACGGCTCGCCGCTGGTCGAGCTGACGCTCTTCCGAGCCAAGAGCTTTGCGGCCGGGGTCGGCGTGCAGTTGGTCTTCGGTGCGGCGTGCGGCATCTTCTTCCTGGTCTGGACCCTCTACATGCAGATCGGCCTCGGCTGGAGCCCGCTGCACGCCGGGCTGACCGGCCTGCCGTTCACGGTCGCGTGCTCGGCCACGGCGGGACTCTCGGTCCAGTTGCTGGTGCCCCGCGTCGGCAGTCGCCGGGTGCTGCAGGGCGGCGCGCTGATCACGGCGACGGGCGTACTGCTCTACATCGGCGAGGCCTACCGCTACGGCCACGCGGTCCACTCCTGGCAGATGGCCCTCCCGCTGCTGGTGATGGGCGCCGGGATGGGCATGATCTTCTCCCCGCTGACGGACGCTGTCCTCTCCGAGGTCCCGCGCGAACACGCGGGCTCCGCGTCCGGCCTGATCAACACCACCAACCAGCTCGGCAACGCCTTCGGCCTGGCCCTGACCTCGGTCGCCTTCACCGGCACCACCGTCGTCCACGCCTTCGGCCACGCGATGCTCTGGATGGTCGGCGCGCTGGCCGTCGTCACCCTCCTGATCACCGCCCTCCCCAAGCGCTCCACGCACGCGCCGGACGCGGCTGGTGCGGAGGCGACGAGCGACGCCGCGGAGGATGCGAACGCGCCGGTGCTGATCGGCTGAGGCGGTACCTGCCGGGCGCCGGGGTCACGCGACTCCGGTGCCTTGCGGCGCTAGCGTTGCCGCCGTGCCGATGCAGTGGATCAGCGTGTATGAACTGGACTGCTTTCCAGGCCGCCGCTGCCGAGCCGCAACCGCTGTGGGCCACCTGAACCAATCGTTCGGCCCTTGGTTTCGCACCATTCCACGGCGTGTACTAGGGTGGTATCTCGACATCAAGATATCTGCCGCTACACTCGACCCTGATCGCGTGAGCAGCGCGCTCGGAACCACCCGCGCCTCGTCAACGCCGCCGCGCATCCGTGCTTGTCGATAGACCCAGAACACAGGGAGAAGTCGTGTCCGCGAACAGCTTCGACGCCCGCAGCGCGCTGCAGGTGGGCGACGAGTCGTACGAGATCTTCAAGCTCGACAAGGTCGAGGGCGCCGCGCGCCTTCCCTACAGCCTGAAGGTCCTGCTGGAGAACCTGCTCCGCACCGAGGACGGCGCGAACATCACCGCCGACCACATCCGGGCGCTCGCCGGCTGGGACCCGTCCGCGGAGCCCAGCGAGGAGATCCAGTTCACCCCCGCCCGTGTGATCATGCAGGACTTCACCGGCGTGCCCTGTGTCGTCGACCTCGCCACCATGCGTGAGGCCGTCAAGGAGCTCGGCGGCGACCCGTCCCGGATCAACCCGCTGGCCCCCGCCGAGATGGTCATCGACCACTCGGTCATCGCCGACAAGTTCGGCACCAAGGACGCGTTCACCCAGAACGTCGAGATCGAGTACGGCCGCAACAAGGAGCGCTACCAGTTCCTGCGCTGGGGTCAGGGCGCGTTCGACGAGTTCAAGGTCGTCCCGCCGGGCACCGGCATCGTGCACCAGGTCAACATCGAGTACCTGGCCCGCACCGTCATGGTCCGCAACGGCCAGGCCTACCCCGACACCTGTGTCGGCACCGACTCGCACACCACCATGGTCAACGGCCTGGGCGTGCTGGGCTGGGGCGTCGGCGGCATCGAGGCCGAGGCGGCCATGCTGGGCCAGCCGGTCTCCATGCTGATCCCGCGCGTGGTCGGCTTCAAGCTCACCGGCGCGCTGCCGGACGGCGCCACCGCCACCGACCTGGTGCTGACCATCACCGAGATGCTGCGCAAGCACGGCGTCGTCGGCAAGTTCGTCGAGTTCTACGGTGACGGTGTCGGCGCCGTGCCGCTGGCCAACCGCGCCACCCTCGGCAACATGTCGCCGGAGTTCGGCTCGACCTGCGCGATCTTCCCGATCGACGGCGAGACCATCAACTACCTGCGCCTGACCGGCCGCAGTGAGCAGCAGCTGGCGCTGGTCGAGGCCTACGCCAAGACGCAGGGCCTCTGGCACGACCCGGCGCAGGAGCCGGTCTACTCCGAGTACCTGGAGCTGGACCTGGCCACCGTCGTTCCGTCGATCGCCGGCCCGAAGCGCCCGCAGGACCGCGTGGTCCTGGCCGAGGCCGCCACCAAGTTCCGCTCCGCCGTGCGTGACTACATCTCCACCTCGGACGAGTCGGGCGAGGAGTCCTTCCCGGCCTCCGACTCCCCGGCCTCTTCCAACGGCATCCACAACCCCTCTCCGGTCACCGCCCCCGACGGCACGACCTACGAGATCGACAACGGCGCGGTCGTGATCGCCTCGATCACCTCCTGCACCAACACCTCCAACCCCTCGGTCATGCTGGGCGCCGCCCTGCTGGCCAAGAAGGCCGTGGAGAAGGGCCTGACCGTCAAGCCGTGGGTCAAGACCACGCTGGCGCCGGGCTCCAAGGTCGTCATGGACTACTACGAGAAGGCCGGTCTCCTCCCGTACATGGAGAAGCTGGGCTTCAACCTGGTCGGCTACGGCTGCGTGACCTGCATCGGCAACTCGGGCCCGCTGCCCGAGGAGGTCTCGAAGACCGTCAACGAGCACGACCTGGCCGTCGTCTCGGTCCTCTCCGGCAACCGCAACTTCGAGGGCCGGATCAACCCCGACGTCAAGATGAACTACCTGGCCTCGCCGCCGCTGGTGGTCGCCTACGCCATCGCGGGCAACATGAACGTCGACATCACGCGTGACGCGCTGGGCGCCGACGCCGACGGCAACCCGGTCTACCTGCACGACATCTGGCCGACCGAGCAGGAGGTCGCGGACGTCGTCGCGAGCTCGATCGACCAGGCCATGTTCACCAAGGACTACGCGGACGTCTTCGCGGGCGACCACCGCTGGCAGTCCCTGCAGGTGCCGACCGGCAACACCTTCGAGTGGGACGCCGAGTCCACCTACGTCCGCAAGCCCCCGTACTTCGAGGGCATGGCGCACGAGCCGGCTCCGGTCACCGACATCTCCGGTGCCCGCGTCCTGGCCAAGCTGGGCGACTCGGTCACCACCGACCACATCTCCCCGGCCGGCAACATCAAGGACGGCACCCCGGCCGCCGAGTACCTCAAGGCCCACGGCGTCGAGAAGCGTGACTTCAACTCCTACGGCTCGCGCCGTGGCAACCACGAGGTCATGATCCGCGGCACCTTCGCCAACATCCGTCTGCGCAACCAGATCGCGCCGGGTACCGAGGGTGGCTACACCCGCGACTTCACGCAGGTTGACGGCCCGGTGTCGTTCATCTACGACGCCTCGCAGAACTACCAGAACGCCGGCACCCCGCTGGTCGTCCTGGCCGGCAAGGAGTACGGCTCCGGCTCGTCCCGCGACTGGGCGGCCAAGGGCACCGCGCTGCTCGGCGTCAAGGCCGTCATCGCCGAGTCCTACGAGCGCATCCACCGCTCCAACCTGATCGGCATGGGCGTCCTGCCGCTGCAGTTCCCGGAGGGCCAGACGGCCGACTCCCTCGGCCTGACCGGCGAGGAGACCTTCTCCTTCGCGGGCGTGACCGAGCTGAACGAGGGCCGCACCCCGAAGACCGTCAAGGTCACCACGGACAGCGGCGTCTCCTTCGACGCCAAGGTCCGGATCGACACCCCCGGCGAGGCGGACTACTACCGCAACGGTGGCATCCTGCAGTACGTGCTGCGCTCGCTGATCAAGTAATCACGCGCTGCTGCTCCGAGCGGCCCCGCTCCCTTCCGGGGGAGCGGGGCCGCTCTGCGTTTTCCTGGTTCTCCGACAGGCCGTTGACGACAGGCCATTGACGGATATAACCCTGCCTGTAACCCTAGATGGGGTTAGAGATGAGGGACTCTCCGTCGGAGGTATGCCATGCCCAAGATCAACGTCTATCTGCCCGACGAGCTCGCCGCCGCCGTGAAGGCCGCCGAGATCCCCGTGTCGGCTGTCTGCCAGAAGGCGCTGGCTGACGCCGTGCAGGTGGTGACGGTCGCGCGCAAGGGGATCGCGGCGCTGCGCAACCCGGACTTCGACCCCGACGCCCGGCCGGAGTTCGCCACCCGGCTGGCCAACCGGATGACCGACCGCCTGCGCAGGTCCATCGAGCTCGGCCGCGAGGCCGCGGCCGGGCAGCCGGTGGGCACCGGGTCGCTGCTGGTCGGCGTGATCGACGAGCACGACAACCTTGCGGTGCGACTGCTCCAAGCCCTCGACGAGGACGTCGACGAACTGCGCGAGGCGGCGCTGACGAGCACCGTGGCGGAGCCGATGCCGACGGCCGCACCGACCGCGCCCACCGCGCCGACCGATGGCAGCGAGGGCGGCTTCTGGTCGGGGCTGACCCTGTCGGCCCGAAGCGCGATCGGCGCGGCGCTGGAAGCGTCGATCGACCTCGGGCACAACTACATCGGTTGCGAGCACCTGCTGTTGGGGCTGCTTGCCGACCCTGGGAGCGGGGCGGGTCGGGTGCTTCAGCAGGCGGGCCTCGACGCGGCGGGGGTCCGCAGGTCGATCAGCTCGGCGCTCGCGGGCTTCGCCCAGTCGCGCGCGTCGGCGGCCTCGGCCGCTTCGGCGACGACGGCGGTTCTCGACAAGCTGGTCCAGCGGCTGGACGCGATCGAACGCCGACTGGGCAATGCCGGTCTCTGACCGCTCCGGCTGAGCCGGGTGCGGCGTGCCCGGCTCAGTCCCCGTTCGGTGGACGGAACGTCAGCCGTTCCAGACCTTCATCGAGTTGACGCTGTCGTTCCACTGGTCGCCGACGTAGGACACGTCGCCGCGGCGGTTGCCGCTGCCGTAGCCGTTCTGACCGCTCTCGGTCCAGATGGCCGAGAGGTTGCAGCTGTTGTAGACGCGGTACGAGGAGATCCCGTTGACCAGGCCGTTCGCCCCGCTGGTGTCGTTGAAGGTGTAGCCGGAGGAGTCGCAGGGGCCGCTGGCGCCGTAGATGCTGGTCTGGAGGCCGCCGAAGTTGGCGTCCTCCCAGAAGGTGACCAGCAGCGTGTTGCCGGAGCGGACGGCCCGGAGCGCCTTCGCGTCCGGGCTCTCGGCGCACACGGTCTTGATGATGTGGGAGCGGTGCCCGGCGGAACCCGCCTTGCTCACAACCACCGCGCAACTGCGGTGCGAGACGTGGGTGATGGCACTTGCGGGGGAGAACGCGCTGGTCGTCGCCGTGACGAACGCGAGGGCGGCGGAGAGCCGAAGGGTGTGCTTCAGAGCCGTGCGGGACTTTGCCGTGCGGGACATTGAAGTCATGGGATTCCTCTGCTCGATGCTACGTATCCATCCGTATACGCACAGTAGTCGGCCTTGAGCATGCCCGGTCACATTGCGCACGTGGGCGCGTCGTATTCGAAAATATGTTCCTATACTGGAGGAGTGAACACCTCCCCTGTCCCTCCCGGCTGGCCAGAACGCGTCCAGCCACCCGGCAGTCCCGGCTGGGAGGAATCCGCCAGGAGGTGGCTTTTACGACCAGGCCCCCGGGGAGTGGCGGCGGTACCACGTGCTCTACAAGCACCCGCTGATGCTCGCCCGCGACGTGCGCTACCTCGCCGAAGGCTCGCTGCAGGCCGCGAGGTCCGCGTACTCGCGCGCGCGGGTGGAGCTCGCCGACCACTTCGAGCCGCATGCCATCGAGGAGCGGTTGCGCGCGTATGCCGAGGAGGGCGCTCGGCTCAACCTTCTGGTGCGCCAGGTGCAGTCGGTCGAGGACGCCCTCTCGGGGGTGCGCTGGGTGCCCCGTCTGTGAGTGGTGATTTCTCTTGTTCTCTCACGCGGCCGGTGGTACCCATCTCGCATAGCTGAGCTGACTATCCGTCAGTTTGCGGTGCTCGGAAGGGACCAGGCCAGTGACCGTCACCACGCTGCGCTTCAACCAGGTCGCCCCCGGCCTGGACCGCAAGGACGTTGCCGCCCGCTACCGCGCCACCGTCGAGATGGCCGTCCATGCGGAGGCGCACGGCTTCGACCTGATCACGCTGGAGGAGCACCACGGTGTCGACGACGGCTGGAGCCCCGCGCCCATCACGACGGCGGCGGCGATCGCGGGGGCGACCAGCCGGATCCCGATGATGCTCTGCGCGCTGATCACCCCGCTCTACGACCCGCTGCGGCTGGCCGAGGAGCTCACCGTGCTGGACCATCTCGGCGACGGGCGGGTCACCACCGTCGCGGGGATCGGCTACCGGCCGGCCGAGTACGCGCTGATGGGCGTCGAGTGGAAGGAGCGCGGCCGGATCCAGGACGAGGTGCTGGAGACGCTGCTTGCGGCCTGGTCCGGCGAGGAGTTCGAGCACCGGGGCCGCAGGGTGCGGCTCACGCCGCCGCCGTTGACCGCGCCGCACCCGCCGCTGATCGTCGGCGGCTCCTCCAAGGCGGCCGTCCGCCGCGCGGTGCGCCTGCGGCTGCCGCTCTTCACGGCCGCCCACCTGCCCGAACTGGTCGAGTACTACGACGCGTTGGCCGCTGGCGCCGGCTGGGACGGCGGCTTCGTGCTGCTGCCGCCGGAACGCACGCGGATGCTCCACTGCACCGACGACCCGGACCGCGCCTGGGCCCGCTACGGCGAGCACTTCCTCCACGAGGCCCGGACGTACGCGTCCTGGCAGACGGCGGACATCCGCTCGGCGGTCTCCACCAAGGCGCTGACGGTGGATCAACTCCGGGCCGAGGGCGTGTACTGCTGCCTGACGCCCGAGCAGTGTGTCGCGGCTGCGGCGGAGGAAGGGGCGATGGGGACGCTGATGCTGCATCCGCTGTGCGGGGGCATGCCGGTCGAGGCGGGGTGGGAGAGCCTCCGGCTCTTCACGGACGAAGTGATGCCGCAGATCAGGTAGTTGCACTACGCAGTGGTACTGAGCAGGGGCAGTTGCACTACGCGGGGGCGCGCGCAACGCCCCTTGTGCCCAGGGCTGCTCAGTCCGTCGACGCGAGGTAGCCCCGCAAGAGGCGCTTGCACTCCGCGATCAGCACCGGGTCGCCTTCGGGATCGCTGCGGAACGCCAGCCGGAGGACCGCGTCCGCGCACTCCAGTGCGACGTGGAGCGAGACCCTCGCGGCCGCTCGGTCCGCGCCGCCGATCAGGTCGCCGAGGAGGAGCCAGAGGCGGTCCGCGACGGCGGCGTTGTTCTCCAGGACCGCGTCGAGCAGGTGGACGCTCTGGCTGTCCTCGCGGCCGACCGCGCCGAAGTCCACTACGCCGAAACCGGGGACGGCGCGGTGCATGGCGACGTACTCCTCGACCGCGAGGTCGACCAGGGTGGCGATGTCGGAGGGCCGCTCGGCCTCCATTCGCCGGGTGAGACGGTCCATGAAGTGTTCGAGATTGCGCTCCGCCAGCGCGCCCAGCAGCCCGTCGACGCCGGGGAAGAACTGGTACAGCGTCCCGATCGGGACCTCCGCGCGGCGGGCGACCTCCTTGGTGGTCAGCGCGGTGTAGCCGACCTCGTCGAGCAGCCGTGCGGTGGCGTCCAGGATCCGGTCGAAGCGTTCCTGGCTGCGCCGTTGCACGGGCCGACGGCGGACGATGCCTGCGGAGGACGCGGGAACGTGCATGGCCTCACTCTGCCTGATCGAGTGTACGCTTGGCGAGTCTCTAATATGAGTGTTTCTCATGTTCTTGCGTCTCCATGTTCCCGCCTGTGCTCGCTCGTGAGGGTGTGATCCGCATGTCGCCGACCCCGCCGACTTCCCAGGAGCCGAGGTTCCCCGCCTCCTTCGTCTGGGGTGCCTCGACCGCCGCGTACCAGATCGAGGGCGCCGCCGAGGAGGACGGAAAGGGCCGGTCGATCTGGGACGCCTTCGTCCGCCGACCGGGCGCGGTGCGCGACGGGCACACGGGCGACATCGCCTGCGACCACTACCACCGGTTTCCCGAGGATGTCGCGCTGATGCGGCAGTTGGGGCTGGACGCCTACCGCTTCTCGCTCTCCTGGCCGCGCGTGCTGCCCGCGGGTGAGGGGAAGGTCGAGCCGCGCGGGCTCGACTTCTACGACCGCCTCGTCGACGCCCTGCTCGAAGCGGGCGTCACGCCGACGCCCACCCTCTTCCACTGGGACCTCCCGCAGGCACTGGAGGACGGCGGCGGCTGGCTCGCCCGTGACACCGCGTACCGCTTCGGCGAGTACGCGGCGGTCGTCGCGGAACGGCTGGGCGACCGCGTCCGGCGGTGGATCACGCTGAATGAGCCCTTCGTGCACATGGCTTTCGGCTACGCCTTCGGCGTCCACGCTCCCGGGCGGGCGCTGCTGCTCGACGCGGTGCCGGTGGCGCACCACCAACTGCTCGGCCACGGCCTCGCGGTCGCCGCGCTGCGTGCGGCGGTGCCGGGTGCCGAGGTGCTGATCGCCAACAACTGCAGCCCGGTGCGCACGGCAGGCCGGGCCGAGGACCTCGCGGCGGCGGAGGTGTACGACGCGCTGCACAACCGGCTCTTCAACGACCCGCTGCTGCTGGGGCGTTACCCGGACCTGTCGGCGTTCGGGGTGGACGGTCCGAGCTGGGGCGGCGTGGTCAGGGACGGCGACATGGAGATCGTCGGCGCGCCGCTGGACGGGCTGGGGATCAACTACTACAACCCCACCTGGATCAGCGCTCCCAGCGAGGGCGCGGGTCTGCCCTTCGACCTGGTGGAGCCGCAGGAGGCCTACGAGCGCACCGCGTTCGACTGGCCGGTCGTGCCGGACGGGCTGACCGAGCTGCTGGTGGGACTGAAGCAGCGCTACGGCGCGGCACTCCCGCCGGTCTGGATCACCGAGAACGGCTGCTCCCAGCCCGCCGGGCCGGACGACCCGGCGCGCATCGCCTACCTGGCCGGGCACATCGCGGCGGTACGCGACGCGATGGACCAAGGGGTGGACGTGCGCGGCTACTTCACCTGGTCGCTGCTGGACAACTTCGAGTGGGCGGAGGGCTACCACCAGCGCTTCGGCCTGGTCGAGGTCGACTTCGACTCCCCGGAGCGGACCCGCACGCCGCGGGCGAGCTTCGACTGGTACCGGGCCTTCATCGCCGCGCAGCGACAGGCCGCGTCGCCGCGCTGACCAGTGTCGGGGCTCGTTCCGCGTGCGCGGCGCGAGTAGGGTGCGGCCATGGACCTCTCGTGGGACTTGCTGCGCCCCGTGATGCGTGTTCCCTACGTCCCGACTCTCGGCCCGATCCACCCGGATGCGCTCGGCCCGGACCTGCTCGCCGACGTGTTGGCGGTCGCTGGAACCGGGCGGTTCCTGCCGTACGACAAGGACCATCGTTGGTCGGGGGTGAAGGACGAGCGCATCATGCCGCAGGACGTCGAGCACGGCCCGGATCGGACGGTGATCCCGACGATCAGCCCCTGGGGACGCGGGATGGTGAAGGTGCACTACTTCGGCACTGACCCTGCGCCCGTGGCGGAGTTGCTGCAGTTTGCACGGAAGTTGGCCGCCCGCGAGGACGTCGACAGGGCGCGCGCGATCTGGTTCCGGCCCGACCGGCCCGACCAGCCGGAGCAGGTCGACCGGCCCGACCAGGCCGACCGGCCGGAGCGGCAGTCCGGCGTCGCCGTGACCCGCGTGCAGCTCAAGACCTTCCGCCCCGGCGAGAACGAGCCGGTCGACGGTGTCGAGGATCTGCGGCACCTGCCCGAGCAGGTCCGGGCCCGCTTCGCGGTGTTCGCCGAGCAGATGGCTGCGGACGGCTTCGCGTTCCTGTGGCGCCGGTTCCAGGCCGACGCCCAGACCGGACCCGTTCTGACGATCGTGTCCGGTGGACGGATCGTCGGGGCGATCGGACCGATGGAGACGATGAAGGACCCGGCCGGGCGCGTCCGTCTGCTGCCGCAGTACTTCGGTGTCCTGCCCGAGCAGCGCGGCCACGGCCACGGGCGCAGGCTGTGGCGCGCCGCGATGCACTGGGGGCAGTCCAGCGGCGCCGACTACCAGTTGCTGCTCACCCGACTCGGCGGCGCCTCCGACGCGCTGTGCCAGGCCGAGGGCCTCGACACGCTCGGCTTCGTCCACACCGCGAGTGCCTGACGGGCCGGCGGTGGCAAGAATGTGAGGACGCGACCCCTGTTCAAAGGGCTCTCCCGGTCCTAGACTCCGGCGAAAAACATGAGTCATGCTCATGAATGGGCTCATGAATTTCGTCGAGGAGTCGCCATGAAGCAAGCCGTGGAGCAGTCCGCGACTCCTTTCCCGGATGTCTTCGCCGAACCCGACGAGCGCGTGCGGGCGGGCTGGACCGGGGGACTGTCGCTCGCCACGCTCGCTGTCTTCATGGCGTTCATGACCCCGATCCAGATCCTGCTGCCGCTCCAGCTCGAACACATCGACCTGCACGGCAAGGACACCGCGCTCTCCGTCGTCACCGGCGTCGGCGCGCTCGTCGCGGTGCTCGCCAACCCGCTCGCCGGGGCGCTCTCGGACCGGACGACCAGCAGGTTCGGCCGGCGGCGGCCGTGGATCCTGGGCGGGGCCGTGGCGGGGGCCGTCGGGCTGGTGGTGACCGCCGCGCAGCACAGTCTGCTCGGGGTGACGCTCGGGTGGTGCGTCGCGCAGGCCGGGCTGAACGCGATGCTGGCCGGGGTGACCACCCCGATCGCGGACCGGGTGCCGGTCGCGCAGCGGGCGGAGGTCAGCGGCTGGACCGGGATCATGCAGTCGCTCGGGCTGGTGCTGGGCGCGCTGATCACCACGCTGCTGGTGACGGGGATCTGGTCCGGCTACGGCACGTTGGCGCTGCTGACCGTCGTGCTCGCGCTGCCGTTCGTGCTGCGCCACGGCGAGCCGGTGCTGCCGCGTGCGCTGCGGCCAGCCTGGGACGCCCGCGTGATCGCGCGGACGCTGTGGGTCAGCCCGCGCCGGTACCCGGACTTCGGCTGGGCCTGGCTGACCCGGTTCCTGATCAACCTGGGCAACGCGCTCGGCACCCTCTACCTGCTCTACTACCTCACCGACTCGGTGCACTACGCCGATCCGGGAACGGGCGTGCTGATCCTCACCGTGATCTACACCGTCTGCGCCGCGCTGACCGCGATCCCGGTCGGCGTGCTCTCGGACCGGCGCGGTCGGCGCAAGGGGCTGGTGCTGCTGTCGGCGGCGATCATGGCCGTGGCCGCGGTGATCCTGGCCCTGCTGCACAGCTGGGCGGCCGCCATGGTCGCCGCCGCCGTGCTGGGCGCGGGGTTCGGCGTCTACCTCGCGGTGGACCAGGCGCTGGTCACCCAGGTGCTGCCGCAGGCGCAGGACCGGGCCAAGGACCTCGGCGTGATCAACATCGCCAACTCCGGCCCGCAGGTCCTCGCCCCGGCCCTCGCGGCACCGGTCATCGCCCATGCCGGCGGCTACACCGGGCTCTACCTGGCGACGGCCCTGGTCACCGTGGCCGGCGGCCTCCTGGTCCGCCGGATCCGGGGCGTGGCCTGACGCCGCGCACCGCCTGAAGTCAGGCCCTGCCTTCGCCCGCCCCGGACCGCCTTCAGTCCGGGGTGGGCGCGTTTCAGCAACATTTAGGGCATCTCTTTCCCTTCACTCTTGACATGAGTTCACCCTGTTGGCTCTGCTTGAAGTTCAGAAGTTGTATTCAAGGCCGAATTCAAGGCCACGCAGAGGGCTCCGCCGCAAGGACGCGGCGCGGGCGGCGAGGATGGAACGCTCATGTCCGTGGAAACGCCGGGATCCCAGTCGTCGCTGCACCGGGCGAACCTGGAGCGCGTGCTCCGGGCGGTCCGGATGGCCGGCTCGCTGACCCAGGCCGAGATCGCGCGCAGCACCGGGCTGTCCGCCGCGACCGTGTCCAACATCGTCCGCGAGCTCAGCGAAGCCGGGACGGTCGTGGTCACGCCCACCTCCTCCGGTGGCCGGCGGGCCCGCAGCGTCTCGCTCAGCGCGGACGCGGGGATCGTCGTCGGCGTCGACTTCGGCCACTCCCACCTGCGGGTGGCCATCGGCAACCTGGCCCACCGGGTGCTCGCCGAGGAGAGCGAGCCGCTGGACACGGACGCCTCCGCCGAGCAGGGCTTCGGCCGCACCGAGCAGCTGGTCGCCCGGCTGCTGGAGCAGACCGGCTTCGCCCCGGAGAAGGTGATCGGTGTCGGCCTCGGCGTGCCCGGACCGATCGACGTGGAGACCGGCGCCCTCGGCTCGACCTCGATCCTGCCCGGTTGGAGCGGCATCTCCCCGGCCAAGGAGCTCTCCGCCCGGCTCGGCATGGCGGTCCGCGTCGACAACGACGCCAACCTGGGCGCGCTCGGCGAGCTGGTGTGGGGTGCTGGTCGCGGGCTGTCGGACCTCGCCTACATCAAGGTGGCCAGCGGCGTCGGCGCGGGCCTGGTGATCGCCGGTCAGATCTACCGCGGCCCCGGCGGCACGGCGGGCGAGATCGGGCACATCACCCTGGACGAGGCCGGACCGGTCTGTCGCTGCGGCAACCGCGGCTGCCTGGAGACGTTCGTCGGCGCCCGGCACATCCTCGGCCTGCTCCAGCAGAGCCACGGTCAGGACCTGAGCATCCCGAAGGTGGTCGAGCTGGCCCAGCGCGGTGACCTGGGCTGCCGTCGCGTGCTGGCCGACGCCGGACGCCAGATCGGCAGCGGCGTGGCGACCATGTGCAACCTGCTCAACCCGCGCCGGGTGATCCTCGGCGGCGACCTGGCCGAGGCCGGCGACCTGGTGCTGGACCCGATCCGCGAGTCGGTGGCGCGCTACGCGATCCCGAGCGCCGCGCGGCAGCTCTCCGTGGTGCCCGGCACGCTCGGCGGCCGGGCCGAGGTCCTTGGAGCCTTGGCGTTGGTGATGTCGGAAATGAGCGATTCCAACGCATTGCCGATGGGCTGAGGTTCGGCTTACAGGGGCTTGGTTACCCCTGTGTCTTCAGGAAGATAACGAAAGGGTTCGGATTCAACAGAGTGCGGTTTTACTTATTGACGCCATCGGGGTGTGCGGGGTTGACTCCCTCACACCTCGGTCGCAACGTTGCGACCGCGTCAGGGAGGCACCCCACACGATGAACAGCACTCTGCGCCGCACGGTCGTGGTAACCACCGCCGTTTCCATAGCACTTGGTCTGGCCGCATGTGGCAAGGCCGGCAGCAGCTCCAGCTCTTCTTCCTCTTCCTCCTCCGGTTCGAGCGGCTCCCAGGTCATCGGCCTGCTGCTCCCGGAGAACCAGACCACCCGCTACGAGCAGTTCGACAAGCCGCTGTTCGAGGCCCAGGTCAAGCAGCTCGACCCGAGCGCGACCGTCCAGTACGACAACGCCGGCGGCAGTGCGCAGGTCCAGGCGCAGCAGGTGCAGACGATGATCAACCAGGGCGTCAAGGTCCTGGTCGTCGACGCCGAGGACGCCACCCAGATCAAGGCCTCCGTCGTGGCCGCCCACGCCAAGGGCATCAAGGTCGTGGCCTACGACCGCCTGGCCGAGGGCCCGATCGACGCCTACGTCTCCTTCGACAACGAGAAGGTCGGCGAGCTCCAGGGCCAGGGCCTGCTCAACGCCCTGGGCAGCAAGGCCACGCCGACCGCCAAGATCGTCGAGATCGACGGCGACTCGGCCGACCCGAACGCCGCCTACTTCAAGAAGGGCTTCCAGGAGGCCGTCGCGGGGAAGGTCAACATCGCCTACGACGCCTCGGGCCTGTGGAAGGCGGACGTCGCCGCGCAGAAGGCGACCGCTGCCATCAACCAGCTCGGCGCCGGCAACATCGCCGCCTTCTACTCGGCGAACGACGGCATGGCCGCCGGTATCGTCCAGTCGATGAAGACGGCCGGCCTGTCCGCGCTGCCGATCGGCGGTCAGGACGCCCAGCTCGACGCGATCCAGCGGATCGTGGCCGGAACCCAGGCGTACACGGTCTACAAGGCCTACAAGCCGGAGGCCGACGCCGCCGCCCAGCTGGCCGTGGACCTGCTGAACGGCACCAGCATCAGCTCGGTCGCCACCACGACCAGCACCAGCCTGTCCGGCGACAAGGCCCCCTCGGACCTGCTGCCCGCGGTCCTGGTCACCAAGGCCAACATCAAGTCCACCGTGGTCCAGGACGGCCTCTGGAGCGTCAGCCAGATCTGCACCGCTGACTACGCCGCCGCCTGCAAGGCCGCCGGCCTGCAGTAGGCCGCACCTTCCCCCTCGGCACGCCTGGTGCTGAGCTTTCGTCAGACGTCGTCCCCCGCGCGGTGATCCCGCGCGGGCGTCGACCAGCCCATCCGAGGCACCGGGTGGGCAGAAGGAGTTGGTTCACGTGACAAGCGCGCCCGTACTGGCGTTGCGCGGGGTCTCCAAGCGGTTCGGCGCGGTGCAGGCCCTCACCGACGTCGAGCTGGAGGTTCACGCCGGAGAGGTGGTGGCGCTGGTCGGTGACAACGGCGCCGGCAAGTCCACCCTGGTCAAGACGATCGCGGGCGTGCACCCGATCGACGAGGGCGAGATCGAGTGGGAGGGCACCCCCGTCTCGATCCAGCGTCCGCAGGACGCCCAGCAGCTCGGTGTGGCCACCGTCTACCAGGACCTCGCGCTCTGCGACAACCTGGACGTGGTCGGAAACCTGTTCCTCGGACGCGAGTTGAAGCGTCGCGGCACCCTCGACGAGGTGGCCATGGAGCAGAAGGCGCGGGAGCTGCTGGACACACTGTCCATCCGCATCCCGAGCGTGCGCATACCGATCGCCGGACTCTCCGGCGGTCAGCGCCAGGTCGTCGCGATCGCCCGCTCGCTGATCGGCGAGCCCAAGGTCGTGATCCTGGACGAGCCCACCGCGGCCCTCGGTGTCGAGCAGACCGCGCAGGTCCTCGACCTGGTCGAGCGGCTCCGCGAGCGGAACCTCGGCGTCATCCTGATCAGCCACAACATGGCCGACGTCCGCGCCGTCGCGGACACCGTCGCGGTGCTGCGGCTGGGCCGGAACAACGGCAGCTTCCCGGTCCAGGAGACCACCCAGGAGACCATCATCGCCGCGATCACCGGCGCCACCGAGAACGCGGTGACCCGGCGTCAGGCGCGCACGGCGGAGGCCGCGAAGTGAGCAACGACACCAAGACCCCCGCGACCCCCGCGCCGGAGTCCCCCGCCGTCGACCCTCGCCTGCTTCAGCGCGAGGCCGGACTGCAGGGCTACGTCAACGAGTTCGTCCGCAAGGTGCGCGGCGGTGAGCTGGGCTCGCTCCCGGTCATCATCGGCCTGATCGTCATCTGGGCGGTCTTCAGCCTCAACGACGGCAAGTTCTTCGCTCCCTCGACGGCCGAGTTCGTCGCCTACTACATGGTCGGCGTCGGTCTGCTCTCGATCGGCCTGGTCTTCGTCCTGCTGCTGGGTGAGATCGACCTCTCGGTCGGCTCGGTCAGCGGTCTGGCAGCGGCCTTCTTCGCCGTGATATCCGTCAACGACGGGCTGAACCCGTGGCTGGCGGTGCTGCTCACGCTGGCCGGCGGCGCGCTGGTCGGCGCGCTGCAGGGCTGGGTCTTCGCCAAGATCGGCGTGCCCGCGTTCGTGGTCACCCTGAGCGGCTTCCTCGCCTGGCAGGGCGTCATGCTCTGGCTGCTCGGCTCGACCGGCACGATCAACCTCCCGGACACCGGCCTGATCCACTTCCTGTCCGGCAACTCCTACTTCCTCGGCGGCGACATCTCCGGCGCCTACATCCTGGCCGCCCTGGCCGTCGCCTCGCTGGCGGTGGGCAGCTTCCTGGAGCAGGGCCGCCGTCGTAAGGCCGGTGTACCGTTCCGTGCGACCGGCGAGATCGTGCTGCGCTCCGTCCTGCTCGCCATCGGCGCCTTCGGGGTGGCGTATGTGCTGAACCAGGCCAGCGGTGTACCGAACGCGGCCGTGCTCTTCCTGGCGCTGCTGATCATCGCCGACTTCGTGCTCCGCCGCACCGCCTACGGCCGCAAGATCTTCGCGGTGGGTGGCAACATCGAGGCCAGCCGCCGCGCGGGCATCTCCGTCTCCGCGATCCGGATCTCGGTCTACGCGATCTCCGGCGCCTTCGCCGCCCTCGGCGGTCTGGCCATCGCGGCCGAGACCGGCGCGGCCGGCCAGGCGGGCTCCGACCCGAACAACCTGATGATGGCCATCGCCGCGGCTGTCATCGGCGGCACCAGCCTCTTCGGTGGTCGCGGCCGGGTCTGGTCCGCGCTGTTGGGCATGCTCGTGATCTCGTCGATCCAGAGCGGCCTGTACATGCTCGGCCTGAACCTCGACATCCAGTACATGATCATGGGCGTCGTGCTGCTCGCCGCCGTGGTCGTCGACTCGCTGTCGCGCCGCACCCAGAAGTCCTCCGGCCGCGGCTGAGGCTGCGACGACCCACCGACCGCAGGTGCTCGTTCGCCCGTTCGGGCGTACCGACGCCCGTCGGCCCTCCGCAACGCGAACCGGCCTCTTGAGGGGGAGGACCGGGTCGCGGGGCTGACGGACTGCAAGAAGGACCGCCCGGCACCGAACCGCTCCGGTGCCGGGTGGTCGCACGTTCCGGCCAAGGCGGCACTCCGGTCGGTCGCGTCACCGGGACAGGGCCGTAGACTGAGCGGATTCGGACAGACCCACGGTCGAGCCCGGAGTGAACGGGCGGCGGGCGAGGGCGCTCGCGGTCGCTCGCGGCCGACAGAGATAGAGGAGGAACGGGTGGCCCTGCTGACCCGCATTCGGGGACCGCGCGATCTTGACCGTCTCACCCCGGGACAGCTGGCCGTCCTGGCCGAGGAGATCCGGGGCTTCCTGGTCGAGGAGGTCTCCAAGACGGGCGGTCACCTCGGCCCGAACCTCGGCGTGGTGGAGCTCACCATCGCCCTGCACCGCGTCTTCGAGTCGCCGAAGGACCGGATCCTCTTCGACACCGGCCACCAGTCCTACGTCCACAAGATCCTCACCGGGCGTCAGGACTTCTCCAAGCTGCGCACCAAGGGCGGCCTCTCCGGCTACCCGTCGCGTGCCGAGTCCGAGCACGACGTGATCGAGAACTCGCACGCCTCCACCGTGCTCGGCTACGCGGACGGCCTGGCCAAGGCCAACCAGCTCCAAGGCCACGACGACCGCCACGTCGTCGCCGTCATCGGTGACGGCGCGTTGACCGGCGGTATGGCCTGGGAGGCGCTCAACAACATCGCCGAGTCGTCCGACCGCCCGGTGATCATCGTCGTCAACGACAACGAGCGCTCCTACTCGCCGACCATCGGCGGCCTGGCCAACCACCTGGCCACCCTGCGCACCACCCAGGGCTACGAGCGCTTCCTGGCCTGGGGCAAGGACGCACTGCAGCGCACCCCGGTCGTCGGCCAGTCGCTCTTCGAGACCCTGCACGGCGCCAAGAAGGGCCTCAAGGACTTCATCGCCCCACAGGGCATGTTCGAGGACCTCGGCCTCAAGTACGTCGGCCCGATCGACGGCCACGACGTCCAGGCCCTGGAGTCCGCGCTGCGTCGCGCCCGCGGCTTCGGCGGCCCCGTCATCGTCCACTGCCTCACCCAGAAGGGCCGCGGCTACCGCGCCGCCGAGCAGAACGAGGAGGACCGCTTCCACGCGGTCCCGGTGATCCACCCGGACACCGGCCTGCCGGTGAAGTCCTCCGGCGGCCAGGACTGGACCTCCGTCTTCGGCGAGGAGATGGTCGCCATCGGCCGCGAGCGCAAGGACGTGGTGGGTATCACCGCGGCCATGCTGCACCCGGTCGGCCTGGCGCCCTTCGCCAAGGAGTTCCCGGACCGCATCTACGACGTCGGCATCGCCGAGCAGCACGCCGCCGTCTCGGCGGCGGGCCTGGCCACGGGCGGCCTGCACCCGGTCGTCGCGGTCTACGCGACCTTCCTCAACCGCGCCTTCGACCAGGTGCTGATGGACGTCGCGCTGCACAAGTGCGGCGTGACCTTCGTCCTGGACCGCGCCGGTGTCACCGGCTCGGACGGCGCTTCGCACAACGGCATGTGGGACATGTCGATCCTCCAGGTCGTCCCCGGCCTGCGGCTGGCCGCGCCGCGTGACGCCGACCAGCTGCGCGCGCAGCTGCGCGAGGCGGTCGCGGTCGAGGACGCGCCGACGGTCGTCCGCTACTCCAAGGGCACGGTCGGCCCGGCGTTCCCGGCCGTCGCCCGGATCGGCGGGATGGACGTGCTGCGCGACGGTGCCGTTGACGGCGTTGATGCCGATGTCCTGATCGTCTCGGTCGGCGCGATGGCCCAGACCTGCCTCGACGCGGCGGAGAAGCTGGCCGCGCAGGGCATCAGCGCCACGGTCGTCGACCCGCGCTGGGTCAAGCCCGTCGACCCGGAGCTCGCGCCTCTGGCGGCGCGCCACCGTGCGGTCGTCACGGTCGAGGACAACGGCCGCGCGGGCGGCGTCGGCGCGGCGATCTCGCAGGTGCTCCGCGACGCGGGCGTCGACGTCCCGCTCCGGGATCTCGGGATCCCGCAGTCGTTCCTGGACCACGCGACGCGGGACCAGATCCTCGCCGAGATCGGCCTGACGGCCGACGGCGTGGCGGAGAAGACGGCAGCGCTGGTCGCGAAGGTCTCGCTGGACCCGGCAGCAGTGTTGTAGTTGCAACACCCAGGGGCGCGGGGAACTGCGCGAGATACCACCGGCATGCGGATGGCCCTGCGCGTTCGGGGCTCTACCGTCGTGGGTGGCTTGTCGCGCAGTTCCTCGCGCCCCTTGCGGAGTGCAGGGCTTCTCGCCGTCGTCGCCGTACTGACCCATCTCCCCTCCTTCCTACGGCCGTTCTGGAATCCCGACGAGGGCTACCTCGCCACCGAGGCGCGGATGCTGGCTGTCGGGGGGACGCTCTACACGACCGTCGTGGACCGGAAGCCGCCCTTGCTGCCGTGGCTCTACCAGGCCGCGTTCTGGGTCTTCGGCTCCGACTCCCTCTGGCCGCTGCGCGTCCTCGCGGTCCTCGCGCACCTCGCCACCGCGCTACTGCTCGCGTCCGTCGCGCGGCGGCGCTGGGGGCCGCGCGCGGCGCTGGTCGCGGGCGTGCTCGCGTTGCTGCTCAGCGTCGGGCTCTCGCCCGAGGACAGCCAGGCGGCGACCTTCGAGGTCTTCATGCTGCCCGCCACCGCCGCCGCGTTCTGGTGCGCGGACCGGCAGCGCTGGGCCGGCGCGGGGCTCGCGACCGCCGCAGCCGCGATGGTGAAGCAGACCGGGGGAGCGGTGCTGCTCCCCGTCCTCTTCCTTCTCCTCCGCCAACGCGACGGCCGTCGCGCCGCATTGGTTCGCGTGCTGCTCGGCTCAACCGTGCCCGTCGCCGCGCTGGCCGTCCTGCTGGGGCCGCACGACTTCCTCTTCTGGGTCGTCTCCGGCAGCAGCGGCTACGCCTCGCTCGACGGGGCCTGGCTGACGGCGCTCGCCCGTGCTGCAGGTAACGCCGCGCTCCTCGGGGCCGCGGGGCTCGGCGTCCTGCTCGTCGTCGCCCGGGATCCGCGGACGTCGCTGCGGGAGGACGGCGACCTGTGGGTGTGGCTGGGCGGCTCCGCGCTCGGGGTGGTGACCGGGCTGCACTTCTTCGGCCACTACTACCTCCAGCTGGTCCCCCCGCTCGCCCTCCTCGGCGCCTCCGCACTGCACCGCGCGCCCGCGCGCTGGACGCTGGCCGTGCTCGCCTGGAGCGCCGCCGCAGGCGTCGTGTTCGTCGTGCTGGGGCTGACGTGGTCGACCGTGTCCGTGACCCGCGTGCAGGCCGTCGTGCGGGCCGTCGACGCCCGGACCGGGCCAGGGCAGCCGGTGCTGGTCTGGGGGATGCACCCGGAGATCTACTGGCTCGCCGACCGTCCGCCTGCCAGCCGCTATCTGACGGCGGGTCTGCTGACCAACTTCGCCGGGGGCCGCGACGGTCGGGGAGTGGGGCTGGCTCAAGGCGTGAACGGCTCATGGCAGACTTTTGAACAGGAGATGCGTGAGCATCCGCCGGGCCTGTTCGTGGACGACTCCCAGGGCGCCCCGTATGGCCCGGATCACATCGCTCCACTTCAGGCCCTGTTGGCCGCCCATGGCACGAGGGTGGGCACGGTCGGCGGCGCGGTGCTTTATGAGTGGAAGCCGTGATCCAGTTGAAGGCTTCTTAACTCCGCATGACATGCTGAGTCCGATCCACGCGCGCTGACGCAGAAGTGCGGGGACACGAGTGGTTGAGGATGGGTGGAAGTGAGTAGCTCCCCGGACAAGGACCCGCAGCCGGCGGGTGCGTCCATGCGTACGACGCCGTGGACACGGTGGGCGGCCGTGAGCGGTGCGATCGTCGTGGTCTTCGTGATCGCGGGAATGATCGGTTCCGTGGTCCGCAGCAACAAGGAGTCGCAGCTGCAGCTCCCCACCGCCGCCGCAGGCCCGAGCGGTCTGGCCGTCCCCGCATACGGGCACGCGCCGGTCACCCTCAACCTCTACGAGGACATGCGGGACCCGAACTCGCTGAAGTTCGAGAACACCTACGGCGCCACGCTGCGCCAGCTGGTGGCCTCCGGTCAGGCGAACATCTACTACCGCGAGACCGACGGCATCGACGCCGCCCAGGGCGGCAGCGGTTCGCTCCAGGCGGGCAACGCGCTCGGCTGCGCGCAGGACTCGGCCAAGCCGGCGAACGCCTTCGCCGACTACCGCGCGGTGCTGCTGAACAACCAGCCGGCCGTGTCGGACGACGCCTTCGCCTCGACGAACCACCTGATCGACCTGTCCAAGAAGGTCAAGGACCTGGACACCGACGTCTTCCGCGCGTGCGTGACGGGCGGCGACCACAAGGTCTGGGTCAAGGACTCCACCTCGCTGCTCCAGAGCTCCAAGCTGGGCTCCGTGCCGCTGCTGACCATGCAGATCGGTGGCACCGTCAAGGACCCGGCCCCGGAGACGGTGCTGGCCTCCGCGACCCAGTCGATCAGCGTCAAGGACCTGGTCGCGCGCGTCACCGACGCTGCGATCGCGGCCTCGCCGACGGCCTCGGACATGCCGTCCATCCCGGTCACCAACGGCGCGACGCCGCAGGCGGCGGCCACCCCGAGCGCGACCGCGACCGCCAGCGCGAGCCCGAGCGGTAGTGCCAAGGCCGCAGCGGACCACAAGAAGAAGGCGACGGCCTCGGCTTCTCCGTCCGCTACGTCTTCTTCGCACTGACCTGTAGTTGCACTACCAAGGGGCGCGGGGAACTGCGCGACAAGCCACCCACAGCAGATGGTCCTCAACGGTCAGGGCCATCCGCACAGGGTGGTTTCTCGCGCAGTTCCCCGCGCCCCTTGGTAGTGCATGGTCCTCGTCTGCACAGAAAGGGGCGGCCCTCCGATCTCTCGGAGAGCCGCCCCTTGTGTGCTAGCTGCCGGAGTTACGCCGGGACGCTCGCCACGCCCTGGGCGAGGAAGCGCTTGCCGTTGACCCGCTCGGAGACGCCCTCACGGTCCAGGTACGGGGTGATCCCGCCCAGGTGGAAGGGCCAGCCCGCGCCGGTGATCAGGCACAGGTCGATGTCCTGCGCCTCGGCGACGACGCCCTCGTCCAGCATCAGCTGGATCTCCTGCGCCACCGCGTCGAGCGCGCGCTCGCGGACCTGCTCCTCGGTGAGAGCCTTGTCGCCGACCTGCAGCAGCGCCTCGACCTCGGGGTCGAGCTCCTGCTGGCCCGACGCCCAGGTGTAGAAGCCGCGCTTGCCGGCCTTGACCACGCGGCCCAGGTTCTCGGAGACGAAGAACCGCTCCGGGAAGGCCGCGTGCAGGGTCTCCGACACGTGCAGGGCGATGGCCGGGCCGACCAGCTCCAGCAGCACGATCGGGGACATCGGCAGGCCGAGCGGCTCGACGCCCTTCTCCGCCACGGCGATCGGCGTGCCCTCGTCGATGATCTGCTGGATCTCGCCCATGAAGCGGGTGAGGATCCGGTTCACCACGAACGCAGGAGCGTCCTTGACCAGGACGGCGGTCTTCTTCAGCTTCTTCGCGACACCGAACGCGGTGGCCAGCGACGCGTCGTCGGTCTGCTCGCCGCGGACGATCTCCAGCAGCGGCAGGACCGCGACCGGGTTGAAGAAGTGGAAGCCGACGACCCGCTCCGGGTGCTCGAGCTTCGACGCCATCTCGCTGACGGACAGCGAGGAGGTGTTGGTCGCCAGCACGCAGGTGGGCGAGACCACGGCCTCGACCTCGGCGAAGACCTGCTGCTTGACGCCCATCTCCTCGAAGACGGCCTCGATGACGAAGTCCGCGTCGCCGAAGGCGGCGGCCTTGTCCAGTGAGCCGGTCACGAGCGCCTTCAGGCGGTTCGCGTTGTCGCCGTTGACGCGGCCCTTGGCGAGCAGCTTGTCGATCTCGCCGTGGACGTAGCCGACACCCTTGTCGATGCGCGCCTGGTCGATGTCGGTGAGGACGACCGGCACCTGCAGGCGGCGGGCGAAGAGCAGAGCCAGCTGAGAGGCCATCAGACCCGCGCCGACGACGCCGACCTTGGTGATCGGGCGGGCCAGCGACTTGTCCGGCGCGCCGACCGGGCGCTTGCCGCGCTTCTGGACCAGGTTGAAGGCGTAGATGCCGGAGCGCAGTTCGCCACCCATGATCAGGTCGGCCAGCGCGGCGTCCTCGGCGTCGAAGCCCGCCTGCAGGTCGCCGTCCTTGACCTGGGCGATGATGTCCAGCGCCCGGTAGGCGGCCGGAGCAGCGCCGTGGACCTTGCCGTCGGCGACGGCGCGGCCCCAGGCGACGGCGTCGTCCCAGGCCTGGCCGCGGTCGATCTCGGGACGCTCGACGGTCACGGCGCCGGTGAGGACCTCGGCGGTCCACAGCAGCGACTGCTCGACGAAGTCGGCCGGCTCGAAGATCGCGTCCGCGATGCCCAGCTCGAAGACCTGCTTGCCCTTGAGCTGCTTGTTCTGGGCGAGCGAGTTCTCGATGATGACCTGGACGGCCTTGCCCGCGCCGATCAGGTTCGGCAGCAGTGTGCAGCCGCCCCAGCCCGGGACCAGGCCCAGGAAGCACTCCGGCAGCGAGAAGGCGGGGACGCCGGTGCTGACGGTGCGGTAGGTGCAGTGCAGGCCGACCTCGACGCCGCCGCCCATCGCCGCGCCGTTGTAGAAGGCGAAGGACGGGACGGGCAGGGCCGCGATCCGCTTGAAGACGTCGTGGCCGCCCTTGCCGATGGCCAGCGCGTCGCTGTGCTCCTTGAGCACCTCGACGCCCTTGAGGTCGGCGCCCACGGCGAAGATGAACGGCTTGCCGGTGATGCCGACGGCGACGATCTCGCCCGCCGCGGCCTCGCGCTCGACCTGGTCCAGCGCCTCGTTCAGCTTGGCGAGCGAGCCCGGGCCGAAGGTGGTCGGCTTGGTGTGGTCGAAGCCGTTGTCCAGGGTGATCAGCGCGAAGCGGCCGGCACCCAGGGGCAGGTCGAGGTGACGCACGTGAGCGGTCGTCACGACCTCGTCCGGGAACAGCTCGTGAGCCTTGAGCAGCTGCTCGGTGGTGGTGGTCATCACTTGCTCCCGTTACCGTCGAAGTGCGGGTTCTCCCAGATGACCGTCGCGCCCATGCCCATGCCGATGCACATGGAGGTCAGGCCGTAACGGACGTCCGGACGCTGCTCGAAGCGGCGGGCCAGCTGCGTCATCAGACGCACGCCGGAGGAGGCCAGCGGGTGGCCGAAGGCGATCGCGCCGCCGAACGGGTTGACCCGCTCGTCGTCGTCCGCGATGCCGAAGTGGTCGAGCATGGAGAGGACCTGGACGGCGAAGGCCTCGTTGATCTCGAACGCGCCGATGTCGGCGATCGTCAGACCGGCCTTGGCCAGCGCCTTCTCGGTCGCCGGGACCGGGCCGATACCCATGACCTCGGGCTCCACGCCGACGAAGGCGTAGGAGACCATGCGCATCTTGACCGGCAGGCCCAGCTCGCGCGCCACGTCCTCGGCGGCGATCAGGGAGGCGGTGGCGCCGTCGTTCAGACCGGCCGCGTTACCGGCGGTGATCCGGCCGTGCGGGCGGAACGGGGTCTTCAGACCCGTCAGCGACTCCAGCGTGGTGCCCGGACGCATCGGCTCGTCGGCCGTGGCCAGGCCCCAACCGGTCTCGCCGCCATCGGCGTTGGTGCGGCGGATCGCCACCGGCACCAGGTCGGGCTGGATGTTGTTGTCGGCGTAGGCCTTGGCGGCCTTCTCCTGGCTACGGACGGCGTAGGCGTCGCAGCGCTCCTTGGTCAGGTGCGGGAACCGGTCGTGCAGGTTCTCCGCGGTCATGCCCATGAACAGGGCGGACTCGTCGACCAGCTTCTCGGAGAGGAAGCGCGGGTTCGGGTCGACGCCCTCACCCATGGGGTGGCGGCCCATGTGCTCGACGCCACCGGCGAGGGCGATGTCGTAGGCACCGAAGGCGATGCCACCGGCCACGGACGTCACGGCGGTCATCGCGCCGGCGCACATACGGTCGATGGAGTAGCCCGGAACGGACTTCGGCAGGCCGGCCAGCAGAGCGGCCGAGCGGCCGAGGGTCAGGCCCTGGTCGCCGATCTGGGTGGTGGCGGCGATCGCGACCTCGTCCACGAGGGCCGGGTCCAGGTTCGGGTTCCGGCGCAGCAGCTCCCGGATCGCCTTGATCACCAGGTCGTCGGCGCGGGTCTCGGCGTAGATGCCCTTGGGGCCTGCCTTGCCGAAGGGGGTGCGGACGCCGTCGACGAAGACGACGTCCCTCGCGGTACGAGGCACGGTGGCTCTCCTCCCAAGCGCCCGTTCGAGAGCGGGCACGGTGCGGTCACAGAGGAACGGTCGCAGCCGACGGCGAAAAGGGCCCACGGATGCACGTCCCGACAGTGATGCTACCCGCCGGTAACCAACTGGCCAAGGAGGGGAGGAGTGAGCTCTGGGTCACTCCCTGCGCTGCGGCACGCCGTTCTTGGGTGCTGCGGCGCTCTCGATGGCCGCGTCGATGCCCGCGTCGGCGGCGGCTTCCGCGCTGCGAGCCGCCGAGTTCGCGCCCTTTCCGGGGACGACGACGGGCCGGGGCTCGGCCTTCGCGCCCGCGTAGGCCTTGGCGATGACCGGTGCGACCAGCTCCACCTGCCAGTCGCGTGCGCCGAGCGCGTGCAGCGCGTCCCCGACGGTGAGCGCCGTCGCGCTCTTGGGCGGAGTCCAGGAGACCCGGCGCACCAGCTCGGGGGTGATCAGGTTCTCCTGCGGCAGGTGCAGCTGCTCCGCGAGGGCGGTCACGGCGGAGCGGGCGGCGGAGAGACGGGCGGCGGCCAGCGGGTCCTTCTCGGCCCAGGCGCGGGGCGGGGGCGGTCCGTCGTGCGGCGCGGTGGCGGGCGGGAGCTGGTGCTCGGGAATGGTGCGGGCGGTCTCGATCGCCGCTATCCACTGCTCCAGCGCCCGCCGGTGCGCGCGCGGGCCGAAGCCCGGCACCGCCTGCAGCGCGGGGATCGTCGACGGCATCACCAGTGCGGCGGCCACGATCGCGGAGTCCGGCAGCACCCGCCCGGGGGAGACGTCGCGCTCGCGCGCCAGCTGGTCACGCGCCAGCCACAGCTCCCGCACGGCGGCGAGCTGCCGCCGACGGCGCACCTTGTGCACGCCCGACGTCCGTCGCCACGGATCCGTGCGCGGTCCCGCCGGGGGAGCGGCGACGATCGCCGCGAACTCCTGCAGGCCCCAGTCCAACTTGTTCTGCGACGCCAACTCCCGCTCCAGCGAGTCGCGGAGCTGCACCAGCACCTCGACGTCGAGCGCGGCGTAGCGCAGCCACGGCTCGGGCAGCGGACGCGTCGACCAGTCGACGGCGGAGTGTCCCTTCTCCAGGGTCAGCCCGAGCACGTTCTCGACCATCGGCCCGAGCCCGACCCGGGGGAAGCCGGCGAGCCGTCCGGCCAGCTCGGTGTCGAACAGGCGCGTCGGCCGCATGCCGAGCTCGGAGAGGCAGGGGAGGTCCTGCGTCGCGGCGTGCAGCACCCACTCGGTGTCGGCCAGCGCGGCCCCGAGGGAGGAGAGGTCCGGGCAGGCCACCGGGTCGATCAGCGTGCTGCCGGCGCCTTCGCGCCGCAGCTGAACCAGGTACGCGCGCTGTCCGTAGCGGTAGCCGGAGGCCCGCTCGGCGTCGATCGCGACGGGCCCGTGCCCGGCGGCGAAACGTTGCACTATCGCGGCGAGCGAGTCCGCGTCGGAGACGACGGGTGGGATGCCCTCACGCGGTTCCAGCAAGGGGACCGCCTGCCCGTGGGCGGTTTCGCTGGCGTCGTCGATGGCATCTTCACGGGCGTCGGTCACGCCCCCAAGCGTACGCCCGGACCACGACACCGCTCCCGCTGACGGAAGGACACGGGCGGGCGGGGAATGGATGGGCAAGTGGGGACCACGCACCACCTGGGGGTGGGGGTCTGGTGGCGTGCAACTTCCTCGCGCGCCCGTTTGGCGGCCTGCCAGCGCACGTCTCGGCCCCGCTTGCCGGGGAACGGGGAAGAAAGAAACGTTCCCTCGCAAGCGGGGCCGGGAGTCGGTCTAGTGGATGATGCCCGTCCGCAGCGCCACCGCGACCATCCCCGCACGGTCGCCCGTGCCGAGCTTGCGAGCGATGCGGGCCAGGTGGGACTTGACCGTCAGCGCGGAGAGGCCCATGGCGACGCCGATCGCCTTGTTCGACTGCCCTTCCGCGACCAGCCGCAGGACCTCGACCTCGCGGCCGGACAGCTCCCGGTACGCCTGCGGCGGAGCCGCCTGCGTCGCGCCGGGAGCGCCGTTCGGAGCGCCGGGGACGCCCGCGCCGACCGGCGCGCCCGGCATGCCGGGACGGCGGACGTGGCCGGACATGCCGGGCCGGAGCCCGCCCGTGCCGGGCATGCCCGGACGCTGCGGCATGCCGCTGCCGACGCGGGTACCGGTGACGACGTAGCCCTTCACGCCGCTGGCCAGCGCGCTCCGGACCGCACCGATGTCGTCGGCTGCGGAGAGGGCCAGCCCGTTGGGCCAGCCTGCGGCGCGGGTCTCGGCGAGGATCGCCAGTCCGGAGCCGTCGGGGAGATGGACATCGGCGACGCAGATGTCGCGTGGGGTTCCGACGCGCGGACGCGCTTCGGCGAGTGAGGACGCCTCGATCACGTCGCGCACGCCGAGGGCCCAGAGGTGCCGGGTGACCGTGCTGCGGACGCGAGGGTCGGCGATGACCACCATGGCGGTGGGCTTCGTCGGACGATAGGCGACCAGGTTTGCGGGGTGCTCAAGGAGAACGGACACCAGGCCTCCTGATTGAGAGGTGCCGGGAAGAGGGTCACTGTCTGCTTCGGCACCATCGGTGCCCGGCTTTAGCGAATGATCACGATTGAGTGAGGGGCAATTCGGGCAGTTCGGATATTTTGTTCAACCCGATTGAGCCTAAGTCACCCGTAAGTGATCAAAAGCGGTCGACACGCCGAACGTCTGACCGAAATGTCCGAAATGGCAACCTAAGCGTACGTCGAAGCTGACGATCCTTCACCTGATCGCGCAGCGACCGCTTCACGCGCCGCCGCGCGGCTGCCGCCGCGTCGGCATCGGCACGACGCTGCTGACCTGGCCCGATCCCTCGCCCACCACGGGCGTGGCCGGATAAGGAACCGTGAGCGGCGGCAGCCCGGCGCACTGGCACAGGAGCTCGCACCACGCACGCAGGTGCGCACCCAGCCCGAGCCCGGTGACGGCTGCCCCGCCCCCGGTCACGGACGGCATCGACGGTAGTGACGGGATCGCGGAGTGGGCGGGCGGCACCGGTGTCCAGGACGCGCGGATCTCGATCTCGGTGCTGGACGGACGCTCGACCATCGAACCGAAGTACTGGGAGTACGCGCGCGACACCGTCCCGCCGGGCTCGACGTAGGCGCAGCCGAACTGCTCCAGTGCGTCGACCAGCCAGGACCAGCCCACCTCGGCCAGCATCGGGTCGTCCGCGATCTCCCGTTCCAGGTCCGCCTGCGTCAGCGAGACCAGCCGGAACTGGCCCTGCCAGGCCTCGTGCCCGGACGGGTCGTGGAGCAGTACGAGCCGACCGTCGGCCAGCTCCTCCCCGTCGACCTCGACGGAGGCGGTCAGTGCGTAGGCGTACGGTGCCAGCCGTCGCGGTGCGGGGGTGTCGTCGATGCGCACCTCGGGACGCACCCGGGTGCTCTTCAACTCGGCCACCGCGGCGCGGAATGCGGCTGGCGCGGTCTCCGCCCCCGTGGTCCCTTCGCCGAATGCGGAACCACCCTCGTACATCGGCCTCCCGCCGTTCACCGCAGCCATGCCGGAAGACTATGCGCCCGGCCAGCCCGCTGAGTGCCGACACCACGAAGGACGCGTGGTCCGGCGTGCGAAGATTTCTGCGTGACCGAGAGCCAGAGCACCCGCCCCGAGAACCTGCCGACGTACGACTCCGCGTTCCTGCGCGCCTGTCGCGGGGAGGAGGTTCCGCACACGCCGGTCTGGTTCATGCGCCAGGCGGGCCGCTCGCTGCCGGAGTACCGCAAGGTCCGTGAGGGCATCGCGATGCTCGACTCCTGCATGATGCCGGAGCTGATCAAGGAGATCACGCTCCAGCCGGTCCGCCGCCACAACGTGGACGCGGCCATCTACTTCAGCGACATCGTGGTCCCGCTCAAGGCGATCGGCGTCGACCTCGACATCAAGCCCGGCGTCGGCCCGGTCATCGCGAACCCCGTCCGCACGGCCGCCGATTTGGAGCAACTGCGTCCGCTGGAGCCCTCCGACGTCCCGTACGTGACCGAGGCGATCGGCCTGCTCGTCGCGGAGCTCGGCGCGACCCCGCTGATCGGTTTCGCCGGTGCGCCGTACACGCTGGCCAGCTACCTGGTCGAGGGCGGCCCGTCGCGGACCTACGAGAACACCAAGGCCATGATGTACGGCGCGCCCGACCTGTGGGCCGCGCTGGTCGACCGGCTCGCGGTGATCACGGCCGGGTTCCTCAAGGTGCAGATCGAGGCCGGGGCCTCGGCCGTGCAGCTCTTCGACTCCTGGGCGGGCGGCCTGGCCCCCGAGGACTACCGCCGCTCGGTCATGCCGGCCTCGGCGAAGGTCTTCGCGGAGGTCGCCTCGTACGGCGTCCCGCGGATCCACTTCGGCGTCGGCACGGGCGAGCTGCTCGGTCTGATGGGTGAGGCGGGCGCGGACGTGGTCGGCGTCGACTGGCGCGTCCCGTTGGAGGAGGCGTCCCGCCGCGTGGGCGGCGGCAAGGCGCTCCAGGGCAACCTGGACCCGACGGTCCTCTTCGCCCCCGAGTCGGTGGTCCGCGAGAAGGCCGACGAGGTCCTCGCCTCGGCGAAGGCCTCCGGCCGCGGCCACGTCTTCAACCTCGGCCACGGGGTTCACCCGACCACCGACCCGGACGCCCTGACCAAGCTGGTCGCCCACGTGCACGAGCGCACTGAGCGCTGACGCGCGGGTGTCGGCATCCAGGGGCGCGGGGAACTGCGCGACAAGCCACCCGCCCACGGGGCAGGCCGAGCGAGCAGGACCGTCCGCGCGGGGTGGCTCTCCGCGTAGCGCCCCACGCCCCTGACGTGCTGCAACTCCCCGTGTTTCCCGACGAGTTGTCGGCAACGAGGCGGGCAAGGGGCGGGAGGCCGCCGCGCTTTCGGGGACCCGAACGGGGGTGTGCGAGAGTGAGGGCATGAACAGCACGACGTCCGCCTCCGAGGCCCCTTCTCTCCCGCACGTCCTTGTGGTCGGCGGGGGTATCGCCGGCCTCGCCGCGGCGGCTCGGCTGGCCGGGGCGGACGGGCATGCGGCCCGTGCGCGGGTGACGCTGTTGGAGGCCGGGCCCCGGCTCGGCGGCAAGCTCCGGACGGGCGAGGTCGGCGGCGTCACCGTCGACCTGGGCGCGGAGTCCATGCTGGCCAGGCGGCCCGAGGCGGTCGCGCTGGGCCGTGGCGTCGGCCTTGACGACGCCCTCCAGCCGCCGACCACCGCCAAGGCCGCGATCTGGACGCGTGGTGCGCTGCGCCCGATGCCGACCGGTCATCTCATGGGCGTGCCCGGGGACCTCGACGCGCTCGCCGCCTCCGGCGTGCTCTCAGCCGAGGGGTTGGCCCGCGCGGCGGAGGACGAGACCCTGCCGCGTACCGAGGTCGGTCAGGACATCGCCGTCGGCGAGTATGTCGCCGCGCGCCTCGGCCGGGAAGTGGTCGATCGACTGGTCGAACCGCTGCTCGGCGGCGTCTATGCCGGTCACGCTGATCGAATTTCGCTCAGTGCCGCTGTTCCGCAACTGCTTGCGATCGCTCGGCGCGATCGATCGGCGATCGAAGGCGTGCGGGCGACCCTGTCCGCAGCCGCGAAGAACCCCAACCCGGCCCCGGTCTTCATGGGCATCGAGGGCGGTATCGGCCGTCTGCCCGTCGCGGTGGCCGAGGCCTGCCGCGACGCGGGCGTCACCATCCGCACCGAGACCCCGGTCGACTCGCTCCGCCGCACCGCCGACGGCTGGACCGCGGTGCTCGGCGGGAGCGCGACCGGCGAGGCGCTGGCCGCCGACGCGGTGGTGCTCGCCGTTCCCGCGAACGTCGCCGCCCGCCTGCTCACCTCCCACGCGCCGCGCGCCGCCGCCGAGTTGGCGGAGGTCGAGTACGCGGGCATGGCCCTGGTCACGCTGGCCTTCCGCCGCGCGGACGTCGGCGCGCTCCAGGGCAGCGGCTTCCTGGTCCCGCCGGTCGACGGTCGGTCGATCAAGGCGTCGACCTTCTCCAGCAACAAGTGGGGCTGGCTCGACCGGTCCGCCCCGGACACGTTCGTGCTCCGCACCTCGCTCGGTCGCCACGGCGAGGAGGCCGTGCTCGATCAGGACGATGCGGATCTGATCGAACGATCGCTCTCCGATCTCCGCGAGGCGGCCGGGATCACCGCGCGACCGTATGCGCATACGGTCACCCGCTGGCGTGGCGGCCTCCCGCAGTACCCGGTGGGCCACCCCGAGCGGGTCGCCCGGATCGAGGCGGAGGTCGCCGCGCTGCCGGGCCTGGCGCTGTGCGGCGCGGCGTACCACGGGGTGGGCATCCCCGCCTGTGTCGGCAGCGCGTGGCGAGCGGTGGACCTGGTGACCGGAGCGTTCCGAGCAAGGGAGACAATGAGCGCATGAGTGAGCACAGCGAGCAGAACGCGCACGAGGCGCAGGGCAGCGAGAAGTCGCAGAAGCCGAAGGCGCGTGAGCTGAACGACGTCATCCGCTACACCCTCTGGTCGGTGTTCCGGCTCAAGGACGTGCTGCCCGAGGACCGCGCGGCCCTGGGCACCGAGGTCGAGGAGCTGTTCGCGCAGCTGGCCGAGAAGGACGTCACGGTGCGCGGCACCTACGACGTGTCCGGCCTGCGCGCCGACGCTGACCTGATGATCTGGTGGCACTCCGGCGACAGTGACAACCTGCAGGAGGCCTACAACCGCTTCCGTCGCACGCGGCTCGGCCGCGTGCTGGAGCCGGTCTGGTCGAACATGGCCCTGCACCGTCCCGCGGAGTTCAACAAGTCCCACATCCCGGCGTTCCTCGCGGACGAGACGCCGCGGTCGTACGTGTGCGTCTACCCCTTCGTCCGCTCCTACGAGTGGTACCTGCTGGAGGACGCGGAGCGGCGCGAGCTGCTGTCCGAGCACGGCAAGATGGCCCGCGGCTACCCGGACGTCCGCGCCAACACGGTCGCGTCCTTCGCCCTCGGCGACTACGAGTGGCTCCTCGCCTTCGAGGCGGACGAGCTGCACCGCATCGTGGACCTCATGCGGCACCTGCGCGGGAGCCGCGCACGTCTGCACGTGCGCGAGGAGGTCCCGTTCTACACGGGCCGGCGCAAGGAGATCAGCGAGCTGCTCGCGGGGCTGGCGTAACAAGAAGTAGGTGCATTTGTCCGGGGGCGCGGGGCCCTGCTTGACCAACTGCGTGGGTGGTTTGACGCGTGCGCAGTTGATCAAGCGGAGCCCCGCGCCCCCGACGTGTTGCAACGCCCCGTCTGCCGTCCCTACAGCGCTCGGGAGGGCTTGAGGGCTGCGCGGAGGTACGGCTCGCGCAGCGCGTTGGGGCCGCGGAGGATCAGGGCGAGGGTCTGGTCCGCGCTGCGGGAGTGTGCGCGGTGGGCGCGGGCACGGCGCGTGCCCGCGCGCAGGCCGCGGAGGAGGTCCTGGCCCGGGGGAGCGGCCCAGGGGGTGACCGGGTAGACCTCGATGCGGGCCATCAGCAGGGTGCCTGCGCTCAGCACCAGCGGCAGGGTGAACCACGCCGCCAACGCGGCAAGGCCGATCCTCGCGCCGGTGAGGTCACGCGCGCCCGCGGCGCCCAGCGCGGCGGCGAAGAGGCCGAGGGTGGCCACCAGGGACCACCGCACGCCCGTGACGGCCTGCGCCAGGGTGTCCCGTGTGCCGGGGGCGACCGCGAGGCCCCGGCGGGTGAGCCGGTCGGCGATCTCGCGTACCGCCGCGCCGTGGGCGACCTCGCGGCGCAACTCGTCGGTGCGGCACTGGCCTTCGGGGCCGATCGCGGTGAGGACCGCCGCCTCCAGCTCGTTCTGCGGGTGGGGGCGGGCCACGGAGGTCCAGCCGGTGTGGGCGAGGTGGAGCACGCCCTTGGCCACCATGCGGACCAGGGTCAGCTCGACCACCCGCTCGGGGCCGCCGGCCAGGTACGCCGCGTCGAAGAGGTCCGGCGCGTGCTCGTCGTCGGACAGCTCCTCGGAGCCGGTCTCAGGCGACCCGCCCGGCGTGGACGTGCCGTTGACCGCTGGGTCGATCGTCGCGACCAGGCGGCACAGTCTCAGCGCGGAGAGCATCGCCAGCAGGCACGCGGGGATCAGGAACACGTACGCCATGAGGCATAACCAACCTCACTCCTGACCGCCGCTCAAGATCCGTGTGCGGACGGATATCCAACCGTGATCGGCGGTCGCTCCGCCGGCGCAGGCCGATGACCAGGACCGGCAGAGCCGTCGCAGCGAGTGACAGGAAGGCCAGCAGCGGCGGCGGCCAGAACGGTGCGGAGGCGCCCGAGGGCGTCGCGCTCCCGGTGATCGTCGCGTCCGACCAGCGGAAGGTCGCCACTGTCGCCAGAGCGAGAGCGAAGAACAGCGCGCCGAGCAGCAGTCGGATCGCGCCGCGTACCGCGCGCTGCCTCGGCGCGGTGCGCAGGGATGTCCAGAGCACCCGTGCACCGGCGAGACCGACCGCCGTGGCGGACGCCAGAAAGAACGGATCGACGAACGGATCGAAGAAAGGACCGAGGCTCATCAGGACACCCCTTCCCAGGAATGGGAGGAGCCAGGTCCCCCGCACCTGGCTCCATGGGGAGAGCATGTCGGCTGGCTGCGAGCCAAGGAAGACGGCGGCGCGATTCTCAGAGCTAGATTTGAGCTTTCACGGGCTTGCCTCGCGGGTCGCCCTGATCGCGGCCGTCTCGGCCGACGATCACCGTGGGCCGAGCAGATCCTCGGGGCCTGCACTGATGCGATGCAGGCGGCGTCCGGCCCCGGTCATCCGCAGCAGCAAGCCATGGCCCTCGGCGGCGTCGACGAGCTGCTCCCTGACCGCGGCGCGGACCAGGTCGAAGGTCTCCAGGGTGGTGATCCCGCGCCTACGAGCGTAGCGGGCGGCGTCGCGGTCGTCGGAGATCCAGACGGCGTGGCGGAAATCTCGGCGGCGGGTGATCAGGGTCAGCGTCTCGGCCTCGCCCAGGTGTTGGGTCGGGCGGCGGCGGTCGCCGCCGAAGACCGCGCGGCGCAGGCGTTCGACCTCGGTGCGTTCGTCGGGGTCGCTGATCTCCACCGGTTCGCCGAGGCTGCCGCGTTCGGCCAGTCCGGCGAGGGGCGGCAGATGCCGGGTGGAGAGCCGGGCCTCCCGGGCGACCGCCTCGGACCAGCGACCCCGGCCGTCGAGCACCTTCTCGAGTAACGCGACCCGGTCCACGGCGGCGAAGTTGCACAGGACGGTGTTGTCGGGGAACCACCACTCGGTCATGGCTGGTAGACCAGCTCCCCGCCGTCCCGCTCGACGGCGCCGTCCTGCGGTCGGTCGTCCTGCAGCAGGTCGTCCTCCAACTCCTTCGGCTCGACGCCGAGGAGTGCGGCGAGCGGACGGAGGGTCGTCTCCCCGGACCGGAACGCCAGGTAGAGGCCCTCGGCCAGCCGTGCCGGTGGGCGTTCCGCCTCGGCGAGGGCCGCCTCGCGCAGGTAGGCGTCCATGGCCCCGACCGCGAGATGGCACTCCGCAGTCGTCCGGCGCCGGAGCCGTGTCTGCTGGGACGCGTCGATCAGGCCGAGTCGCCGCAGCCGGGCCGCGAGCGCGCTGGGGGAGACCCGGAACCTCACCACCAGCTCGGCGAATTCGACATTGAAGTCGACATCGAAGTCGACACTGAAGTCGGCGCCGGACTTGGCCGCGGATTCGGGCCCCGACTGGGCCGCAGCCCGGCGGATGTCGGCCTCCGGCATGAGCAGCGCGGCCGCGAAGGCGTTGGCGCGGACCTCGTCGGGCTCGGCCTGGTGGCCCGGCGCGACCGGGGACTCGGTGCGCGGCTCGGCCGCGTCCCCGGCGAGGAGATGGCCGAGTTCGTGGGCGAGGGTGAACCGCTGCCGGGTCCAGCGGTCGTCCCTGCGGGCCAGGGCGAGGCGTGGGCCGCCCTCCTGCTGCCAGGAGAACCCGTCGACCGGGCCCGGGAGTTCGACGACGGCGAAGTCCACGCCGAACGCCCGCTCGATGACGGAGAGGAGCTCGCCGGTGGGCAGCAGCGCCGGATCGGTGGCGAGCGGCTCGCCAGGGCCCAGGGTCTGCCCCAACCAGGCGCGTACGGTGGCGGCGAGTTGCTCGCCCTGTTCGTCCGGGTCGCCCGGGCCCACCTCCGGCAGCGTGGGCATCTCCGGTGCGCGGCCGAGGAGTTCGAGGACCTCGTAGGCGGCCGTGAATCGCTCGGCGATGTCGCTCAGGCTGCTGCTGTGCGCGGCGGCGTCCCCGCGTCCGGCCACGCCGGCCCGGCTCAACTGACGGCCAGTCAGCAGCCAGTCCACGGTGACCGATCCGGCCTCCGCGATGAGCGCGAGGTCGGTGGAGCTGAAGCGGCGGATGCCGTTGAGGGATTTGGAGAGCTTGTCGGGCGTGATCCCTACGCGTGCGGCGAAGGCGGCGTGGCTCATCCGCGCCGCCGTGATCACCGTGCGTACCCGCCCGGAGACGGATTCGTCCATGGGCCCACGGTACGACCTGCTTGCGAGAATCGCAATGGACGCGCAGGACACAGGAAGGCGCAGGGCACAGGAAGGCGCAGGACACGGGAGAGCAAGGCGCGCAGGCGCTGCCGCTCGGCGTGAAAGGATCAGGGCGTGGCGATGGCGAAGCCGGCGAGGTACCGGGAACTGGCGGCGGCCGTGCGTGCGGGCGTGCTGAGCGGCGAGTACGGCGCGGGCGGACGTCTGCCCAGCGAGGAGGCCCTGGCGGCCGCCCATGGCGTCTCACGCGGCACCGTCCGCCAGGCGCTGGCGCTGCTGCGCACCGAGGGCGTGGTGACCTCCCGTCGGGGCACCCGCCGTGTGGTGCTGGAGCAGCCGCGTCTGCAGAGCTTCACCGAACTGCTCAGCTTCACGCGTTGGGCCCGCTCGCTCGGCGAGGAGCCGGGCGGGTCGGTGGTCGCCCTGCAGTGGCGCGAGGCCGACGCGACGGAGGCGGCGCAACTGCGGCTGACCGAGGGCGACCGGGTGCTGTCCGTGCGCCGCTGCCGCACGCTCGGCGGCCGCCCGGTGATGGTCGAACGGACCGTCTACGGCGAGCCGATCGGCGCGCTGGTCGCGGAGATGCCGGGCGACGCCGTCTCGGTCACCGAACTACTCGAGTCCAACGGCCTGGTTCTGGCCGACGCCGACCACACCATCGACCTGACCCTCGCGGACGCGGACGACGCCGCCCTGCTCGGCTGCGAGCCCGGCGCGCCGCTGCTCCGCGAGCGCCGCCGGACGACGGATCCGACGGGCCTCCCCATCGAGTGGTCCGAGGACCGTTACCTGCCCGGAACGGTCGCCTTCACCGTCCACAACTCCCTTGCCGCGACGACGCTCGCGCGCCTGCGGGAGGCGGGGAGCTGAGGGTGGTCAGCGGGCCTGCGCCGGTGCGGAGGCCAACTCGACCAGCAGGTCCCGGAAATGGGCGAAGGGCGGCGTGACCGCGTCCGGGTCCTTGGCGTCGTCGTCCCAACGGCGGAGCCGTACTGCTGCTTCGGCGTGCGGAAGTTGGGCGAACGCCGCCGCCTCGTCCGGGTCCATCGGGCCGCCCTGGAGCGAGAGCGTGTGGACGGACGCCTCGGAGAGCCTGTCGAAGTACGCGGGCTCGACCGCGCACAGGTAGCGCTTGGCCGCGACGTGGAGGCGGACCGGCTCCGTCACCGCCGGACCGAACCAGGGGGCGAGCCAGTCCGCGCCCTGGTGGCTGTGGCGGTTGTCGGCGGTCCCGGCCATCAGTTCGCGGCCGTGGATCGCGCCGCGGAAGTGACCGACGTCGTGCAGCAGGGCGGCGGCGACCAGCGCGGGCTGGGCCCCCTCGGCTTCGGCCAGAGCGGCTGCCTGGAGCATGTGCTCGGCCTGGGTGACGTGCTCGCCGAGGTAGTCCGCCGCACCCTCGCCGGCGAACAGTTCGCCGATGGCGGTCACGATCTGATCGGGCGTCATTTCAGTTCTCCTCACTGGGACGCGTGCGGCCCAGCAGCGCCACCGTGCTCAGCAGGGCATCCAGATCCGCGTAACAGCCCTGGAGATGCCGGGCACCACCGCGCTCGAACGCCGTGCGGGCGTGCAGCAGACGGGTGTTGTCGAAGATCAGGCAGTCGCCGGGCTCGAGCCGGAACTCCAGCTGCGCCTCCGGTGCCAGCAGCAGCTCGGCGAAGGCGCGGTAGGCCCGGTAGAAGGCGTCGGTCCGCTCCTTGGGGAGTCGGAGCGTGCCGAGCGAGCGGTTGTTGAAGCGCACTTCGCGGATCCGGCCCTCGGCGTCCAGGTCGATCAGCGGTCGGCGCGCGCTCAGCTCCGTCACCGCGTCCCGGAAGGCGAACTCGACCGGGGTGGTGGTCAGTACGGCGAACGCCTCGGGGTCCTCCTCGCGCAGTTGCGAGGCGACGGCGAAGCCGTCGACCAGGCCGGAGTCACCGCCCAGCGCGTTGTTGACCAGGCAGTGCAGCAACTGCAGGGTCGGCACCGGGTCGCGGTAGGGGTTGTCGGTGTGCGGGGTGATCGCGACGTTCGTGAAGGCGAGGTTGTTGGGTTGCTCCTCAACCCGGACCTCGAACTGCAGGCCGTAGTTGGTCTCCCGGACGAAGCCGAACGCGCGGGCGGCTTCCTGCACCTGGCCGTCGCGCAGCGGCACATCCCGCAGCAGGCAGAAGCCCAGGCGGTGGACGGCGCCCAGCATCCGCCGGCGCTCCTCGTCGCTTCCCATGAACGCGTCCCAGGACGCCTCCGGGAGGCGTCCGTTCAGCGTTTCGGCGCGCAGCCACAGCTCCTTGCCGTCCTCGGCGCGCGGGTCGGGCTCGGCCGCGGCGGCGAGCCAGTCGGCGTCGTAGCGCGAGCGGTGGCCGTCCGGGGACCAGACGACGTCCCAGCCGTCGCGTCCGGCCTCGGAACGCCGCTCGGCCGCGGCGAGCGCCAGAGCCTGCGGCACCTCGGTGATCTGGAACAGCTTCTGGCCCGTCCCGGGGTCGCGGCATTCGGCGCAGCCGCAGTTGTCGCGCAGCCACATCGCCGACAGGCCGGCGGGCCGCGGTGCGTGAGCTCGGCCCGTGCCTGCGGCGGCCGTCTCCGTGGTGGTCATTCGATTTCGACCTCTCTCCAAAAGTTGTATAGCCAACTTTGACCCATGCCCTCCGCGGTCGCCAAGAGGGCTCCAGGTGAACGGAGGCTGAATGACCGGTGTTCAGCCACGCGGGGTAGGGTCGGGCCGGCCCGTCGCGCTGCGGACGGACCGGACTTATCCACGGGGAAGGCAGGGGAACCACATGAGCACGCCCGGCTACCAGCAGGTTCAGCTCAACGAGATCGCGCGCGGTCGTCTGGACGGGTCGCGACAGGGGCGTCCCTGCTTCACCTCGGACCTGTCGGTCAACGAGTTCGTCCTGGTCACCGAGTCGGGCTTCGAGCCGCTCGGCATGGTGATGGGCACCAGCGTCTACCACGTCGGTGTCCAGTACGGCGGTTGGAAGACCAGCCAGGAGCTGGGCATACTCACCCAGGCGATGTACAACGTCCGCGAGCTGGCCATGAGCCGGATGGAGGCGGAGGCCGCCGAGCTCGGCGCGGACGGCGTCATCGGCGTGACACTGCGGCCGGTGAACTACGCCTTCATGTCGGACGTCGTCGAGTTCTTCGCCACCGGCACCGCCGTCAAGGCCACCGACGGAACCAACTACCGTGCGCCGAACGGCAAGCCGTTCACCACGAACCTCACCGGGCAGGACTTCTGGACGCTCTGGCAGCACGGCTGGCTGCCGCGTCGACTGGTGCTGGGCAACTGCGTCTACCACGTCGCACATCAGACGATGCGTCAGCTGCTGTCGCAGGTGGGCCAGAACGCGGAACTGCCGCAGTTCACCCAGGCCCTCTACGATGCCCGCGAGCTGGCGATGGCGCGGATGCAGTACGAGGGCCAGCAGCTCGGCTCCGACGGCATCGTCGGCACTTTCGTCAACGACCACCGCTACTGGGGCGAGCACGCGATCGAGTTCTTCTCGATGGGTACGGCGGTCAGCCGGGTCCGGCCGGACGTCACGCCGGTCAAGCCGACGATGACGATGCCGCTCAGCCGCTGACGAAGCGTCAACCGTCAACCACGGGGCTGTACACCCGTCGGCCGCCCTCCCGGATCCCTGATCCCTGATCCGGGAGGGCAGCCGACCGTCACAGCGCCTTGCGTACCCGGGTGACCCGGACCTCCTCGACCCCCAGCAGGCCGAGCAGCGGCACCTTGGCGCGGCGCTGGTCCGGGTCGACGGTCAGCCCGTCCGCACGGAGCCGGTCGAGCAGCAGTTCCGCCAGCGGCATCACCATGTGCCGTCCCCAGCAGCGTTCGGAGACGTGGCCGAAGGGCAGGTAGCCGGGCGTGTGGTCGGGATCGAGGTCGTCCCAGCGCTCCGGACGGAACTCGTCCGGGTCCTCCCACAGCGCCGGGTCGCGGTGCGAGAGCAGAGGGAGCACCAGCACGTCGTCCGCCGGGCCGATCCGGGGATCGATCTCCGGATACTCGGGCGAGGAGCGGCGCAGGATGTTCCAGGACGGCGGCAGCAGGCGCAGCGACTCCAGGACGATGTTGCGGTTCGAGACCCTCTCGTCGAAGGGCGCGCCCAGCCAGAGCGCGTTGGCCACCAGCGTGGAGACGGTGAAGCAGACGGGCGCGGCGGCCCGCCGGTAGATGCCCATCGCGTGGCGCCGGTCCTGGTAGCCGCCCGCCTGCGCGGTCAGCTCGGCGAGGTTGCTGGACGCCGCAGTGGCCCGGAGGCGGATCGGCAGCGCCGCACCGGCGGCGATCACGGTCCAGGTCAGGACCGGCGTCAGTTCCAGGTTGCGGCTCATCAGCATGGTGAGCCGACGCGGGTCGCCACCGAGGACCAGGTCGCGCAGCAGCATGTGGCCGGTGAGCGGCCACGGGCCGGAGAGGTCCGCGCCCGCCGGGATCGGGTGTTCCAGGGCTCGGCGCACGTCGCGACCGACGGTCTGGGTCACCGAGGACGCCTCGGGTCGGGAGATGGACCGGCCGTGCAGCGGCTTGAAGGTCGGGCGCTCGGTCTCGGTGGCACGCCGGGCCGCGAGGATCCGGTCCGTCAGCTCGTGGCCGGCGACCCCCATGGTGTCGGGTTCCAGGCGGAAGGCGTCCTGCCCGAGGTGGTTGTCGAGCAGGGCGGCCAGGCGCGGCGAGAGGACCGTGGTCCGGCCGGTGGTCAGGGTGCGGGCAGCGGGCATCACGCGTCTCCGGGGGCCGGGAGTTCGGGAGTTCGGCCGAAGGGCAGAGCCCACGCCCGGCACGCCGTGGGAACGGCGGTGCCGGACGCGGGCCCGGTGGTGCATCACCCCGCAGGGCGCGGGGATGGGGTCCGTCGGCTCAGTACCACAGGTACCAGGCGTTGGCCTTCAGGCTCTTCTGGGCGAAGACGGCGTTGCGAACGGCGAACAGGACCTTCATCTCTGTCCCCTTTCTGTGGAAACGGGGTGATGCACAATCCGCTTGTGGCGGCGTGTGCCTGACAGGGACACAGGCTGCCTGACGGGGATCAAGGTCGGATCTACGCGCGCATAGACGGGACGTAGACTCCGCTCCGGCATGCTCACGTGCACCGCTACGGGAGGAACAGCACGCCATGAGCGCCATGAGCGTCGGCACGCAGGACTGGAACACGATCGTCACCGGAGGCGGCGCCGGTCCCCGGTGAACGGCTCGGTCGGAACGAGTGCCGGGGAGAGCGCCGGAGCGACTGCCGCGCACGTGCGGTCGAGCAGCCGTCGGGCGCTGTGGCGGTCGGCCGCGCTGCCGGAGTTCTCGAACTCGTCGAGCGCTGCCTCGGCATGGACGCGCGCCCGGTCCGACTCGCCGGCCCGATGCAGGAGTACGGCGAGCCGGTGGTGGGCGTGCGCGGCGCGGCCGGGCAGGGCGGCCACGGTCCACGCCTCCGCCGCCGCGGTCAGGTGTGCGACGGCCTCGGCGGGGTGGTCCAGCGCGTCATGGGCGAGGCCGAGGACGAAGAAGGTGTGCGCGGTGCCTGCGCAGTCCCCCTCCGTCCGGAGCCGGGCCAGCAGCGGACGGCACTGCTCCAGCACCTCCTCGGCGCGGCCCGTGCTGATCCGTGACACGGCGGCGTTCAGCAGGGAGGCGGTCTCCCCACTGCGGTGACCGAGGACGCGGGCCAGCGCCACGGCCTCGCCGAACCGCAGCACGGCCTCCTCGTCCCGGCCCTGCGCATGGGCGATCGCGCCGAGGTCGTTGAGCGCCTGACGCAGGATCACCAGATCGCCGTCCTCCTGGCACAGCTCCACCGCGCGCAGCGTCTCCGGCTCCGCTGAGGCCCAACGGCCCGCACCCACCGCGATGTTGCCCGCGAGGAACCGGGCCCGCCCCTCCGTGTGCCGGTCCCCGTGCCGGGCTGCGGCGCGGGCCAGCGCGTCGACGGTCTCCACGAGTTGGCGACGCCGGGGTCCGGGGCCGAACGGGCTGAGCGCGATGAGCAGGTTGACGGCTCGGGGGAGCAGCGCCGCATAGCCGGGGCCGCTGCCGCTCTGCTCCGCGTGCCCGCCCTGCTCCGTTCTCCCGTCGCGCTCCGCGCTACCGACGCGCTCGTCGGGCTGGGCGTGCCCGTCGCGCTCGTTGCTCTCGTCGAGCGACTCCCGTGCGATCCGGGCGGCCAGGTCCACCGCGCCCGGACCCTCCGTCCGCGCCCAGTTACGGGCCGCTGCCGCGCTGGGGAAGTCGGGACCCGGCAACGGCAACGGCCCCAGTGCGTCCCGGACACAGTCGCCGGGAACCGCCCGCTCGAACGCGGAACACGCCCCGGCCAGCAGGAAGTCCAGCAGCCGCGCTCGCGCCGCCCGCTCCTCGCCGGGCGCGGTGCGCAGCGAGACGCGGCGGGCGAAGTCGCGGAGCAGGCCGTGGTGCCGGTAGCGGTTCTCGGCGGGCGACTCCAGCATCGCGATGTCGACCAGGGACTCCAGCAACTCCTCGGCGCGGGTCGGGTCGGTGTCCAGCAGGGCCGCGGCCGAGGCCAGCCCCAACTCGGCCGCGTCGACGGCTCCGAGCAGACGGAACGCCTCCGCCTGCGCCTCCGTGAGCTGGCCGTAGCCGAGTTCGAAGGCCGCCGCGACCGCCAGCTCGCCGATCCGCAGTTCGTCGATCCGGCGTCGCTCGTCCGTCAGCCGCCCGACCAGGGCCCGCAGCGTCCAGGACGGCCGCGCAGCCAGGCGGGTGGCCACGATGCGCACCGCCAGCGGCAGTCGGCCGCAGGCCTGGACCAGCTCGACCGCCGCCTCGCGTTCGGCGTCGACGCGTGCCTCGCCGGTCACGGACCGCAGTAGGCGCAGCGCCTCGGCAGGCTCGAAGCCGCCGAGGTCCGGTTGGGCGGTGATGGGCAGACCGGCCAGTCGCATCCTGCTGGTCAGCACCACCGCGCAGGCGGCAGCCCCCGGCAGCAGCGGGCGGACCTGGGCCGCCCCCGCCGCGTTGTCGAGCACGATCAGCAGCCGACGCCCGTCCGCCGTCGACCGGAACAGCGCCGATCGGGCCGTGACTCCGTCCGGTACCTCCTCCGGAGCCAGGCCCAGGGCGCAGAGGAAGCCGCCGAGAACCTCCTCCGGGTCGGCGGCGCGACCGGTGTTGCCGCGCAGATCGACGTAGAGCTGGCCGTCGGGGAAGGCCGGACGGCTGCGGTGGGCGAGGTGCAGCGCCAGTGCGGTCTTGCCGACGCCGCCCATCCCGGACAGCGCCAGCACCGGCGGCGCGGTCCGCTCCGGCCCGGCCAACGCCGCGCAGAGGTCCTCGACCAGCCTGGTGCGCCCGACGAAGTCCGGCTCCTGCGGCGGCAGTTGTGCCGGTACGGGCGGGGACCTGCGTTCGGCCCGGAAGGCCCCCTCGGCCCGGAACGCCCCTTCGGACCGGAGTACGCCCTCGGGCCGCGCGCCGGGCTCGGCGGTCGCGGCCGGAGGCACCACCTCGCGCGGCCTCTGCGGTGCGGCTGCGGCCGCGGTAGCCGGACCACCGCCCTCCAGGACGGCAGCGTGGACGGAGGTCAGTTCATGGCCCGGATCGACCCCCAACTCCCGGGCCAGGCGACGGCGCACGTCCTGATAGAGCGTCAGCGCGTCGCTCTGGCGGCCGACCTGGGTCAACGCCTGCATCAGCAGCCCGTGCAGGCGTTCGCGCAGCGGGTGTTCGGCGGTCAGCGCGGTCAACTCGGGTATGCACGCGGCTGCGCGTCCCAGCGTCACGTCCAGCCCGATCCGCTGCTCGACCAGGCTCAGCCGCAGCTCGGCGTAGCGGTGCCGCTGCCGCTCGGCGAAGGGGCCGGGGACGCCGGCCAACGGCTCGCCCTGCCACAGCGCGACCGCCTCGCGCAGCAGGTCCGCCGCTTCGTGGAGGCGCTCGGCGGCCCGCGCCTGTTCGGCGCGTGCGGCCAGCAGTTCCGCCTGCGCGGCGTCGACGGCCTGGTCCGGCAGGTCCACCCGGTAGCCGCCGGAGACCGAGAGCAGGATCCCCGGGCCGCCGTCAGCGGCGCTGTCGCAGCGTAGCGCCTTGCGCCAGCGCCAGGCGTAGGTGCGCAGGATCGACCTGGCCCGGCAGGGCGAGCGGTCGCCCCACAACGCCTCGATCAGCTCGTCCGTCCCGGCCGAACGGCCGGGACGCAGCAGCAGGGTGGCCAGCATCGCCTGCTGCTGCGGCGTGCCCATCGCCAATGCCGAGGAGCCGCGTCGGCCCCGCATCGGACCGAGCACCTGGAACTCGATGGCAGGCACGACCTCGTCTACCCGTTCTCTGCAAGTTGTGCGGGTGAGCAGGGAGCCAGGCTAGTCGAGGTCTGATCAGGTTTCCTTACTGGATTTCGGCCAACTACTCCCCGGCAGCGCGCAGTCGCAGCGAGATGCTGTTGATGCAGTAGCGCTGGTCGGTCGGCGTCGGGTAGCCCTCGCCCTCGAAGACGTGGCCCAGGTGCGAGCCGCACTTGGCACAGCGCACCTCGACCCGAGCCATGCCGTGCGTGCGGTCCTCGATCAGCTCCACCGCTGACGAGTCGCGCGGGTCGTAGAAGCTCGGCCAGCCGCAGTGTGACTCGAACTTGGTGCCCGAGGTGAACAGCTCGTTGCCGCAGGCGCGGCAGGAGTAGACGCCCTCCGTCTTGGTGTCGGTGTACTCGCCGACGAAGGGGCGCTCGGTGCCCGCCTCACGCAGCACCGCGTACTCGGCGGGCGTCAGCTCCTCACGCCACTCGGCGTCCGTCTTCTCGATGTCGTAGGCCATGATCGCGCGCTCCTTCGGTCAGCCGAGGGTGTCCAGGCGGGAGAGGATCTCCGGGCCGAGGAAGGTGACGTCCCCGGCGCCCATGGTGAGAACGAGATCACCGGGCTTCGCGATTCCCGCGACCAGCTCCGGAACGGCCGCCAGCGAGTGGACGCCCTGGACGTCGGTGCCCTTGGCGCGGGCCGACTCGATGACGATCTCGCTGGTGATGCCCGGGATCGGGTCCTCGCGCGCCGGGTAGATGTCCAGCACCAGGACCTGGTCGGCCAGGGCGAGCGCCTCGCCCATCTCCAGGCCCAGCTCCCGGGTGCGGCTGAAGAGGTGCGGCTGGAAGACCACGACCACGCGCCCCTCGCCCGCCGCCCCGCGGATGGCCTGCAGGTCGGCGGCGATCTCGGTCGGGTGGTGCGCGTAGGAGTCGATCACCTGGACGCCCGCGGACTCGCCCTTGAGCTGCAGCCGACGCCGTACGCCCTGGTAGCTGCTGAGCGCCGGGGCCAGCTGTGCCGCCGGGATGCCGAGCTTCACGCCCGCCGCCAGCGCGGCCACGGCGTTGTGCGCGTAGTGGCGGCCGGGGACGTTGACGGTGAAGGTCAGTTCCTCGCGGGTCTGCCCCTCGCCACCCGGCAGGGCGACGGTCACCTCGCTGGTCATGCCGCGCGGCACGATCCTCAGGATCCGCACGTCGGCGCGCTCGCCCTCGCCGACGGTGACAATCTCGAACTGCCGTCCGGCGACCCGGGAGGCCAGCTCGGCCGCACCCGCGTGGTCGATGTCGACGACCAGCGCACCGCCGGGCGTGATCCGGTCGGCGAAGGCCTCGAAGGACTCGTAGATCTCGTCCATGGACGCGTAGTTGGCGTGGTGGTCCAGCTCCACGTTGAGGACGATGGCGACCTCGGGCGTGTACTTCTGGAAGCTGCGGTCGCTCTCGTCCGCCTCGGCGACGAAGATCTCGCCGGTGCCGTGGTGGGCGTTGCTGCCCGGCTCGTTGAGGTCGCCGCCGATGGCGAAGGACGGGTCCACGCCGAGCGCGGTCAGGCTGACCGCCAGCATGCTCGTCGTGGTGGTCTTGCCGTGCGTGCCCGCGACGGCCAGCGCCCGGCGGCCCGCCATCAACGCGGCCAGCGCGTCGGAGCGGTGGATGATCGGCAGGTCACGTCGCCGCGCCTCGACGATCTCCGGGTTGTCCTCGCGGATCGCGCTGGAGACGACGATGCAGCTGGCCTCCGCCGGGACGTGCTCGGCGGCGTGGCCGACGTGGACCTCCGCGCCCAGCTGACGCAGGGCGAGGACGACCGTGGACTCCTTGGCGTCGCTGCCGGAGACCTGGGCGCCGCGCAGCGCCAGGATCTTGGCGAGCCCGGACATGCCGGCGCCCCCGATGCCGATGAAGTGCGGGGCGGACAGAGGCGCGGACGTTGCTGACGTGGCTGCCGGGGCGGCGGTCATGGTGTCGGGCTCCGAGGGTCGTGCCGGCCCGACGGGCCGGGCGTGCGGTCGCCTCGATTCTGCCGCATCCGGCTCACCGCCCGTCGCAGGCATGCGCTCCGGCAATGAGTTGCACTATCCGGGGGCGCGAGCTCTGCTGATCTGCGGCGCCGCCGCGTGGGCCCGACAAGCCGGTGCTTCTGCTCTCGCGCCTGGTTGCACTACCAGGGGCGCGAGGAACTGCGCGAGAAACCACCCTGCGAGGTGGAGTCCCGAACGCTCCGGCCATCCGCTCATCAGGGGTTGTTCGCGCAGTTCCCCGCGCCCTTGAGGTGCATGGCACCTCGCCTGCAGAAGTCCCCCGCGCCGGGGGTCAGCTCTGCTGCGCGAAGAGCTGCAGTACCGGGACCCCCACCTTGTGCCGAGCCTGCGAGGCCCAGTCGCGGTGGAACAGGCCCTCGACCCAGTGCGGAGCGGCCAGCACGATGACCTCGTCCGCCTGGACCTCCTTGACCAGGTCCTTCAGGCCGTCCAGCGGGTTGTGGTCCACCACCGCGCCCTCGGCGCGCCCCGCGCCGTGCTCGCGCAGCAGCCGCAGGGTGTGCTGGAGGGCGGTGTCGGCGGCGGTCAGCGCGTCCTGGCCGTGCGGCTCGTCCCGCTCCTTCGCGGCCTGCTCCAGATAACCGAAGGCGACGTCGTCAATCGCGCGCAGCAGTTCGTCCTGCTTGCCGCGCGGCTGCATGACGACGTGGAACGAGACGGGCTCCTCGCCGTGCAGGGTGGTCACCATGTCGGCGTCGGCATCGGAGAGGGCCCTCTCGATCAACAGTACGGTGGTGAACACGTGCTTCCTTTCGGTTGTCCCGGCCATCGTTCTCGATCTCGTCGAACCCGTGGTTCAGACCCGTCGTGCATCCTCTCGCAATAAGTGGAGTCTCTTGCTCCGTTATTGCGCAATCTTCACGCTACGGGCGTAGCGAGCAAAGAGGAAACCTTTCTCCTCCAGCAGGCCGAGCAGCTCCATGTGCTGTGCCACGGAGGTCGCCCCGTGGGCGATCCGCGGCGCGTCGCCGGCCGCGATCAGGGGTGCCAGGGTGAGGCAGAGCTCATCCAGCCGCCCGGCTTCGGCCAGTTGCCCGAGCAGGCGCGGCCCGCCCTCGGTCAGCTGTCGCAGCAGTCCCCGCTCCGCCAGGGCCGTCGCGGCACGGGCCATGTCGACCTCCTGCTCGCCCGCCAGGACGACGTCGGCGACCTGACGCGCCTTTACCAAGCGGTCCGCCGGGGCACGCTCGGCGGTGACCACGATCGTCCGCACCACCGGCTCGGTGAACAGGGGCAGCGAGAAGTCCAGGTCCAGGCTCGCCGTGACGACGGCGATCACCGGCGCGGGGTTCTGCCCGCGCGCCGCGCGCTCGGCCGCGAAGTGCTCCCGCGCACGGGCCGGACGGTAGCCCTCCGCCCGCACGGTCTGCGCGCCGACCAGCACCACGTCGGACAGCGCCCGCAGGACGCCGAAGATCCGCTTGTCCGCGGCCGAGGAGAGCCCCTCCGACAGGCCGTCCAGCCGGGCCGCGCCGTCCAGGCTGCTGACCATGTTGCCGCGCAACCACGGCCGTCCCGCGTCCACGACCTCGGTGGGATACGCGTAGGCGGCGGCCAGCTCGTCAAGGCTCCACTCGACGTCCGCGGTCCCCGCGCCGCTCCCCGCGCCCGTGGGGGTCTGCGGGGTGAGGTCGGTCACATCAGGGGCGTGAGGAAGCAGTCTGCGCACATGGGGCAGTCTTCCACGCCCCCGCGGACCGTACCCTTGGGACTCGTGTCGCCTATAGCCCTGTCCGAGCGCCGGCCCGTTGTCGCAGCCGAGCGGCTGATCGCCGAGATGGTCCCGCCGCCGCGCTTCCAGGGAGCGCGCTTCGCCACGTACATCCCGGACCCGCAGCAGCCGAGCCAGAGCGAGGCCGTACGGATCCTGGAGGCGTTCGCGTCCGGCCTGGCCGCGCGCGGCACCGTGCCCGCGCCCAGGAAGCGCTGGTTCGGCCGTTCGACGCAGCCCGCGACCCCGGCCGGTCCAGGCGGCGTCTACCTCGACGGCGGCTACGGCGTCGGCAAGACCCACCTGCTCGCCTCGCTCTGGCACGCCACGCCCGGCCCCAAGGCCTTCGGCACCTTCGTCGAGCTGACCAACCTGGTCGGTGCGCTCGGCTTCCAGCAGGCGGTCCAGGCGCTGTCTGGGCACACCCTGCTGTGCATCGACGAGTTCGAGCTCGACGACCCGGGCGACACCGTCCTGGTCTCCAGCCTGCTGACCCGCCTCGCCGAGGCGGGCGTGAAGCTGGCCGCCACCTCCAACACCCTCCCGGGCAAGCTGGGTGAGGGCCGTTTCGCGGCGTCCGACTTCATGCGCGAGATCCAGGGCCTGGCCTCGCGCTTCCGCAGCGTCCGCATCGACGGCCAGGACTACCGCCACCGCGGCCTCCCCGAGGCGCCGCCCCCGTACGTCGACGCCGAGGTCGCGCAGCTCGCCGCGTCCTACGGCGAGGGGGCGTCCCTGGACGACTTCGACGCGCTCCTCAACCACCTCTCCGAGGTCCACCCCAGCCGCTACGGCGCCCTGCTGGACGGCGTGGACGCCGTCTTCCTGCGCGGCGTCACCCCGGTCGCGGACCAGAGCACGGCGCTGCGCCTCGTGGTCCTCGCGGACCGGATGTACGACCGCGAACTGCCGATCGTCGCCTCCGGCGCGGGCTTCGACTCCATATTCAGCGACGAGATGCTGGCCGGGGGGTACAAGAAGAAGTACTTCCGCGCGATATCCCGCCTCGTCGCGCTGGCCCGCGACAGCAAGCAGATAGCGGCGACCGCCTGAGCCGGACCGGGGGGCGTTCTCCGCTTACGTGACGGGTTTGTCAGTGGGGGGTCGTACGGTTGGTCGCGTGAGACCCATCACCGATCTTCAGCGGTCCGTGGCGCCTTTCGAGGTCGTCAGTCCCTACCAGCCCAACGGCGACCAGCCCGCCGCCATCGCGGAGCTGGAGCGTCGCGTCCGTGCGGGTGAGAAGGACGTGGTCCTGCTCGGCGCCACCGGCACGGGCAAGTCCGCCACCACGGCGTGGATGATCGAGAAGCTGCAGCGCCCGACGCTGGTCATGGCGCCGAACAAGACGCTGGCCGCCCAGCTGGCCAACGAGTTCCGCGAGCTGCTGCCGAACAACGCCGTCGAGTACTTCGTCTCGTACTACGACTACTACCAGCCCGAGGCGTACATCGCGCAGACGGACACCTACATCGAGAAGGACTCCTCGATCAACGAGGAGGTCGAGCGGCTGCGCCACTCGGCGACCAACTCGCTGCTGACCCGGCGCGACGTGATCGTCGTCGCCTCCGTCTCCTGCATCTACGGCCTGGGTACGCCGCAGGAGTACGTGGACCGGATGGTCCAGCTCAAGGTCGGCGACGAGATCGACCGGGACGCGCTGCTGCGCCGCTTCGTCGACATCCAGTACAACCGGAACGACCTCGCCTTCACCCGCGGCACCTTCCGGGTGCGCGGCGACACCATCGAGATCTTCCCGGTCTACGAGGAGCTCGCGGTCCGGATCGAGATGTTCGGCGACGAGATCGAGGCGCTGAGCACGCTCCACCCGCTCACCGGCGAGGTCATCAGCGAGGACCAGTCGCTTCACGTCTTCCCCGCGTCCCACTACGTGGCCGGCCCGGAGCGGATGGAGCACGCCATCGCCGGCATCGAGGCCGAGTTGGAGCAGACCCTCGCCACGATGGAGAAGCAGGGCAAGCTCCTGGAGGCCCAGCGGCTGCGCATGCGCACGACCTACGACATCGAGATGATGCGTCAGATCGGCACCTGCTCCGGCATCGAGAACTACTCCCGGCACATCGACGGCCGCGACCCCGGCAGTGCGCCCAACACCCTGATGGACTTCTTCCCGGAGGACTTCCTCCTGGTCATCGACGAGTCGCACGTCACTGTGCCGCAGATCGGCGCGATGTACGAGGGTGATGCCTCGCGCAAGCGGGCGCTGGTGGAGCACGGCTTCCGGCTGCCCTCGGCCATGGACAACCGCCCGCTCAAGTGGGAGGAGTTCGTCGAGCGGATCGGTCAGACGGTCTACCTGTCGGCCACCCCGGGCGCCTACGAGCTCTCCCGCTCCGACAGCCAGGTCGAGCAGATCATCCGTCCCACCGGCCTGATCGACCCGGAGGTCGTGGTCAAGCCGACGGAGGGTCAGATCGACGACCTGGTCCACGAGATCCGGCTGCGCACAGAGAAGGACGAGCGCGTCCTGGTCACCACGCTGACCAAGAAGATGTCCGAGGACCTCACCGACTACATGCTCGAACTCGGCATCCGGGTCCGGTACCTGCACAGCGACATCGACACGCTGCGCCGCGTCGAGCTGCTGCGCCAGCTGCGGGCCGGCGAGTACGACGTGCTGGTCGGCATCAACCTGCTCCGTGAGGGCCTCGACCTGCCCGAGGTCTCGCTGGTGGCGATCCTGGACGCCGACAAGGAGGGCTTCCTGCGGTCGCCCACCTCGCTGATCCAGACGATCGGCCGTGCCGCCCGTAACGTCTCCGGCCAGGTCCACATGTACGCGGACCGGATCACCCCGGCGATGGAGCGGGCCATCGACGAGACTAACCGTCGTCGCGAGATCCAGCAGGCCTACAACCGCGACCACGGCATCGACCCGCAGCCGCTGCGCAAGAAGATCGGCGACATCCTCGACTCGCTCGCCCGCGAGGACATGGACACCGCCGAGCTGCTCAGCACCGGTTACCGCCAGGGCGGCGGTGGCGGCGGGCGCGGTCAGAAGGCCCCGGTCCCGGCGCTCGGCGCCAAGGCCGCAGCCGCCGCGGGAAAGAAGGACGCCAAGAGCCTGCCCGCCGCCGAACTGGCCGAGCTGATCGGCGAGCTGACCGACCGGATGCACGCCGCCGCGGCCGAGCTGCAGTTCGAGGTCGCCGCGCGGCTCCGCGACGAGGTGAACGAACTGAAGAAGGAGTTGCGCCAGATGCGCGAAGCCGGCCTCGCCTGAGTGCACCGCTTGAGTGCGCCCGAGTGCACCGCTTGAGTGATCGTCGGCACTCCCGGGGAACCCGCAGGCCCGTCCGGGTCGTATGGTGCAGTGAGGGCTGCGTCGGAGCCGGACGGGCGCCGGTACCGAGGCTGCGGTTCGCGAACGAGTTCGGGAGGGGCGTGCCGTGTCGGTGAATCTGAGCAAGGGTCAGAGCGTAAGTCTGGAGAAGGACGACGGGGGCATGCTGTCCCTGGTGCGGATGGGCCTGGGGTGGCAGGCGGCGCCGCGCAAGGGCCTGTTCGGCACCCGCCGCCGCGAGATCGACCTGGACGCCTCGGCGGTGCTCTACTCCCAGGGCTCGCTGGCCGACGTGGTCTTCTTCCAGCACCTGGTGAGCAACGACGGCTCGGTGCGCCACACCGGCGACAACCTGGTCGGCGGCAAGGGCGGGGAGGACGACGAGTCGATCCTGGTCGACCTGCGCCGGGTCCCCGACCGGATCACCCAGATCGTCTTCACCGTCAACTCCTACAACGGCCAGAGCTTCCAGGAGGTGCAGCGCGCCCACTGCCGCCTGGTCGACGAGGCCACCGGCGACGAGCTGGCCCGCTTCACGCTCAGCGGCGGCGGCCCGCACACCGGCCAGGTGATGGCCAAGGTCTACCGGGACGCGGGCGGCAGCTGGCAGATGGCGGCGATCGGCATCCCGGCACAGGGCCGCACCTTCCAGGAGATGCTCCCGGCGATCGAGCAGGCGCTCTGAGCAGGGTCGGCTCAATGGCCTCGGCAGGGCCTTGGCAGCGCCTGAGCAGGCTCTGAGCAGGGCCTTCTGCGTCGTGTAAAGGATCTGTGAGATAGCCCTCAATACCCTTCGAGGGCTTGGGGCGCGCCGACCTCATCTGCCTAACCTGCCCGAGTCCGTCGCCACAGACGGGCACCGTGCGCCGGTACGCCTTGTCCTGCCCGTCGACGCCGGATCGCACGAGTACCACGGGCCGGAGCGGGGGAACCAGGTAAGCGCCCCGCTCTGCCCTGCGCCCACGCGCGGGACCGGTCGGGGCTCGGGGTGAAGCCGCCGCCGCGCGGCCGGGCCAGCCTTCCGGCCCGAACCCGACAGCTCACCTCGCAGGCGTCGGAGAGGCGCCATGCGATCCACCCTGTCCACCCCTGCCCGAATACTGGCCTTCACGGCCGCGCCCGCCCTGCTGCTCGGCGGCGCCGTGGCGACCCAGGCCCAGGCGGCCACGCCGAGCGTCAGCGAGACCGGCCTGACCGCGACCACCAGCGGGAACACCGCCAACGTCACGCTCACGGTCCGCTCCACCGCCTGCACCACCGTACGGAGCCTCGGCGTCGCCGTCCGTGACGCGTCCGGCAACAACGTCGACTTCCCGCAGTGGGACAGCAACGCGCGGATCTGCCCGACCGGGCTCACCTTCCACGCCGGCAGCCGCACCTTCGCGCCGGGCCGCTACACGATGATGGGCGCCTACCTGGACGCCGCAGGCTGGCACAACCTGGCGGCCAAGACGCTGGCCGTCGGCTCCGCCGCCACCACGGGCACCCCGGCCCCGGCCCCGAAGCCGACGTCCGCGTCGACGCCCAGCCCGGCACCCACTTCGGCTCCGTCGACGCCTGCTCCGAGCAGCAGCCTGCCCGCCGGTGTCGCCACCTCCACCACCCCGGTCTGGGACGAGGAGTTCAACAACCCGATCACCTGGGGCCAGCGCTGGGTCGGCACCACGACCTCGTCCTACCAGTACGGCGACCACAACCCCAGCGACAACAAGCTGGACTGGCTCGACCCGAACGACGTCGCGGTTGCGGGCGGCGTCGCCACCTTCACCGCCCAGCCGAGCTCGCACACCCTGGAGAACGGCCGGCAGGCCTGGACCACCGGTCTGCTCACCACCGAGGGCTCGCAGGAGGGATTCCAGGTCAAGACCGGCGACTACATCGAGGCCCGCGTCAAGCTCCCCACCCAGCAGGGCGCCTGGCCCGCGCTCTGGACCTGGAAGAACGGCAACGGCGAGATCGACTCGTTCGAGTACCACCCGGACAACCCGAACCTGCTCGAGCTCTCCAACCACGTCAACGCCGCGCACGACTACTACACCGACGCGAACGCGATCAAGCCCGGCCAGTGGGTCACCATCGGCACCAAGTACGGTGCCAACTCCGTCGACTGGTACATCAACGGCGTGAAGGTCTACTCCGACAACACGGGCGTGGGCGCCAACTGGTCCGCCTACCTGATCCTCAACCTGTCGCTCTCCGCGGGCCAGTACCACCCGGCCCCGAGCGGCACCGAGCCGATCAGCTTCTCCGTGGACTACGTCCGCGTCTACAACTGAGCGCCGCGAGCGCCGCTAGCGCCGCACTCGCGCGATTCCTTACGTTTTCCTGCCGGGGCTGCTGTTAGCCTCGGCAGGAAGCGGAGGGGAGTACTCCCTGAAACGACGTCCCCGTCAGCACGTCGGTGCCCAGCACCGACCGGGGTCGTCGGCCCACACCGACATCGACGGTGGGGCGGAGGAGACCTCCGGCAGACAACAGCTGTCGCCTGCCGGAGGAGCAACCCGTCCATGGACGTGTCCGTGGCCCTGTGGGCCGTCACCATCGCCGTACTCGTCGTCCTCATCGCCGCCGACTTCCTCGTCGGCGGTCGCAAGCCCCATGAGGTCTCGCTGCGCGAGGCCGGGATCTGGACCGTGGTCTGGGTCGTCCTCGCCGCTCTCTTCGGCGGCTTCCTCTGGTGGCACTCGGGCGGAGCCGCAGCCGGTCAGTTCTTCGCCGGCTACATCACCGAGAAGTCGCTCAGCGTCGACAACCTCTTCGTCTTCGTGCTGATCATGGCGAAGTTCGCCGTCCCGGCCGAGCTCCAGCAGCGGGTGCTGATGGTGGGCGTGCTGATCGCGCTGGTGCTGCGCACGGTCTTCATCGCGGCCGGCGCGGCCGTGATCGACAGCTTCTCCTGGGTCTTCTTCCTCTTCGGCGCGTTCCTGATCTGGACGGCCTGGAAGCTGATCAAGGAGGCCAGGGCAGGACACGCCACCGGCCCCGCTGCCGGCACCGGCATGACCGCCGACACCGGCATGACCGCCGACGACGGCGAGGAGTACCGGGAGAACCGCTTCCTGCGGGACGTCGAGCGCCGATTCCCGTCCACCGACGGCTACCGCGGCACGCGGCTGGTCGTCGTCGAGGGCGGCCGGCGGCTGATCACCCCGATGCTGGTGGTGATCCTCGCCATCGGCAGCACCGACGTGCTCTTCGCGATGGACTCGATCCCCGCGATCTTCGGGCTGACGCAGGACCCGTACATCGTCTTTGCCGCCAACGCCTTCGCGCTGATGGGCCTGCGCCAGCTCTACTTCCTGATCGGCGGCCTGCTCACGCGACTGGTCCACCTCTCCTACGGCCTGTCGGTGATCCTCGGCTTCATCGGCGTCAAGCTGCTGCTCCACGCCCTGCACGAGGCGGGCGCGCACGGGGTGCCGGAGATCAGCACCCCGCTCTCGCTCGGGTTCATCGTCGTGGTGCTCGCCGTCACCACCGTCACCTCGCTGCGGGCTTCGCGGAAGCAGCCCGAGCGTGCCGCGTCCGCCGAGGAGGCGTCCGCCCGGTGAGGTGCACCCGCAGCGGCTTCTGAACCTGTTCTGTTGCGGCGTCATGGCCCCTGCGTGAAAGAACATTCGGCGTCCGTCGGCGAGGATGGAGACATGAGTGACGCTCAGCCGCCGTCGTCCGAAGAGCGGGCCGGAACCCAGGCCGCCGGAAAGGCGGCCGCCAAACGCACCGGGCGCAGGCCCGGCGGCGCCGACACCCGTGGCGTGGTGCTGGACGCTGCTCGCGCCGAGTTCGCCGCGCGCGGCTACGAGAAGGCGAGCATGCGCGGCATCGCCCGGGTGGCCGGGGTCGATCCGGCGCTGCTGCACCACTACTTCGGCAGCAAGGAGCAACTCTTCCTGGCCGCACTGGACTTCCCGATCGACCCGGCCACCGTGGCGGCGGTGATCCTGGACGGCGACCGGGCGCAGGTGGGGGAGCGGGTCGCACGCTTCGTCGTGGCGCTGTGGGAGCAGCCGGAGGTGCTGAATCGCCTGATGGCCGTGGTGCGGACGGTCGTCGCCAGCGAGGCCATCGCCGAACTGCTGCGCGACTTCATGGTCCGCGAGCTGGTCGGCAGGTTGGCGGAGGGCCTTGCCGTCGACCGGCCGGAGCTGCGGGTCGAGCTGGTGATCTCGCAGATCATCGGCCTGGCGATGGTCCGCTACATCGTCGCCGCAGAGCCGATCGCCTCGGTGGGCCCGGAGGAGTTGGTGTCCCTGCTGGCGCCGACGATCCAGCGGTATCTCGCGGGGTGAGTCAGGGGTGAGCCTGGGAGCGCCAGGGAGAGCTCGGGCCGGGTTTCGGTCTGTTCGGGTGCTTGACGGGTGGCGCTGCGCGGAGCAAAACTCATCACATGATGAATTCTAGCGCCGCGGCCGGAGCAGCCGTCGAGGTCCGCGGCCTCAGCGTGGTCCGCGGCGGACGCCCCGTGCTGCACGGGCTCGACCTCACCGTCGCGACGGGCTCGGTGACCGGCCTGCTCGGCCCGAGCGGCTGCGGCAAGACGACGTTGCTGCGCTCGGTCGTCGGCGTGCAGAAGACCGCGGCCGGAGAGGTCACGGTGCTCGGCCGCCCCGCCGGAAGCCCCGAGCTGCGCGACCGCGTCGGCTACGTCACCCAGGCCCCGTCCGTCTACGCCGACCTCGGCATCGGGGCCAACCTCCGCTACTTCGCCGAGGTGCTCGGCGCGCCCAGGACCGATCCGGCGCGGGTGCTGGAGCAGGTCGGCCTGGCCGGGCGGGAGAAGGACCTGGTCGGACAGCTCTCCGGCGGTCAGCGTGCGCGGGTCTCGCTGGCGGCGGCGCTGCTCGGATCGCCCCGGCTGCTGGTCCTGGACGAGCCCACGGTCGGCCTGGACCCGGTGCTGCGCCAGGACCTGTGGCAGCTGTTCCACCGGCTCGCGGCCGACGGCGTCACGCTGCTGGTCTCCAGCCACGTCATGGACGAGGCCGCCCGTTGCACCCGGTTGCTGCTGATGCGCGACGGCCGGATGTTGGCCGACGACACGCCGACCGGCCTCCTCGCGGCGACCGGCGCACCGGACGTCGAGACGGCGTTCCTCAAGCTCGTCTCCGGCTTCGACCGCGAAGCCCCAGGTCGCACCGACGCTGACGTTCCACGCCGCCCCGATGTCGAAGCTCCGCGCCGGACCGATGCTCAGGAGTCCCGATGAACCTCCGCCGGACTCTCGCCACCGCCCGCCGGGTGCTGCTGCAACTTCGCAACGACCCGCGGACCGTGGCCATGCTGCTGGTCGTCCCGTGCGTGCTGATCCTGCTGCTCAAGTACGTCTTCGACGGCTCCCCGCAGGTCTTCGACAGCATCGGGGCACCCATGCTGGGCATCTTCCCGATGATCGTGATGTTCCTGGTCACCGCCGTGGCCACGCTCCGCGAGCGGACCAGCGGGACGCTGGAGCGGCTGCTGACGATGCCGCTGGGCAAGCTCGACCTGCTGCTCGGCTACGCGCTCGCCTTCGGGCTGGTCGCGCTGGTGCAGGGCGTGCTGGCCTTCGGGTTGACGGTGGGTCTGCTCGGGCTGGACATCGCCGGGCCGAGCTGGGCGCTGCTGGCTGTGGCGGTGGCCGACGGGGTGCTGGGCATGGCACTCGGCCTCTTCGTCTCGGCGTTCGCGGCGACCGAGTTCCAGGCCGTCCAGTTCATGCCGGCCTTCCTGCTACCGCAGTTGCTGCTCTGCGGTCTCTTCACGCCCCGCGCCGAGATGGGGACGCTGCTGCGCTGGATCTCCGACGTGCTGCCGCTCTCCTACGCGGTGGACGCGATGGACAAGCTGACCCACCAGTCCGGCTTCGGCGGAGGTGTGGCGGTCGATCTGGGCGTGGTGCTGGGCTGCACGCTGCTGGCGCTCGCCCTCGGAGCAGCAACCCTGCGCCGCCGCACGGCCTGAGGCGCACCAGAGCCTGGGGCACGGCAGGCTGCGACGCGCCCGGAATGCACTTGAATCGCAGGCATGACCGAATTGTTCTAGGGTCGGGTGAGGCGAGGAAAGGGGCACACCATGATGATCCTGGCGATGTTCGGTTTCTCCATCGCAGTGATCGTCATCTGCGCGGGCCTGCTGGCCTTCCTGATGGGTGGGTTCAAGTTCCCCGACGAGGGTCGGCCCCGTCGTCGGCGGAACGCCGCATAGGCGGGTTCCGGGGGCTCGCGGAGAGTCCGGAACGCGCGAGCGCCCCGTCCGGTCGAACCGGACGGGGCGCCCCTTTACCGCTTCTGTCTCACGATGCGGACGAACCGCGATCGGACTGAGATCAGGCGACGATGGTGATGTTCTCCGCCTGCGGGCCCTTCTGGCCCTGGGTGACGTCGAACTCGACCTTCTGGCCCTCGAAGAGCTCGCGGAAGCCCTGAGAGTTGATGTTCGAGTAGTGCGCGAAGACGTCGGCGCCGCCGCCGTCCTGCTCGATGAAGCCGAAGCCCTTCTCGGCGTTGAACCACTTCACAGTACCGCTGGCCATAGGTTTCTCCTTGTTCCAGAGTTGATCAGCGACCGCGGGAATCCGCGGTCGCTATGTCGCCGGAATGATCGCCCTGGTCTGGAGAGACCTCAGAAAGCACGAACGCCCGTGATCGCGATCACGGGCGGTGAAGCTTAGGGAACCACGACTGCAACTGATCCCAAGCCTACAGGATTGACGACTCCGTCACTCATCGGCGTGGCGTACCGCGCGGATCGTGGTCGAGTGATCGCCAAGCGTGTACGGTCTTGGCTTGCACGTCCGCAGAAACAGAAGAGGCAGATTATGGCGACCGGTACCGTCAAGTGGTTCAACGCCGAGAAGGGCTTCGGCTTCATCGAGCAGGACGGCGGCGGCGCCGACGTCTTCGCCCACTACTCGAACATCAACGCGCAGGGCTTCCGCGAGCTGGCGGAGGGTCAGAAGGTCCAGTTCGACGTCACCCAGGGCCAGAAGGGCCCGCAGGCGGAGAACATCACCATCGTCTGACCCCCGGTCGGCCCTGAGCCACAGCTCAGGCCGCAGTGGGAGGCACAAGCGCCCCGTCCCGGTTCTGCCGGGCGGGGCGTTCTGCGTCTGACGGGACGGACCGGCATGGCCGGCCGACGCAGACGCGGTCACCCCGCGAAGCGCAGGAAGCCGTTGGTGGCCAGGCGGGTGCCGTCGGGGAGGATCGCCAGCGCCTCCAGATCGGGCTGCCGCTCCGCCCAGGCCAGCCCGCGTTCCGGCCCCATGGCGAAGACGGCCGTGGCCCACGCGTCGGTGCGGGCCAGCCGCCCGGGGCCGTTGGTGACCAGCGTCAGTGAGAGCAGATCCGTGGCCGCCTCGCCCGAGTGCGGGTTGACGACGTGCGCGCCGCGCTCCGCCGTCCCTGAGGTGGCGACGACCAGGTCCCGCCCGGCCAGCACCGCCGCCAGCTTGCGGGGCCGCGCCGGATCCGCGATGCCGATCCGCCAGGGGCCGCCGACCGACTGGATGTCCCCGCCGCCGTTGACGCAGTGCTCCGTCGAACCGGCCCGACAGAGCAGCGCACAGGCCTCGTTGACGGCCCAGCCCTTGACCCACCCGCTCGGGTCCAGCCGACCGCCCGGACAGGCGGTGAACCAGCCGTCGGTCTCCGTCTCCACCTCGCGGCAGCGCTCCAGCACCTCGGCCAGCTCCGGGTCCGCGTCCGCGAGCGCGAGCTCGCCCCGGGCGACCCGGCTCAACTCGCTCTCCTCGCGGTAGGGCGAGAACAGTGCGTCGATCGCGTGCAGCCGGGCCACGGCCTCGCGCAGCGCCTCGTCCACGGCGGGGGAGGGGTCGCGCACCGCGAACGAGAACACCGTCCCCATGACGTGTTCGGCATGAGTAGTAGTGGTCAGCGCTGACCCTCCTTGCTCTGCCGTCCCCGACCCCGACGTCCCCGACCCCGACGTCCCTGACCCCGACGTCACTTGATGCCGGCGGAGTCGAGTGCGCTCTGCAGCGACTGGAGGTAGCCGTTGCTGGTGTACGTCGCACCGGAGACCATGTCGATCTGCGCGTTCTGCTGGGAGAGCACCTCCTGGTTGAGCGTCGGAAGCGCGTAGCTGTTGATGTTGATGTCGCGCTGGCTCTCGTTCGGATACTGCAGCACGTTGACGTTGCTGATCTTCCCGCCGCTGACGACCAACTGGACCTGGACCGGACCGTAACGGGTGTCCGCGGCCTGGCCGGTGAAGGTGCCGGACTTGGCACCCGACGCCGACGAGCCCGACGAGCCCGCCGTCGGAGCGGTCGAACCGGTCGAACCGGCTGAGCCGGACGACGATCCCGTGGCGGGCGACGAGGCCGTGCCGTTCGGCTGGCCGCCCGTGCTCGCCGCCGTACCGGAGCTGGAGCCGGAGCCCGAGCTGATGACCGGCGCGCCGGCCGCCGACGCGGACCCGTGCGGCTTGAGCGAGAGCAGCAGGACGACGCCGGCCGCGGTGGCGGTGGTGGTGACGATGGCGCGGCGCACGGCAGCTCCTTGATCGGGTTCGTGTCGGTCAGGCGTGTCGGTCAGCTTCGTGGAATGCGGAAGCTCGCGGGGGTCGCGAGGGTCGCGGGCTAGAAGCTGAACGACTCGTGGTGGATGTTTCGTCGGGGCACCCCGGCGGCGGTCAGCGCGGCGACGGCGCTCTCCATCATCGGGTCCGGCCCGCAGAGGAAGACGTCGTGCCGGGCGAGTCCCGGCACCAGCCGGTTGAGCGTGCTCGGCTCCAGCGGATCGCCGACCTCCGAGCGCGGGCCGACCAGGAACTGCAGCCTGGCGCCGCGTGACTGAGCGATCGCCACCAGCTCGCGGTGGAAGAGGACGTCCTCCTCGCGGCTGGCCCGGTAGAGGAGCGTCAGCTCGCCCGGTCGGGCCGGAAGTGTCTCGAAGAGGGCCCGCAGCGGCGTGATGCCCACGCCCGCCGCCAGCAGCAGCACCTGCCGCGACCGGCGCCGCCGCGCGGTGAACGCACCGTACGGACCCTCTGCGCGCACCTTGGTGCCGGGCTTGAGGTGGGCGACGGCGGCGCTGTGCCCGCCCAGGTCCTTGATCGTGAACCGCAGGTACTCGGCGGTCGGCGGGGCCGAGAGCGAGTACGGGTTGGCGGCGAACCGCAGCCCGGGGGCGAGGAACTGGAGCCGGAAGAACTGCCCGGCCTCCGCGCCCAGTTCGTCGAGGTACCTGCCGGTCAGGAAGAGCGAGACCGTCCCCGCGCCCTCCGGGCGGACCTCGGCGACCCGCAGTTGGTGCCTGCGGTCCTGCAGATAGGGCCGCAGCAGCCGGAACCAGCCGAGGACTCCGGCGGTGCCGACGTAGAGCGCGTACCAGAACAGCCGCCCGATGCCCGAGCCCAGGTCTGCGCCGTTGGTCAGCTGGTGCTCGAAGCCCAGCGCGATGGCCAGGTAGGTGGCCAGGTGGAGGTAGTACCAGGTGTCGTAGCTGAGCTTCCGGCGGGCGGCGCGCGCCGAGAAGATACCGGTGGCGAAGAGCAGCACCGTGCCGATGGCGGCCTTCACCATGTCGGGGAAGGTCAACACCATGGTGACGCCCTCACCCACCACATTGGTGTGGTCGGTCATCGAGTAGCCCCAGATGACACTCAGCACGTGCGCGGTGACCAGGCCGACCATGTAGCGCCCGCCCATGGCGTGCCAACGGGCCAGCCGGTCCGAGCCGATCTCGCGTTCCAACAGCGGGATGCGGGCCATCAGCAGCAGCAGGACCGGCGCGGCGTACCCAGCCAGCAGGCCGGTTATCCGCCCGGCGTTCGTCAGCCACTGGTCCGTGCCGACGATGCCCAGGGTGTTCTTCCACCAGATGCCGATCACGATCAGCGCGCCGAAGGCGATCGCAGCCAGTGCCGCCCGGGCCACCGTGTCCACCGGGAGCGCGCCGCCGCCGGGCCGGCTCGCGTGGGCGCGGCGGGCTTGCGTACCGCGCTGCTGGGTCGCTGTTGCCACCCGTGCCTCCGTTCCTTGGTGCTCCGGACCGGTTCCGCCGCCTGCTGCTCGCCGCGCCGTTCCCTCTGTGCCGCGCCGCCCGACTGCTGAGCCGCCCGGCTGCTGAGCTTGCAGAGCCGCCGCGTCGCTGCGCCGACTGGCGCGCCGTTGCGCTCGCCGTGCTGGTGGTGCCACTCTGCACCGAGTCGCTGTGGCGACCCTGTGAGGTGTCCTCGTACGGGTGCGGCCGTGCCGATCCTGGGGCAACCCTGACAGCGCAGATTCTCAGTTGGCTATGAGTGCGAGGACGGCAAAAGAGCGATCTACCTGGCGTTTTCCCAGGTCAGGACGGATGCGAACAACGCGCTCCGAATGCTTCTCGTGGGCGGGATCTCATGGCATTCTCATGGCTGCACCACCCACCTGCCGCAGAATGGGCCCCATGTCGCACGCCACCGCCCCGGAGACCCCTGCCGTCGCGCCGCGCCGCATCCTCGTCGTCGACGACGAGCCTGACCTCGTCGAGGTCCTCTGCGGGGCCCTGCGCTACGAGGGTTGGGAGGCCCAGGGGGCGGCCAGCGGTCAGGAGGCGGTCCGACTGGCCGCGCACTGGCGCCCGGACGCGGTCGTGCTGGACATGATGCTGCCCGACTTCGACGGCCTCGAGGTGCTGCGCCGGATCCACGCCGAGCGGCCCGAGGTGCGGGTGCTCTTCCTCACCGCGCGCGACGCCGTCGAGGACCGGATCGGCGGGATCGCCGCGGGTGGGGACGACTACGTCACCAAGCCGTTCAGCCTGGCCGAGGTCGTGGTCCGGCTGCGTGGCCTGCTCCGTCGCGCCGAGCCGCAGCCGGTGGTCGCGGACGAGGGGACCCTCTCGCTGGCCGACCTGATCCTGGACGAGCGCTCGCACGAGGTCAGCCGGGGCGGCGAGTTGATCGAGCTCAGCCCCACCGAGTACGCACTGCTGCGCTACCTGCTCAAGCACCCGCGTAGGGTGCTGAGCAAGGCCCAGATCCTGGACGCGGTCTGGTCCTACGACTTCGGCGGACAGGCCCATGTGGTCGAGCTCTACATCAGCTACCTGCGCAAGAAGATCGACCACGGCCGCGAGCCGCTGATCCACACGGTCCGCGGCGCGGGCTACCTGATCAAGGCCCCCGCGTGAGGCTGCGCCGCCCACGGCTGCCGCGCACCCTGCGCGGACGGCTGATCGCCGGTCTGCTGGCGCTGCTGGTGGTCACCTGCGCGGGTGTCGGGCTGGCGACGACCGCGGAACTGCACCGCTTCCTGGTCGCCAAGGTCGACCAGCAACTCGTGGCCACCGGGGGCCGCTACGCCGCCAGCTTCGAGCACGAGAGCCACGGTGACACCCGAGCCCAGTCCATCGGGACCTTCGGCGCGCGTCTCGTGGACGGCAAGGTCACCGCAAGCGGTGTGGTCGACGGCGATGCCGACGACCTGGTCGGGGGCGACCCCGACGACCATCCGAAGCTCGACGCCCACGACCAGGCGCGGCTTGCCGCGCTCCCGGTGGGCGGCCCGCCCCACGAGGTACGGCTGGACGGCATGGGCGACTACCGGATGATGGCCCAGGCGGGCAAGGAGGGCGACGTCCTGGTCACCGGCCTGCCGCTCAGTCAGGTCGAGGGCACCGTCCGGCAGTTGATCGTGATTGAGGTACTGGTCTTCGCGGTCGCGCTGGCGATCACCGCCGTGGCCGGGACGCTCTGGGTGCGGCTGACGCTGCGCCCGCTGGAGCGGGTGGCCGGCACCGCCGAGCGGGTCAGCGGCCTGCCGTTGGCCAGCGGCCAGGTCGCGCTGCGCGAGCGCGTCCCCGATCAGGACCCGGAGACGGAGGTCGGTCGGGTCGGCGTCGCGCTCAACCGGATGCTCGGCCATGTCGAGGATGCGCTGGCCCAACGGCAGTCCGTCGAGGAGCGGTTGCGGGGCTTCGCGGCCGATGCCAGCCACGAGCTGCGCACCCCGGTCGCCTCCATCCGCGGCCATGCGGAGCTCGCGCTGCAGCATCCGACGCCCACCCCGGAGCCGGTCCGCCACTCGCTCCAGCGGATCGAGGCGGAGTCGCTGCGGATGGGCGCGATCGTCGAGGACCTGCTGTTGCTGGCCCGCCTCGACGCGGGCCGCCCCCTGGCGTCGACCGAGGTCGACCTCACCCGCCTCGCCCTCGACTGCACCTCGGACGCGCAGGCGGCGGGCCCGGAGCACCGGTGGCGGCTGGAGCTTCCGGAGGAGCCGGTCCTCATCACCGGCGACCCGGACCGCCTCCGCCAGGTCGTCGCCAACCTGCTGGCCAACGCCCGCACCCACACCCCTGCGGGCACCGAGGTCACCCTCGCCCTCTCCCGCCCGGACCCGGCCACCGAGCCGGACACGGTCCTGCTCACGGTCACCGACACCGGCCCGGGCGTCCCGCCCGACCTGCTGCCGCACGTCTTCGAACGCTTCGTCCGCGGCGACCGCGCCCGCACCCGCGCCACCGGCTCCACCGGCCTCGGCCTCGCCATCGTCCACGCGGTCGCCACCGCGCACGACGGCTCCGTCCACGTCGACTCCCGGCCGGGCCGGACGGTCTTCGAGGTGCGGCTGCGGGGGTAGCAGCGCGAGGAGCGGAAGGCCCTAGTCGACCCGAGGCGCGGGCAGCGGCCGGGACGACGTCAGGAGGACCCCTGCTCGAAGCCCGAGCAGGTCAGGACGGGGAGACGCGGGTAGCGCGGCAGCCGCGCGTCCCACGCGGCGCGCGTGCAGCGCAGATAAGCCGTCCCACGCCGGGTCTCGTTCAGGTGCACGTGCGCGCAGGCCGCACAAAGCCCCGGCTCCGCGCCGAGCTTGGCCACCACGCTCGCGTCTGCGGTCAGCCTCCGGCCATTCCTCGCATCGGTCGCATCGGTCGGCATGGCACGACCCTACGCTGCCGCCGCCCACCATCGCGGGTCTCTGCCCCGACTGCCGACCTTGGGGCTATCGCCCTGCTCGGGATGCGCTCTCGTGGCACCACGCCGATTGTTGAGCTATGCGAGTCGTCACGTGGATAGAGCAGGGTCTGGACCCCGCTGCCGGCGGCCCGGTTCGCTGGCGCGTCTTCCACGCTGCCGACGGTCCTCAGTGGACTCTCTGCGAGAAGAGCACCCGCGCGCTGCATCCGGTGCCCGCCGCTTTTGGACCATGGCCTCCGACTCCCCGGAGCAACGACAGCATCTGCCCCACGTGCGAGGCGCGGGCCCAGGAGCCACAGGCCGTCTGAGGTCGGGCACCACGTGAGGGCGAGGGCGGTCGGCCGCTCGGCTTCGACACGTCCAGTCGGGTGGTGCGCCGCTTGCCAGGCGAAGCAGCGGATCACCGGTTAGCGTGATCACTGAAGTTCGCTGTCCGCGTTACCGCTTCTTCTGCAGTTCGAGGACGCGACCAACCCCAGGGGTACTGACGAGACAGGCCCCTCGTCCCGAACGGGAGAACGCAATGGCATCCGGCACTGTGAAGTGGTTCAACGCGGAGAAGGGCTTCGGCTTCATCGAGCAGGACGGCGGCGGCCCGGACGTGTTCGTCCACTTCCGCGCCATCACCGGCGGCGGCTTCAAAGAGCTGCAGGAGGGCGAGAAGGTGACCTTCGACGTCGCCCAGGGCCCGAAGGGTCCGCAGGCCGAGAACGTCGTCCGGAGCTGACCCACGCAACGCGGAAGGCCCCGGCTGCCCGTCACGGGTGCCGGGGCCGTTCTGCTACCGGTCCGGTCGGCCGGACCGGGCCTGCCCGGTGTCGGGCCCTAGCTCTGGGGGTGACACATGAAGCTTTCCTTCACCATCACCAAGATCGTCCCGGGCGAGTGGACGCTGACGCTGGTCCGCGATGACACCGGCGAGCAGCTGTACACCTTGACCGGCCTGCGCAGCGAGGCGGAGGCGCGTCACGCGGTGGAGAGCATGAGGGCAGCGGTGCATACCGCGGCGGTGTTCAGCGTCGAACATCTCGCGCGGTAGCTTGCTGCTCGACTCACTCGCCCGTCGGCATCTCGGCTTCGCTCGCCTGCGCCGCGGCGTCGGGGGCCGTTCGCTCGTCCGGGTGGACGCGGATGCGTGAGCCGGGAGCGGGTCACACGCTGGAACCATGAGCGATCTGGACGGTGAGGAACGGCGTGGCGGACGGGTGGTCGTCCACCACGTCGTCAACCCCGAGGCCGGACTACCGTTCCGGCGTGTCACCATCTTCGGCCAGCCCGTCGGGAAGGCCTACGGGCTGCAAGACGTGATCGAGCTCATCCGCCGCGTGGGCTTGGACGTCGAGGACCCCGACCTGGTCGATTGGGAGGGCGGCGACTCGCAGACCTGGGAGTGATCACGGGGGTCCGGACAGGGAGAACCATGACCGATCAAGAGCCCACTGAGCTGGATTCCCACCAGTTCGCAGACCTGGTGCGGAGGGTGCATCGCGGTGATCTTCTGCAATGCCCGGTGTGCTCGGAGACGCCGTCCGCGATCAACTTCGAAGGCGGCGGCGGACGTCCGATCCTGGACTTCGAACCCTGTGGCCACCGGGTGAGGTCTGCCTGAGGGGCAGGCTGCCTGGCGTCAGAGCAACGAGGTGGTGGCCCTGCCGACGGGGGACGCGGCAGGACCACCGGGCGCCGATCCTCGCGGAGCGGGTGGCTCCGGTCAAGGCTTACATCGGGGGCCGACGGTTGACGCCCAGCGCTGACGAAGCGGCCCGCTGACGGGGAACTTCAGCGGAGCCGGAGCAGTCGACACGCGCTGAACGGTCCAACCTGCCCGCTCCGACGACTGCCGGCTGCTCCACTGGCCACAGCACCCACCTGACCCCTGGAGCCTGTGATGCCGTCCGGTCCACTCCCGCTGATCTTCATCGCCGCCGCCCTCGCCTTCGCCGGCACCGTCTTCGCATCCATCGGCAGCACCCTTTACGGGATCATCTCCGCAATCGACGGGGTCCTGCCCTTCCCCCACTGAACGGGCCCCGCCACTGAACGGGGCCCCGCACTGAACGGGGCCCCACGCGGATCACCAGCCTCGGGCTCGCCACTCCGCGAGGTGCGGACGTTCCACACCGAGCGTCGTGTCGTCACCGTGGCCCGGGTACACCCACGTCTCGTCAGGCAACGGGTCGAAGAGCTTGCTCTCGACGTCGTGCATCAGTGACGCGAACTCACCCGGATTTGTCGTCCTTCCAGGACCGCCCGGGAAGAGGCAGTCGCCGGTGAACAGGTGCGGATGCCCCTGCGGGTCGTCGTAGAGCAGCACGATCGCGCCCGGGGTGTGGCCGACCAGGTGGCGGACCGTGAGCTGGACCTGGCCGACGTGGACCGTGTCGCCGTCGTCGAGCAGGACGTCGGTCGGGACCGGGATGCCCGCTGCGTCGATCCGCCCGGCAGCCGTCCGCGCTCCGGTGGCGCGGACGAGGTCGGCGAGGGCGTTCCAGTGGTCCTGGTGTCGGTGCGTGGTCACCACGGTGGCGAGGTTTTCGCCGACGGACTCCAGCAGGGCGTGCGCGTCGGCGGCGGCGTCGATCAGCAACTGCTCGTCCGTCGCGCGGCAGCGCAGCAGATAGGCGTTGTTGTTCATGGGGCCCACGGCGATCTTGGTGATCACCAGATGCGCCAACTCCCGGACGTCCGGGGCCCCGCCGACCTTCACCGCTCCGTGGTACGTCATGGGGTCAGCCTAGCGGCGGGAGCGCGGGAAGGGCGGTCGTCCCGGCCTGGCCGAGGACCGCGAGGGTGGAGCCGTCGGACCGGCCGGTCAGCCAGGCCAGCAGCGCGTGGCCGGGGCCGGAGACGGTCAGCTCCGCGGTGGCCGCCGAGCGGCCGGTGGTCAGGACCTCCCCGCCGACGGGCGCAAGCGCGATCGACGCCACCTCCGGGTTCCCCGCGAACTGCGCGGCGACGTGCGACAGCTCCGTCGCCACCCAGGTTGCGGGCCAGTCGGCGGGGGAGTAGCGGTCCGGCAGACCGAGGTCGACGTGGTGGTACTCGACCTCCTTGCGCCGCTTCGCCGGGACCTCGGCGACCGGGAGCGGGCCGAGGCGGTGGGCCGCCGTGACGGACCACGCGGCGTCCGTCATCGCGGCGACGCCCGCGTCGAAGCGGGCCGCGCCGGCGCGCAGGTCGGCGATGTGCTCGGCAAGGGAGTGCTTGGCGCCGGCCTCGATGTCGCGGTCGCGGACTTCGGGGCTCGCGTACATCGGGATCGTCTCGCCGGTCCGCGCCCCGGTCAGCAGGTTGAGCAGGCCGTCGGCGTTGCGCGCGAGGTGGGCCAGCACGTGGCCACGGGTCCAGCCGGGCAGCAGCGAGGGCTCGCCGAGCTGCGCCTCGTCCATCGCCTCGACCGTGGCCAGCAGGCGCGCGGTCGACTCGGCCAGGGCGGGAATGTCAGTGGTGGGTGCGATGCTCAATCTGTGGTCCCTCATCTCCGATTGCATCCGTCGCTCCGTCGGTCACCGCTCGTGCCGTGGCCGGTGTCGGCGCACGTACCGCAGTCGGTCGTGTCCCGGAGCACTTCTTCGTCGTTCCCACGAGTGGAGGCCCCACGCGCTAGCGTGTCATCCGTTCGGGCGAACACTATCGATTGCCTCAAAAATCGAACACGTGCTCCCATTACTCTGGAATGGTTCTCCGTACCCCGCCTCTCTCGGCGCATCCCTGGGTACATCCCCGTACACCCGCTTTTGAAGGGCGCAGTAGCGTGGCAGACCGCCTCATCGTCCGCGGTGCTCGCGAGCACAATCTCAAGAACGTCTCGCTCGACCTGCCGCGCGACTCCCTGATCGTCTTCACCGGTCTCTCCGGCTCCGGCAAGTCGTCCCTGGCCTTCGACACGATCTTCGCCGAGGGCCAGCGGCGGTACGTCGAGTCGCTGTCCTCGTACGCCCGGCAGTTCCTCGGGCAGATGGACAAGCCCGACGTCGACTTCATCGAGGGCCTGTCGCCGGCCGTCTCCATCGACCAGAAGTCCACCTCCCGCAACCCGCGGTCGACGGTGGGCACGATCACCGAGGTCTACGACTACCTCCGGCTGCTCTTCGCGCGGATCGGCCACCCGCACTGTCCCGAGTGCGGCCGTCCGATCGCCCGGCAGTCGCCGCAGCAGATCGTCGACAAGGTGCTGGAGCTGCCCGAGGGCACCCGGTTCCAGCTCCTCAGCCCGCTGGTCAAGGGCCGCAAGGGCGAGTTCGTCGACCTCTTCGCCGACCTGCAGACGAAGGGCTACTCCCGCGCCCGGGTCGACGGCACGACGATCCAGCTGACCGAGCCGCCGACGCTCAAGAAGCAGGAGAAGCACACCATCGAGGTGGTCGTCGACCGCCTCACGGTCAAGAAGAGCGCCCAGCGACGGCTGACCGACTCGGTGGAGACGGCTCTCGGCCTCTCCGGTGGCACGGTCGTGCTCGACTTCGTCGACCTCCCCGAGGACGACCCGGAGCGCGAGCGGATGTACTCCGAGCATCTCTACTGCACCTACGACGATCTGTCGTTCGAGGAGCTGGAGCCGCGCTCGTTCTCCTTCAACTCGCCGTTCGGCGCCTGCCCGGAGTGCACCGGCATCGGCACCCGGATGGAGGTCGACCCGGAGCTGATCGTCCCCGACGAGGAGAAGTCCCTCGACGAGGGCGCCGTCCACCCCTGGTCACACGGCCACATCAAGGACTACCACCTGCGGCTGATCAAGGCCCTCGGCAAGGAGTTGGGCTTCCGCACCGACATCCCGTGGGCGGGTCTGCCGGCGCGCGCCAAGAAGGCGCTGCTCTACGGCCACAAGACCGAGATCGAGGTCAAGTTCACCAACCGCTACGGCCGCGAGCGCTCCTACATCACCGGCTTCGAGGGCGCGGTCCCGTTCGTCCAGCGCCGTCACGTGGACGCGGAGAGCGACAGCGCGCGCGAGCGCTTCGAGGGCTACATGCGCGAGACCGCCTGCCCGGCGTGCCACGGTGCGCGCCTCAAGCCGGTCGTGCTCGCCGTCAAGATGGCGGGGCGCTCCATCTCCGACATCTCCTCGATGTCGATCAGCGACTGCGCCGAGTTCCTCGGTGCGATGCGGCTGACGGCCCGTGAGAAGACCATCGCCGAGCGGGTGTTGAAGGAGGTCAACGAGCGGCTCAAGTTCCTGGTCGACGTCGGCCTGGACTACCTCTCGCTCGACCGCGCGGCCGGCACCCTCTCCGGTGGCGAGGCGCAGCGCATCCGTCTGGCGACGCAGATCGGCTCCGGTCTGGTCGGCGTGCTCTACGTGCTGGACGAGCCGTCCATCGGCCTGCACCAGCGCGACAACCACCGCCTGATCGAGACCCTGGTCCGCCTGCGCGACCTGGGCAACACGCTGATCGTCGTCGAGCACGACGAGGACACCATTCGCGCCGCCGACTGGGTCGTCGACATCGGCCCGGGCGCGGGCGAGCACGGCGGCCACGTGGTCCACACCGGCTCCCGCGAGGGCCTGTTGGCCAACAAGAAGTCGTTGACCGGCGCGTACCTCTCCGGCCGCAAGTCGATCGCGCTCCCGGAGATGCGCCGCCCGCTCGACCCGAAGCGCAAGATCACCGTCCACGGCGCGCGTGAGCACAACCTGCGCGACGTCGACGTCTCCTTCCCGCTGGGCCTGTTCACGGCGGTGACGGGCGTCTCCGGCTCCGGCAAGTCGACGCTGGTCAACGACATCCTCTACACCCACCTGGCGCGCGAGCTGAACGGCGCGCGCAGCGTGCCGGGCCGCCACACCCGGGTCACGGGAACGGACCTGGTCGACAAGGTCGTCCACGTCGACCAGTCGCCGATCGGCCGCACCCCGCGGTCCAACCCGGCCACGTACACCGGCGTCTTCGACCACGTGCGCAAGCTGTTCGCGGAGACGACGGAGGCGAAGGTCCGCGGCTACCTGCCGGGCCGCTTCTCCTTCAACGTCAAGGGCGGCCGCTGCGAGAACTGTGCGGGCGACGGCACGATCAAGATCGAGATGAACTTCCTGCCGGACGTCTACGTCCCGTGCGAGGTCTGCCATGGCGCCCGCTACAACCGCGAGACGCTGGACGTCCACTACAAGGGCAAGTCCATCGCCGAGGTCCTGGACATGCCGATCGAGGAGGGGCTCGCGTTCTTCGAGGCGGTCCCGGCGATCGCGCGGTACCTGCGCACCCTGGTCGACGTCGGCCTCGGCTACGTCCGGCTGGGCCAGTCCGCGACGACGCTGTCGGGCGGAGAGGCGCAGCGCGTCAAGCTCGCGTCGGAACTGCAGAAGCGCAGCAACGGCCGGACGATCTACGTCCTGGACGAGCCGACGACGGGCCTGCACTTCGAGGACATCAGCAAGCTGATCAAGATGCTGACGGGCCTGGTGGACAAGGGCAACTCGGTGATCGTCATCGAGCACAACCTCGATGTCATCAAGACCGCGGACTGGGTCATCGACATGGGCCCGGAGGGCGGAGCGGGCGGCGGCATGGTCGTCGCCGAGGGCACCCCGGAGCAGGTCGCCGCGGTCGGCGAGAGCCACACGGGCAAGTTCCTCCGCGACATCCTCGGCGAGGACCGCGTCTTCGACGAGGCCGCGGCGCCCGCGAAGCCCAAGAAGACGGTGAGGAAGAAGGCGGCGGCGAAGAAGTAGTTGCACCTATCGCAGGGGCGCGGGGCTCAGCCGCAGAGCTGCCGCGCCCCGGGTAAGGGCACGTCCCCCACCAACGTGACTCACAGGTGCGCGGCTTATCGTGGCTCTCGATGCCTTCGTGACCGCGGGGGCCTGAACCCCGTTGGAGCGCGTGCAGCGATGAGCACCGAGATGACCACCCCCGCCGACCCTGCCGCTGTCGCCGCGCCCGCGTCCGAGGGCTGCTGTAGGCGACAGCTGCTGCGCGGCGCCGCCGCCGTCGGTCTCGCGGGGGCCGGAGTGGTCGCGCTGTCGGCCTGCTCCGCGACGCCCGCGCCCAAGGGGCCGGTGACGCTCGGCGCGGCCAGCGACGTGCCGGTCGGCGGCGGCAAGCTCTACAGCGCGCAGCAGTGCGTCGTGACCCAGCCGACCGCCGGCAGCTACAAGGCGTTCAGCGCCGTCTGCACCCACGCCGGCTGCGTGGTCGACGGCGTCTCCAACGGCGTGATCTCCTGCCCGTGCCACGGCAGCGAGTTCAAGACGACCGACGGCTCCGTCGTCCAGGGCCCGGCTACCGCGCCGCTGCCGTCCATCCCGCTCGCAGTCAAGAACGGCAAGCTCGTCGCCACCTTCAGCTGAGGAAGCGCCGCCGCTCGGTGGCGGGGCGCTCGCGTGAAGCAGTTGTGATGGAGTGCCAAGCGCCTGCGAGGCGTGTCACAGCGGGCTGTTAGGCTCCCCGCGTCACGCAACGGGGGAGCGGTTCGGATGCCCATCAGCACTCAGTTTGAGATCACGTACAGCAGTGTGAAGTTCCTGTCGGAGAGCTTCAACCAGGAGGCGAGCGGCCTGGCCGGTGACGCCGTCTCCTTCGGTGAGGCCGCTGGCCAGATCGGTCAGGCCTTCGGCATCCTCGGCGCCTGCGACGGCGCCTCCCAGCAGTACGCCAGCCTGCTGAACAGCACGCTGAACGCGCTCGGCATGATTGCCGAAGCGCTGCAGGCCGAGTCCGAGCAGCTCGGGCAGACGATCGAGACCTACGACGGCAACGAGCAGCAGGCCCAGCAGGGCTTCGTTGCCGTGCACAAGAGCTTCTGAGGGTCGGGGGACCACGGTGGTGAACATCAACGGCTGGATCGACAGCCATGTCATGGACGTCCTTCAGGCCTTCGGCGTGGAGCTGCCAGGGGGCGACGGGGACACGCTGCGGTCCATCGCCTCCGACTGGGACTCCATGGCCACGGATCTCTCCAATCGGGTCAACCTGCTCAACACCCGGGTGTCCTACACCGGCACGAGCGATTGGTCCGGCTCGGCGCGGCAGGCCTTCGATCAGCACTGGCAGCAGCAGGCCAAGACGCTCGACGACTTCGCGTCCAACATGCACAAGGCCGCCAGCGGCCTGCGCAGTTACGCCGCCGAGATCGACCAGATCAACGAGTCGATCATCGACATCTGCGTGCAGATCGCGGAGATGGAGGTCGCGGGCGCGGTGCTGTCGGCCTTCACCGGTTTCCTCTCCGACCTGGTCGCCAATACGGCGGTGGCCGCCAAGGTCGCCAAGATCGTCGACCTGGTGGCCCAGTTCGGCAGGGTGGCGGACAAGCTCTCCGAGGTGCTGACCGAGCTGTTCGAGCTCTCGGAGGAGTCGGCCGCGACGCTCAGCAAGGTGCTGTCCGCGCTGGCCAAGATCTCCGGAAAGGCGCTCGGCGACGCGGGGAAGTCCTTCGCCGGGAACTTCGTCGCGGACACGGCCAGCATGGCGGCCAATCAGGCGCTCTCCGGTCAGCATGTCAACCTCGGCGCGGACCTCAAGGACGGCGCCGTCGAGGCGGGCGGCTCGGCAGCGTTCGCGGGGCTGGGCGGAGGTCTCGGCGCCGGGTCGGGGGCGGCCAGCAAGATTGGGGACTTCCTGTCCGGCAACGGTGGCAAGGTCAGCAGCCTGACCAGCGGGGCGCTCGGCAACATGGCGGGAACCGGGCTGGACGAGTACTTCCACCCCAACCAGCAGCAGGCCAAGAGCGGCAGTGGCGTCGCCGAGGACCTGCTCACCGCCGGTGTCACCGGCGCGGTCGGCAACGCGCGCGTCGACGGGAAGATCGACGGCCTGACGGAGCAGGGCAAGTTCGGTGGCGAGAACCTGAGCGAACAGGGGAAGCGGCTCGATGAGGCGTTCAAGTTCTCGGTCGGGACTGCGGACAACACGGCTGTCTACAACGCCGGTTCCGGGGTCGAGTCCGATCTGCAGAACCTCCAGCAGGAGCAGCAGCAGCTCGCGAACCAGAGCCCGGCCCAGTGAGCTCCGCCCGCGCACGCGGGTGTGCTGAAAGGAAACCCATGTCCGCCGTTGCTGCTGGGCCGCTGCTGGTCCCGGGACTCATTGTGGTCCCCGACCCTAATAGTCACAGCCCCTTTCCTTGGTGGGTCTTCGTCGGTGTCCCGCTGTTCGTGCTGGGCCTGTTGCTTGCAGGAGGCGGCGTTCTGTACGCCGTGAAGATTAGGGGCAAGGCGCGGAAGCCCGCCGACCGCGTGCCCGGCGTGCTGCTGCTCCTCATCGGCGCTGTCCTCGCCGCCCTCGGCTTCTGGCTCGCCTAGCAGCCAGTCGCCGCCAGCTGAAAGGAATCCATGTCCGACACCACCAATGCCCCTCTGCAGCTCGCCGGAGGCAACCTGCCTCCGCAGGGCGGCGGTGGGCACGGCAGCATGCACTGGGGGTTGCTCGCGGGTGTCCCGCTGATCGCGCTCGGCGTGCTGCTGGCCGTCGGCGGCCTCGTGCTTGCCGTCAAGCTGGGCGCCACGGCGCGGAAGTCCTCCGAGCGCGGTCCGGGCGTGCTCCTCTTTCTCGTCGGCGCTGCCCTCGCCGCCCTCGGCTTCTGGCTCGCGTAGGAGAGGGACAAGCGCCCGGACCTGGGAACAGACGCGGATCTGACAGACCTGCGCGCTAGGGTCGTAGGTGTCGCTGCGGGGGGTTCCCGTAGCGGTGTCCACGCATGTCACGACCGCGCGGGAGTCGGTCGGTGGCAGTCCGCACGCATGGGGGAAGTGATGGCCGACCCGTCCACCTACCGGCCCGCGCCAGGGCAGATTCCGGACTCGCCCGGGGTGTACAAGTTCCGGGACGCCGACGGGCGGGTGATCTACGTCGGCAAGGCGAAGAGCCTGCGCCAGCGGCTGGCCAACTACTTCCAGGATCTGGCGGGCCTCCACCCGCGCACCCGGACGATGGTCACCACGGCCTCCTCGGTCGAGTGGACGGTGGTCGGCACCGAGGTGGAGGCGCTCCAGCTGGAGTACAGCTGGATCAAGGAGTTCGACCCGCGCTTCAACGTCAAGTACCGGGACGACAAGAGCTATCCCTCGCTCGCCGTCACCCTGAACGAGGAGTTCCCGCGCGTCCAGGTGATGCGTGGGCCGAAGAAGCGCGGCGTGCGGTACTTCGGGCCCTACGGCCATGCTTGGGCGATCCGGGAGACGGTCGACCTGATGCTGCGCGTCTTCCCGGTGCGCACCTGCTCCGCCGGTGTGTTCAAGCGGGCCGAGCAGATCGGGCGGCCCTGTCTGCTCGGGTATATCGGCAAGTGCTCCGCGCCCTGCGTCGGGCGGATCTCCGCCGAGGACCACCGCGAACTGGCCGAGGAGTTCTGCGACTTCATGTCCGGCCACGCCGCCGGCTACCTCAGGCGCCTCGAGACGCAGATGCGCGAGGCCGCGGCCGAGATGGAGTACGAGAAGGCCGGGCGGCTGCGCGACGACATCGAGGCGCTGCGCCGCGCCATGGAGAAGAACGCCGTCGTGCTCGCCGACGGCACCGACGCCGACCTGCTCGCCCTGGCCCAGGACGAGTTGGAGGCCGCGGTGCAGATCTTCCATGTGCGCGGCGGCCGGGTCCGCGGCCAGCGCGGCTGGGTCACCGACAAGGTCGAGCAGGTCGACACCGCCGGGCTGGTCGAGCACGCGCTGCTCCAGCTCTACGGCGAGGAGCGCGGCGAGGGCGTCCCGCGTGAGGTGCTGGTGCCCGCGCTGCCGGAGCCGGTCGAGCCGGTGCTGGCCTGGCTGGCCGAGCGCCGCGGCGCCAAGGTCGACCTGCGTGTCCCGCAGCGCGGTGACAAGCGCGAGCTGATGACCACGGTGGAGCGCAACGCCGCCCAGTCCCTCGCCCTGCACAAGACCAAGCGCGCCGCCGACCTCACCACCCGCAGCGTCGCCCTGCAGGAGATCGCCGACGCGCTCGGGCTGGAGACCGCGCCGCTGCGGATCGAGTGCTACGACATCTCCCACCTCCAGGGCCAGGACGTGGTCGCGTCCATGGTCGTCTTCGAGGACGGGCTGGCCCGAAAGAGCGAGTACCGGCGCTTCGCGATCAAGGGCTTCGAGGGCCAGGACGACGTCCGGTCCATGCACGAGGTGATCACCCGCCGGTTCCGGCATCAGGAGCACGCCCCGCCCAAGGACGAGGAGACCGGCAAGGCCCGCCGCTTCGCCTACCCGCCGCAGCTGATCGTCGTCGACGGCGGCCAGCCGCAGGTCGCCGCCGCCCAGTTGGCGCTGACCGAGCTCGGCGTCACCGACGTCGCCCTGTGCGGTCTGGCCAAGCGGCTGGAGGAGGTCTGGCTGCCGGACGAGGACGACCCGGTCGTGCTGCCGCGTTCCAGCGAGGGCCTCTACCTGCTGCAGCGCGTCCGCGACGAGGCGCACCGGTTCGCGATCACCTACCAGCGCCAGAAGCGCGGCAAGCGCGCCACCGCCAGCGGGCTGGACACCGTGCCCGGCCTCGGGGAGGCCCGACGGCAGGCGCTGATCAAGCACTTCGGCTCGGTGAAGAAACTCCGCGCCGCCACGATCGACGAGATCTGCGAGGTCCCCGGTGTCGGCCGCCGCACGGCCGAGGCCGTGGTCGCCGCGCTGGCCGCCAGGAAACCGGCAGCACCGGCAGTCAACATGACCACAGGGGAGATTTTGGAAGAGTCGGACGGAGAAAACGTCACCTGATCCCAGTAACGTCACTCCATGGAGTGACTAGGGGAAGCCGCAGACGACCGCAAGCGTTGTTTGTACTGATGCGACCGAAAGCGGGGAGATGTAGTGAGTACGCCGGATCCTGAAAGGCAAGCGCAGACGCCGCCGGAGCTGCCTCTGGAGCCGCAGTCCGACACGGGCGAGGCGACGGACAGTTCCGAGGTCCCGGAGCTGGTGATCATCTCCGGCATGTCAGGCGCCGGACGCAGCACCGCCGCCAAGTGCCTGGAGGACCTCGGCTGGTTCGTCGTCGACAACCTGCCGCCCGCCCTGATACCGACCATGGTCGACCTGGGCGCGCGCTCGCAGGGCGCCGTCGCCCGGATAAGCGCGGTCGTGGACGTCCGTGGCCGGAGCTTCTTCGACGACCTGCGTTCCGCCCTGGACGAACTGGAGAAGGGCGGGGTCCGGCTCCGGGTGGTCTTCCTGGAGGCCTCCGAGGACGCCCTGGTCCGCCGGTTCGAGAACGTCCGCCGTCCGCACCCGCTCCAGGGTGACGGCCGGATCGTGGACGGCATCGAGCGCGAGCGCGAGCTGCTGCGCGAGCTGCGCGGCGAGGCCGACCTGGTCATCGACACCTCCAACCTCAACGTCCACGAGCTGCGCGCCAAGATGGACGCCCACTTCGCCGACGAGCAGGAGCCCGAACTCCGCGCCACGGTGATGTCGTTCGGGTTCAAGTACGGCCTGCCGGTTGACGCCGACCTGGTGGTCGACTGCCGCTTCCTGCCCAACCCGCACTGGGTCCCCGAGCTGCGCTCCCACACCGGCACCGACGAGGAGGTGGCCCGCTACGTCTTCGACCAGCCGGGCGCCAAGGAGTTCCTCGACGGCTATGTGGAACTGCTGCGGATCGTCACCGAGGGGTATCGCCGCGAGGGAAAGCGCTATATGACGATTGCCGTAGGCTGCACCGGAGGAAAGCACCGCAGCGTGGCGATGTCGGAACGGCTGGCCAAGCGCCTCAGCGCCGACAGCCTGGAGACGGTGCTGGTCCACCGGGACATGGGGCGTGAGTGACGGTGCGCGGACGCGGTTGACGGACGCGCGCCTCGAAGAGTGATAGGGGCGCGGGTGGCGGGTAGCTTCAGCGGCGGCGGCGGTCCTCTCCGGCAGATGAGGCGCGGCAGCCGCCGCGCCCCGAGAATCGTCGCGCTCGGTGGCGGCCGGGGCCTGTCCGCCTCGCTCTCCGCGTTGCGCAGGCTCACCGGGGAGCTCACCGCGGTGGTCACCGTCGCGGATGACGGCGGTTCCAGCGGTCGGCTCCGCGACGAGCTCGGCGTGCTGCCTCCGGGTGACCTGCGCAAGGCCCTGGCGGCGCTGTGCGGGGACGACGAGTGGGGCCGTACCTGGTCCGAGGTGATCCAGCACCGGTTCCAGAGCGACGGCGACCTGCACGGCCACGCGGTCGGCAACCTGCTGATCGTCGCCCTGTGGGAGAAGCTCGGCGACCCGGTCCTCGCGCTGGAGTGGGTCGGCCGCCTGCTGGGCGCGCACGGCCGGGTGCTGCCGATGTCCGCGGTGCCGCTGCACATCGAGGCCACCGTCCGCGGCCTGGACCCGGCGCGACCCGAGGAGCTCAGCACCGTCCGCGGCCAGGCCGAGGTCGCGGTCACGCCCGGTACCGTGGAGGCGATCCGGCTGCTGCCGGAGGACCCGCCCGCAGTCCCGGAGGCGGTCACGGCAGTCCGTGCCGCGGACTGGGTCGTCCTCGGCCCGGGCTCGTGGTTCACCAGCGTGCTGCCGCACCTCATGGTTCCCCAACTGCGGGACGCCCTGGCTGCCACGCAGGCGCGCAAGGTCCTGGCGCTCAACCTGGTCGCCCAGCCCGGGGAGACCGAGGGCTTCTCGCCGCAGCGGCACCTGGAGGTGTTCCTGGAGCACGCCCGCGGTGTGGAGTTGGACTTCGTCCTCGCCGATCTCGACGCCGTCGGGGCCGTCGCGGACACCGAGGCGCTGCGGGACGCGGCCAAGCGCCTGGGCGCCGAGTTGGTGCTGGCGCCCGTCGCCGCCGGTGACGGCGCGCGACACGACCCGGAGCTTCTGGCCGCAGCGTACGACCGGATCTTCAGAACGCATGGAAGGATCGCGCCATGGCGATGACGGCAGCTGTGAAGGACGAAATCAGTCGGCTTCCCGTCACCCGGGCTTGTTGCCGCAAGGCGGAGGTGTCGTCGATCCTGCGCTTCGCGGGCGGTCTGCACATTGTGAGCGGACGCATCGTGATCGAGGCGGAACTCGACACCGGTGTCGCGGCGCGGCGACTGCGCAAGGACCTGCTGGAGATCTTCGGACACTCCTCGGACCTGGTGGTGATGGCCCCCGGCGGGCTGCGCCGCGGCAGTCGGTACGTGGTGCGGGTGGTCAAGGACGGCGATCTGCTGGCCCGGCAGACGGGCTTGGTGGACGGGCGCGGACGCCCGATCCGGGGGCTTCCCCCGGCGGTGGTCTCCGGGGCCACCTGTGACGCGGAGGCGGCGTGGCGCGGGGCGTTCCTCGCGCACGGCTCGCTGACCGAGCCGGGCCGGTCCTCCTCGCTGGAGATCACCTGCCCCGGCTCCGAGGCGGCGCTCGCGCTGGTCGGCGCGGCGCGGCGGCTCGGCATCCCCTCGAAGGCCCGCGAGGTCCGCGGGGTGGACCGGGTGGTCATTCGTGACGGTGATGCGATTGGCGCGCTGTTGACGCGCCTCGGCGCGCACGAGTCGGTGCTGGCCTGGGAGGAGCGCCGGATGCGGCGCGAGGTCCGGGCGACGGCCAACCGGCTCGCCAACTTCGACGACGCGAACCTCCGCCGCTCGGCGCGCGCGGCGGTTGCCGCGGGCGCGCGGGTCCAGCGGGCGCTGGAGATCCTGGGCGACGAGGTCCCCGAGCACCTGGCGGCCGCGGGCCGCCTGCGCATGGAGCACAAGCAGGCCTCCCTGGAGGAGCTGGGCTCCCTCGCCGACCCGCCCCTGACGAAGGACGCGGTGGCGGGCCGGATCCGCCGCCTTCTGGCGATGGCCGACAAGCGAGCGATCGAACTGGGCCTGCCGAACACGGAGCAGAGCCTGACGGAAGAGATGGTCGCCGGCTGACAGTCCGCTCTTGCAGGTAGTCGCACTGTGCTCAGGGGCGCGGGGGGGGGGGGGGGGGGGGGGGGGCCGCCCCCCCCCCCCCCCCCCCCCCCCCCCCCCCCCCCGGGGGGGGCCCCCCCCCCCCCCCCCCCCCCCCCCCCCCGGGGGGGCCCCCCCCCCCCCCCCCCCCCCCCCGGGCCCCCCCCCCCCCCCCGCGGGGGGGGGGGGGGGGGGGGCCCCCC
>NZ_JBGCCL010000014.1:0-187473 GCF_041262505.1 Streptacidiphilus sp. MAP5-3
AAGTCGACTGGCACTTCACCACCGACGACGCACGCGTGAAACTACGCCACCTCTACCCCACCACACAGCGAAATTAAGCTGCGACAATCTACTAGCGAGGCAAAGTCCGATCGTCGGACTGATCCGACTGATCGCCTGACCAGTCGTCATACGGTCGAAAGACACACGCCATCGACCACGACCGGACGATCGGAGCCGCTCCTTCCGTCGTCTTCCGACCAGCCTCGTCAACCACACGGTGCCCACCACTCCCAGCGGGCTAGCGTCGCGCTCCAACCACCTCGGGAGAAGGGAACGCCCTCGTGGCGTCACACCAGAAGCATCGAAAACCCCGGACCTCACCGCTGGCCGGACCGGCTGTCCGCACCGCCGCCACGCTGGTGACGGCCGCAGCCGCCTCCGTGGTGGCGCTGACCCAGCCGGGCCACGCGGACCCGAAGCCGACCCCGAACCAGGTCAAGGCCCAAGTGGGCGAGCTCTACCAGCAGGCCGAGCAGGCCACCCAGCAGTACGACGGCGCAGTCGCCGCGGCCCAGCAACTGCAGGCCCAGGCCGGGCAGTGGGAACAGGAGGCCGCCCGCACCGACAGCCGGCTCAACCGACTGACCAGCGGGCTCGATCAGATGGCCGCCACGCAGTACCGCAACGGCGCCATGGACCCGCAGCTGCAACTGCTGCTCTCCGCCGACCCCGAGGACTACCTCCAGCGCGCCGGCGACCTCTCCCAGGCCCTCGCCTCGCAGTCGGACCTGCTGCAGCAACTCGCCACCGAATCACGGACGCTCCGCTCGGAGCGCGCCGCCGCCGACTCCAGGCTCGCGGCCCTGAAGGCCGAGGAGACCCGGCTGGCCGCGGCCAAGGCCCAGATCCAGGAGAAGCTCGGCGCCGCCCAGGCCCTGCTCAACACCCTGACTGCCGCATCACTCGCCACCGTCACCCAGACCGGCGGCACCACGACCACCCCGCCCGGCCTCGCCGACATCCCCGCCTCGGGCCGGGCCGCAGCTGCCGTGGCCTTCGCCCGGGCGCAGTTGGGCAAGCCCTACGTCTGGGGCGCGACCGGACCGAACTCCTACGACTGCTCGGGCCTGGTCCAAGCCGCCTGGGCCGCAGCGGGTGTGGCGCTGCCGCGCACCACCTACGAGCAGATCGACACGGGGACGCGGATCCCCGTCAGCGACCTCCAGCCCGGCGACCTGGTCTTCTACTACTCCGGCGTCAGCCATGTGGGCATGTATGTCGGCGGCGGCGAGATCATCCACGCTCCGCACCCCGGCGCGGCCGTGGAGTACGCGCCGGTCGACGAGATGCCCATCGTCGGCGCCGTCCGGCCCTGACCGCGCCCTCCGACCGCGCCTCAGACGAGCCGACGTGCCGTGGCCCACCGGGTGAGTTCGTGACGGTTGCTCAACTGCAGCTTGCGCAGCACCGCCGAGACATGGCTCTCCACCGTCTTCACCGAGATGTAGAGCTGCTTGGCGATCTCCTTGTACGCGTACCCGCGCGCGATCAGGCGGAGCACCTCGCGCTCGCGCTGCGTCAGCCGGTCCAGGTCCTCGTCGACCGGCGGGGTGTCGGTGGCCGCGAACGCGTCCAGCACGAAGCCGGCGAGCCTGGGCGAGAAGACCGCATCGCCCTCGCGGACCCGGAAGATGGCGTCGACCAGATCGGTGCCCGTGATCGTCTTGGTGACGTAACCCCGCGCGCCGCCGCGGATCACGCCGATGACGTCCTCCGCCGCGTCGGAGACCGACAACGCCAGGAACTTGACGCCCTCGAGCGATGCGCAGCGCCGCAGCACCTCCACCCCACCGCCGCCGGGGAGGTGAACATCGAGCAGCACCACGTCCGGCATGGTCGAGGTGACCACCGTGACGGCCTGATCGACATCGGCGGCCTCGCCCACCACGTCGACGTTGGTCCGCTCGGTCTGGCCGATCTCCGCCCGGACACCCGTGCGGAACATCCGGTGGTCGTCCACCAGGACCACTCGCGCCTGAGGTCGTTCCGCGTTCGTGTTCGCGCTCATCCGTTCGTCGCCCTCTCCATCTCCAGCTCAACCTCCGTGCCGCCCGCAGGGGCCGGGCGCACCCGGGCGTGGCCGCCGTTGCGCTGCATCCGCCCGATGATCGAGCCGCGCACGCCCATCCGGTCCTCCGGCACCGCGTCCAGATCGAACCCGGGACCGCGGTCACGAACGAACACCCACACCGTACTGCCCTCGACCTCGGCGTAGACCGAGACCGGTTCACCGCCACCGTACTTGGCGGCGTTGACCATGGCCTCCCGTGCGGCCTGGAGCTGGGCGCCGAGCCGTTCGTCCATGGGCGCGTCGCCGACGCAGATGACCTCGACGGGGACGCCGTGCAGGTCCTCCACGTCGGCGGCGACCTTGCGGACCGACTCGGCCAGGGTGTCCGGGGTGTCGTCGTCCGCCGGATCGCCGGAGCGGTAGAGCCACTGGCGCAGGTCGCGCTCCTGGGCCCGGGCCAGCCGGGCGACCTCCTTCGGGTTGTCGGCGTGGCGGAGGATGAGGGTCAGTGTGTGCAGCACGGAGTCGTGGATATGGGCGGCGACCTCGGCCCGCTCCTGGGCGCGGATGCGCTCGCGGCGTTCGGTTGCCAGGTCCTGCCACATCCGCAGCAGATAGGGGCCGGCCAACAGCAGCACCCCGGCCAGCACGACCAGCACGGCCTGCATGACCTTGCCGAACTCGGCCAGCGAGCCGGAGACGACGAGGAAGCTGACCACACCGGCGGCGACCAGGACGACGCCCGCCCCCAGCCGCAGCGTCAGCGCGCCGCCGCTGCTGTCGTCCAGCGAGAACCAGCGTGCCCAGCGGGCGTCGTCGACCTGCCGCCAGACCAGGGCGACACCGGCTCCGGAGATCAGCACCGGCCAGAAGTACGGGTCGTCCTGGCCGGCCGTGAGCACGTTGATCAGCACCAGCACACCCGCCAGCACGGCGACCAGCGCGAGCAGCCGACCCCGGTCGTTGTCGGCCTGGGGCCGCCCGGACGCCGCGCCGCCCTCCTCCGCCGCCGGGCCCCCGGCGGCGGAGTCCCCCTGGAACAACTGCTGGAGCGAGCGTCTGGCCCGGCCGATCACGCCCCGCGACCGCCCGGCCCGGACGGACTCACCCGTCTCGCCTGCCTCGCCCGCCTCGGCTGCCCCGGCGGGCCGACCCGGCCCCCCGGCAACGGCCCGACCCATCGGCACCACGAACCAGAACGCGGCGTACAGCACCAGGCCCAGCCCCTGACCCAGTGTCAGCACCACGAACGCGGCGCGGACCCAGAGCACCGGGATGCCCAGGTGCGCGGCGAGCCCGCTGGCCACGCCGCCGACCACGCGCCCCTCGGGACGGCGGTACAGCTTGCGGACCGGCGTGCCGGGCTGGCCGACTGCGTCGGGCCGGGCGTCCGGGCGGTCGGAGATGAGGTCGCTGCTTGCCACGGTTCGATCGTCACACGGCACGGGTGAGAAAAGCATCAGGGTCGACCCCGATGGTCGCCCTGGTTCCGGAGTCGGGCTGTGTCAGGGTTGATCTCAGGGTTCGACCAGGGAGATGACGGATGGGCACGGGCGCTGACGACCAGCAGGATGGGGGCATGGATCCCACGACCAGCATCCCGCCCCCGCCGGACGGCGACGCCGCACCCGGTGCCGACCAGGAGCCCGCGAGCTCCCGGCCGCCGCTGGAACGCAGTGCCAGCCACCGCGTGGTCACGGGCGTCTGCGGCGGCCTCGGCCGTCGGCTGGACATCGATCCGCTGGTCTTCCGCGTGGTGATCGCGGTGCTCTGTCTGTGGGGCGGCGTCGGCCTCTTCATCTACGGGGTCGCCTGGCTGATGATCCCCATGGAGGGCACCGGCAAGAACGAGCTGCAACGCCTGATGTCCGGCCGGGTCGACGGGCAGTCCCTCAGCGCCGTGCTGGTCACCGTCCTCGGCACCGGCATCTTCTTCTCCTACATGGGCGCCAAGGACCACGTCTTCCCACTGCTGCTGATCGCCGCGCTGGCCTTCGCCGCCCTCCGCTACGACCCCAAGCGCCACCAGTTTCCGCCGCGCGAGCAGGCTCCCCCGGTTGTCCCGGAGCCGGCTCCGGCCACCCCGAACTGGTGGCAGCGGACGGACACACTGCTGAAGACCACCACGACTCCGCCCCCGGGTGAACCGGTCTCCCTGGCGAAGCCGCCGCATCCCCCGACGGACGCCGTCCCCGGTGAGCTGTTGACGGAACCCACCGAGCCGCTCGCTCCGCTGCCGCCCTTCGAGTCCTTCGAACCCTTCGAGTCTGCCGGGGGCGCGGCCGAGCCGGAGCGGCGACGCCGGGTGCGCGGGCCCTGGGGGCTGGCCGTCCTGGTGCTGGCAGCCGGCACCGCAGGAGCCGTCTACGCGGCCCAGGCCCCGCACCATGTCAACGCCCTCGCCGTCACGGCCTCGGCGCTCGTGGTGGTCGGTCTCGGGCTGGTGCTCAGCGGCCTGTTGCGGCGGCGCGCGATCGGCCTCGCCTTCGTCGCCCTGTTGCTCTCCGGCGCCACCGCCGTGGTCGGCGCAGCCCCCTGGCAGCACTGGAGCCATACGACCTGGGCCCCCGCCTCGGCGGCCCAGTTGCAGACGACCTACGACCTCCGCGCGGGCGCGGCCACCCTCGACCTGCGCAACGTCCAGCCGGCGCCGGGTCAGACGGTCACCACCCATGTCAGCCTCGGCGCGGGAACGCTCAAGGTGCTCCTTCCGGGCGGCTCCGTCGCCCCCGAGGTCAGGCTCAACGCCCAGACCGGGGCGGGTGAGCTGAAGCTGCCGGACGGCCGCCAGTTCTCCGGCGTCGGCAGTTCCCGCAGCGTCGATCTGAACCAGGGCGACGCCGCCGCCCACGGCACTGTGACGGTCGAGCTCCAGGTCGGTGCCGGCCAGGTGGAGGTGCTCCAATGAACAGGCGCAGCAAGGCTCCTGGCGGTGGGCGGCGCGTGCAGCTCTACCCGCTGCTGAGCGGTCTCGTCTTCGTCACCGTCGCCGTGCTCTACCTGCTGCAGGCCGGGGGCGTGCTGCGGGTGAACGGGCGAGTCCTGCTTCCCGTCGAGCTGATCGCCCTCGGGGTTGCGGGTCTACTCGCGGCCGTCTACACCCGAGCGCCGCGCGGCGCGGCGGCCCGACGCGCGGCAAGCTTCGGCCAGAGCACGGAGTCCAGCGAGAGATAGGGCGTCCCCGCCAGCACCAACGGGAGCCACGCCATCAGATAGATGAGGTCGTTGCCCAGGAAGTAGGGCGACGTCTGCCAGCTCACGGTGAGAAAGAGCGTCAGGTTCAGCAGCGCCCCGCCGACGGCGGCCACCCGGCCGAGCAGGCCGACCAGGATGCCGACGCCCACCGCGAGCTCGCCGATGGCGAAAGCGAGCGCGAACGCGGTGGGCGCGTGGAGCGCCAGGCTCAACAGCGGCCCGATCGGGCTCGAGGCCCTGAGCGCCCGCGTCATCGACGCGAACGACTGCGCGTCGGAGAGACCGCCCAGATAGTTCGGGTCGGTGAACTTGTAGCAAGCCGCATAGATGAAGGTGACCCCGAGAAACACCCGCAGGGGCAGTAGCGCATAGGTGGTGCCCCATTGCTTCATCCGCTCACGCGAAAGCGCTCCGCCCATGGCTGCTGCTCCTCAGCGTCTCCTCGGTTCCCCGACCAGTACGCCGCGGTGAACCTGCGGGTTCAGCCTAGGATCAGTCTTCGTCGTACGCACCGGCCAACGCGTCCGAGTGCCCCGCGACCAACGGCTGGTAGTTGATCCAGGCGACGAGGTCGTTGCCGATTTGGTCCCGGGTGAGCACGGCGCTCTCGTGCCCGATCTGCACCGGCTTGCCGGCGCCCTGGGCCAGCAGCTGTACCTGGCAGGAGCGCTCCATGGTGATGAACCACCAGGCGGCCGCGTCGACCGAGTCACCGACGGTCAGCAGACCGTGGTTGCGCAGGATCACCGCCTTGTGCGGGCCGAGGGCGGCACCGATCCGGCGTCCCTCCTCCCGGTCCAGCACGACGCCGGTGTAGTCGTCGAAGAGCGCGTGGTCCTGGTAGAACGCGCAGACGTCCTGGGTGATCGGGTCGAGCAGCTGCCCCAGCGCGGAGAAGGCGCGGCCGTGGGTGGAGTGACTGTGCGCGGCGGCGACCACGTCCGGGCGGGCGGCGTGCACCTCGGAGTGGATAGCGAAGGCAGCCTGGTTGACGTGGTGACGGCCCTGCACGACCTGTCCCTCGTGGTTGACCAGCAGCAGGTCGCCGGCGTTGATCTGCTTGAAGGACATGCCGAAGGGGTTGACCCAGAAGTGGTCGGTCCATTCGGGGTCGCGGGCGGTGATGTGTCCGGCAACCCCCTCCTCGAACCCGAACTTCCCGAAGAGCCGCAGCGCGGTCACCAGCCGCGCCTTGCGATAGGCCCGCTCGGCCTCGACGGTCTCGAACTTCGGTGGCAGCGCGAACTGAAGGCTGTCCATGGGGACGGGCTGCGGGGGTGGGTTCGTCATGCTCGGAAGCTACCGCGCGGTAGCGGCGCTTACCAGAGGCAGACGAGCAACCACGCACACACCAGGGGCGCGAGGCTCTGCCGATGTGCGGCAGAGCGTCGCGCCCCTGGGTGGTGCACCTACCGGTGAGAGCGAAGGCTCACTCCCACTCGATCGTCCCCGGCGGCTTGCTGGTCACGTCGACCACGACGCGGTTGACGTCGCGGACCTCGTTGGTGATCCGCGTCGAGATCTTCTCCAGGACCTCGTACGGCAGGCGGGACCAGTCCGCCGTCATCGCGTCCTCGGACGAGACCGGGCGCAGCACGATCGGGTGACCGTAGGTGCGGCCGTCGCCCTGGACGCCGACCGAGCGGACGTCGGCCAGCAGCACCACCGGGCACTGCCAGATCTCCCGGTCCAGGCCCGCGGCCGTGAGCTCCGCGCGGGCGATCGCGTCGGCGTCGCGCAGCAGGTCCAGGCGGTCCTTGGTGACCTCGCCGACGATGCGGATGCCGAGGCCCGGGCCCGGGAAGGGCTGACGCTGGACGATCTCCTCCGGCAGGCCGAGCTCCTGGCCGACCATCCGGACCTCGTCCTTGAACAGCTTGCGCAGCGGCTCGATCAGCTGGAACTCGAGGTCCTCGGGCAGCCCGCCGACGTTGTGGTGTGACTTGATGTTCGCGGTGCCCTCGCCGCCGCCGGACTCGACGACGTCCGGGTAGAGCGTGCCCTGGACCAGGAACTCGACCGGCTCGCCGGACGCGCCCGCCTCGGCGATGATCTCGACCTGGGCCTGCTCGAAGACGCGGATGAACTCGCGTCCGATGATCTTGCGCTTCTCCTCCGGGTCGCTGACCCCGGCGAGCGCGCTGAGGAAGCGCTCCTCCGCGTCGACGACCTTGAGCTTGACGCCGGTGGCCGCGACGAAGTCCTTCTCGACCTGCTCCGTCTCGCCCTTGCGCATCAGGCCGTGGTCGACGTACACGCAGGTGAGCTGGTCGCCGATGGCGCGCTGGACGAGCGCCGCCGCGACTGCGGAGTCGACACCGCCGGAGAGACCACAGATCGCGCGCTTGGTGCCGACCTGGGCGCGGATCGCCGCGACCTGCTCCTCGACCACGCTCGAAGTGGTCCACGTCGGGGCCAGGCCCGCGCCGCGGTAGAGGAAGTGCTCGAGCACCTGCTGGCCGTGCGTGGAGTGCATCACCTCGGGGTGGTACTGCACGCCGTAGAGCCGCTTGGCGTCGTTCTCGAACGCGGCCACCGGGACGACGCTCGTGGACGCGCTGACGGTGAAGCCCTCCGGCGCCGCGGAGCAGGCGTCACCGTGCGACATCCAGACGGACTGCTCGGCCGGGGTGCCCTCGAAGAGGGTGGAACCGGTCTGCGAGACCGCCAGCGGAGTGCGGCCGTACTCGCGCGCGCCGCTGTTGTCGACGACGCCGCCCAGCGTGGTGGCCATCAACTGGAAGCCGTAGCACATGCCGAAGACCGGCACGCCGGCCTCGAACAGCGCCCTGTCGACCGTAGGCGCGCCCTCCTCGTAGACGGAGGAGGGTCCGCCGGAAAGGATGATCGCCTTGGGGTTCTTGGCGAGCATCTCCGAGACCGGCATGGTGTGGGGCACGATCTCGCTGTACACGCGGGCCTCGCGGACGCGACGCGCGATGAGCTGGGCGTACTGCGCACCGAAGTCGACGACGAGAACGGTGTCGACGGCGGTGTCCGCAGGGTCGGGGGTCGCTGATGCCACAGGGCGGCCTTCCGGCGGGTGGTATGGGGAGTCGATCCCCATTCTAACGGGCGGAAGGACCGACCCCCGACCCACACCACCTGCCGGGCCGCAGCGGGTTCAGACCCGCCCGCGGCACAGTTCCAGCAGCAGCATCGCGATGTCGGTGCCCGGACGGCCCAGCCGCTCGCGGTAGCGCTCCAGGATCTCCATCTCGCGGGTGAGCGAGAGCCTCGGCCCGCCGGTCGCGATCCGGGCCTGCTGCACCTCCGCGGAGAAGGCGATCCGGCTCTGGACCAGGGCCAGGATCTCCGCGTCGAGCGCGTCGATGCGACCGCGCGCCTCGGCGATGACCGTCGCCGCACTCTCCCGAGAGAGCGCGGTCGTTGCGGCGGGCGCCTCGGCCGGCGTCACGGCCGTCGGGGTCTCGTCGGTCGGGGTCGCCGCCACGGGGGCCGGGATCGCGGGGGCCGGGGTCGGGCTCTGGGTCATGTTCGCGCTCCTCTGTCTCTTCTGTCTCTGGCCGTCTCTGCGGTCAGTCGGGACGTCGGAGGGGCCGGGGAGCCAGTGGCCCGGGAAACGAAAAGACGCCCCTGGGCCATCGGCCCGGGGCGCCCTCAAGGTCTGCGTCAGTTCAGACGGCATCACCATGGCGACCGGAGCCTCCGGTGCCATAGGTAAAGAAGTAGGCCATCTGGAACATGTCGACATGGTAGCGCGTGACCCGCCGCCAGGAGAATCGTTGTCCCCCATGACCGTACGGGGTGCAGCGTCCCCGCCAGGGACGGCTCCAGCTCCCTTCCGGGGGCGATCGTGCGGCGAGCAGGACCACGCGTGGTGTGACACCCAGTCCGTGGACGCGATGAGGCGTGCGCCGTGAGGCATGCGCCGTGGGACCTCGCGGCCACGCTGTGACCGGACAGCAGGGGACAGCGGCCCGGTTGCGACTGCGGAGAAAGGGGTGGTCGGCCTCGGGGACGCCCTGGGCCGACCGCCCCCGATCCCGCCGTTCAAAGGCGGCACCGAGGGGACGTCGACGCGGCTCAAGGGCGCCAGAGGGGGTGGCGTTGCGCCACCCGGCGCGCGTCATGCGCTGCACTACCGCTGCCGATCCTTGCGGAGCGTGACGAAAAACGAGTCGCCCAAAGTATGTCGAACTGGTTGCGCCAAGCGGGCCATATCCCCCACGATGCTGGTGAGGGGGTGGACCGTACGTACCTGGGACTGTCGGCAGACTGCTGGCCCCAAGGGCGTGGAGTGGCCGACTACCAGCCGCCATGCGTGACGTTGAGTAGTCGATCAGGCTCTCGCGAAGCGCGGCAGGCGCACGGGAAACGCGCGCGCCCCTTGTCACGCGACAGCCGCTCCCCTCAGCACCGACCAACCGACCGACGGCGCCCTCCCCCGGCGTCGTTGCCACAGCACCGGCGCAGCCCTGGCGCCGTGTGCTGCAGCAAGGGGCCCCGCCTTCCCCCGCGGGGCCCCTTGCCCATCCCTACGCGCCATCCCCGACGCCCCAGCCCTCCGACCACACACACCAGGCCCCCGCCCCAGGCGACGGCCGGGCCCGTCGGCTCAGACGGAGATGACCGCCTCGTCGTCCGGCGGCATGTCCGCGCGCAGCGGGATCGGCAGCTGGTTGAAGGCGTAGTAGAGAGCCATCGCCCCGTGCAGCACCATCGTCACCATCGGCGCGACGAACGAGAGACCCAACAGGATCGGGTAGACGACCGACCCGGCCGCGAAGCGGCGGCGGGTGGCGCGGGCCGCGACGACGTCGACCCGGGAGTCGAAGAGGTGTCCGGTCCGGGTGAGCCACCACCACAGCGTCTGGAAGGTCAGCGAGTGGGCGACCATGAAGCCGCTGAAGACGGCGACCGCCACCGTGCGCGCGCCGGGTGTGTTGAGCCAGTCGGAGACCAGCGCGGTCGGGAACGGCAGCGCCGCAACCACGAGCAGGAGCAGCAGGTTGAGTACCAGCAGGCCGCGGTCGACCCGGGCCACGTAGCCGAAGACCGTGTGGTGGTTGATCCACATGATCCCGATGACCAGGAAGCTCACCACGTAGGCGTCATAGGCGGGCCAGAGGTGTCCCAACTGCGACCACGCCGCCCCGCTGCTGGTGATGCGCGTGGGGTTGTTCACCGTCAACTGCAGCACCAGCAGCGTGATCGCGATCGCGAAGACCCCGTCGCTGAACGCCTCGACCCGCCCTGACTCGTTCCTTCCCGCACTGTCCACGCGGTGCAACCTACCGGAGCGGGTCGTGGTGAACGGCCCGTTCGCAGCGACGGCGGCAGCGCAACTCCCCCTTGGCTACTCCTCCTTGGCTACTTCCCCTTGCGCGGCGGGATCTGAGGCACCGCCAGCAACGGGAGCCGCAGCGCGCCGAACGCCGAGTCGGGGACGGCGGGACGCTGCGGGGCGACCGGCTCGACGCGGCGGTAGGCCTCGTCCTGGGCCGGACGCGAGTCGGCCTCGCCCTTGTTCGGCCAGAAGGCCATGGCCCGCTCGGCCTGCGCGGTGATCGTCAGGGAGGGGTTGACGCCCAGGTTCGCCGAGACGGTCGAGCCGTCGGCGACGGTGATGCCCGGGTAGCCGTAGAGGCGCTGGTACGGGTCGACGACGCCGTGCTCGGGCGAGTCGCCGATGACGCAGCCACCGAGGAAGTGCGCGGTCAGCGTCCGGCCCATCAGGTCGCCGACGTTGGTGCCGGGGAAGCCGCCGATCTCGTTCGCGATCGCGCCCGCGGCCTGTTCGGCGGCCGGGATGAACTTCGGGTTGGGAGCTCCGTGGCCCTGACCGGAGCTCAGCTGGCCCTTCAGCGGCCCGCTCTTCCGCCGGGTGACGTTGATCGAGTTGTCCAGCGACTGCATGACCAGCCCGATGATGGTCCGCTCCGACCAGCGGCGCTTGTTCATCGCCCGCACGACCAGGTCCGGCCGCTTGAGCGAGAGGCCGACCGCGCGCAGCAGCCGTGGCGCCCGCCCCTCGCCGGGGACCTGAATGGTCGTCATCAGGCTCATCGCGTTGGAGCCCTTGCCGTAGCGGACCGGCTCGATGTGGGTGTGCTCGTCGGGGTGCACCGAGGAGGTGATCGCGACGCCCTTGGTGAAGTCGACGCGCTTGCCGTAGCGCTTGTCATTGGTCATCGCACCGACCAGGGCCTCGGAGTTGGTGCGGGTCAGCCGGCCGAGGCGGTCCGAGATCTGCGGCAGCACGCCCTCGTCGCGCAGCCGGTGCAGCAGCTTCTGGGTGCCGTAGGTGCCCGCCGAGACGACGATCTTCTGCGCCCGGATGGTGCGGAAGCCGTTCTTGGCCGGGTTCTTCGACCGCGAGTCGGTGCGGCGCGTGTCGACGGCGTAGCCCTCGCCGTCGACCCGGATCGCGGTGACCGTGGTCATCGGGAGGATCTCCGCGCCGTTCTTCTCGGCGAGGTAGAGGTAGTTCTCGGTGAGCGTGTTCTTGGCGCCGTGACGGCAGCCGGTCATGCACTCGCCGCACTCGGTGCACGCCTTGCGGCGCGGTCCGGCTCCGCCGAAGTACGGGTCCTCGACCGAGTCGCCCGGCTTCACCTTGGCGCCCGCGCCGCCGCAGTCCTGGCCGTCGCCGAAGAAGACGCCGACCGGGGCCATGTGGAAGGTGTCGCCGTAGCCGAGCCTCTCGGCGGCGTCGCGCAGGTGCACGTCGGACGGTGTGACGGTGGGGTTGGTACGGACGCCGAGCATGCGCTGCGCCTGGTCGTAGTAGGGCGCGAGCTCGTCCGACCAGTCGGTGATGTCCTTCCACTGCGGGTCCTCGAAGAACGGCTTCGGCGGAACGTACAGCGTGTTGGCGTAGTTGAGCGACCCGCCGCCGACGCCCGCGCCGCCCAGCACCATCACGTCGTCGAGGACGTGGAAGCGCTGGATGCCGTAGAGGCCGAGGGCGGGCGCCCAGATGTAGTTCTTGGTGTCCCAGGAGGTCTTCGGCAACGTCTCGGCGGTGAACCGGCGACCGGCCTCCAGCACCGCGACCTTGTAACCCTTCTCGGTCAGCCGCAGCGCCGAGACCGATCCGCCGAAGCCGGAGCCGACGATCACGACGTCGTAGTCGTAGCCCTGCTCCGCGACCGGCTGCTCCGGCGCTCCGTCCGCCTGCACCTCGGAACTCATCTGACGCGCCCTGCCTTCCGCCGACTCCGCCGGTTCTACTGACTGACTGAACTGTCTGAACTGCCTGACTTGACTGACTGACGTGACTGACTGCTCGTTCGTTCTGCCTGCCGCCCGAAAGGGCGTCAGGTCACTTGAACCGCAAGGCCTTGAGCGTGCCGAGGGCCTTGCCCATGAGCTTCGCGTAGCCCTCGTCGTCCATCCCGAAGGACGGCGTCATCTGGATCAGGCGCTGCACCGCGACGGTCTGCACCTCGGTGTACTTCCAGATGCCTTCCGCGCCGTGGCGGCGGCCGATGCCGGAGTCGCCCATGCCGCCCATCGGTGCCGCGACGCTCGCATACGCGGGCGCGTAGCCCTCGTTGACGTTGACCGTGCCGGTGTGCAGCCGGGCCGCGATCGAGCGGGCGCGACGCAGATCCTTGCTCCAGACACTGGAGTTGAGGCCGTAGCTGGTGCCGTTGGCCCGGTTGATCGCGTCGTCCTCGTCGTCGAAGCGGTAGATCGAGACGACCGGCCCGAAGGTCTCCTCGCCGCAGACCGCGCTCTCGTCGGTTACGCCCTCGAGGATCGTCGGCTCGTAGAAGAGCGGGCCGACGTCCGGCCGCGGCTTGCCGCCGGCCAGCACCGTGACGCCGTTCTTGACGGCCTCCTCGATGTGGCGGGTGACCGTGTCGAGCTGGCGCTGGGAGACCAGGGAGCCCATGTCGGCGCCCCAGGAAAGGCTGTTGCCGAGCTTGAGCGCCTTGGTGCGGGCGACGAACTTCGCAAGGAAGGCGTCGGCGATCGACGAGGCGATGTACATCCGCTCGATGGAGATGCACAGCTGCCCGGCCGAGGAGAAGCAGGCACGGACCGCCCCCTCGGCGGCCTTGTCCAGATCCGCGTCGGCAAGGACCAGCATCGCGTTCTTGCCGCCCAGCTCCATCGACGCGCCGATCAGGCGCGCGGCGGCGCGGGTCGCGACGTCGCGGCCGGTGCGAGTGGAGCCGGTGAAGGAGACGTAGTCGGCGTGGGCGACCACCTCGGGGCCGACGACGGGGCCGTCGCCGATGACGATCTGCCAGAGCTCGCCCGGCAGACCGGCCTCGATCATCAGCTCGCGGGCGCGCAACGCGGTGAGCGCGGTCTGCGTGTCCGGCTTGGTGACGACCGCGTTACCCGCGACGAAAGCGGGGACGGCGTCTCCGGTGAACAGCGCCAGCGGGTAGTTCCACGGCGAGATCTGCCCGATGACGCCCTTGGGCTGACGCAGCTCCAGCACCTGCGTGAGCATCGGGAAGACGCCGCCGCGACGGCGCGGCTTGAGGTACCTGGCGCCCGCCCGGCCGTAGTGGCGCGCCTCGATCGCGGAGGCGAGCACCTCCTCGAAGGCGTGGGCGCGGGCCTTGCCGGTCTCCACCTGGATCAGGTCGAGCAGCTCGTCCTTGTGCTGCAGCACCAGGTCGTGGAAGCGCAGCAGGACCGCGGCACGCTCGCGGACCGGCTTCCTGACCCAGTCCTTCTGCGCGGCACGGGCGCGGACGAAGGCCGAGGCCACGTCGGCGGGCGAGGACTCGGGGATCTCCGCGAGCACGTCGCCCGTGAACGGGCAGCGCGAGGTGGCGATGGTCGGCTCGGCCCCGGTCACCACCGCGCCGACCAGCCGCTTGACCAGCTCCTCCGGCACCGCGTCGGCGACGCTCCGCGCGCCGGGAGTGGCTACCGGATTGCCTGCGACGGCAGTGCTGCTGTCGGTGCTGATGTCAGTCATGGCGGAAGCGTAGGCGTTTTCCGCCGGTTGCGATACCCATCAGTAACAGAAATATGTCTGCGACCGAGCAATCTTTCGAACGTCCGCATACGGGCCGTTCGCATACGAGGCGGGCCTCTGCGGGCTCGCGCGCGCTCCCCTCGACCGCCCCGTGGCGCACCCCGGTGAGTTAGCATGCCCGCGACCAACGAGAGGGGCGGGGCGATGTCGCTCTTTCAGCCGCGCGATCGCGACTCCGAGCCGACAGCCAACTACGGCGGGTACGGCGACGGCTACGGCGGCTATCCGCCCGCAGGTGGCGGCGGCTTCCCGCCCGGCGGAAGCGGCGGCTTCCCCCCTTCCGGAGGCGGCGGCTTCCCCCCTGGTGCCAGCTTCCCCCCTGGTGCCGGCTTCTCCCCTGGCGGAGGTGACGGACGGCCGGACTGGCAGGCGATGGCCGAGGCCAACGAGACCCAGCAGAATCGCAAGCGCCGCCTCGCGGTGATCGGCGGAGTGCTCGGGGTCGCGCTGGTGGGCGGCGTCGTGGCGGCCGTGGCCACGGTCGGCGGCTCCTCGTCGGCGAACGCGAGCGGGTCGAACGGCTCCGCGAACTCGGGCGCGAGCGGCTCGGCCTCGGTGTCGGCGGCCGCGTCGACCGGCGCGTCGATGTCGGCCAGGCCCTCCGCCCCCGCGTCGGCCAAGCCGACCGTCAAGGCGCAGCCGCCCGCCTGGCCGCCGCTCAACGCGGGCGCGGTGCTCTACGCGCAGAAGCTCAGCGTCGGCAAGCAGGTCTACGTCCGGAAACTGACGGACGAGAAGAGCCCGTGCTGGGAGGCCAGCACCGGGCACCTCGGCAACGCTCTCGCGCCCAACCGTTGCAGCCAGATGCTCCGCGCCACCTGGGTGTCGGGCAACCAGGCGGTCAGCGTCGGCGTGGCCGTCTTCCCGGACGCAGCGGCGGCGCAGGCTGCCAACGCGGCCTACGTGGGCCACATCGAGCCGCTGCGCGGGGCCGGCATACCGAACTTCTGCCAGGACAAGACCCCCTGCGCCCTGGCCCACGGCGTGGTCGGCCACTTCACCTACTACGTCATCGCCGGTCCGTCCGGCAGTGCTCCGGGCATGCACAACCCGGCCTCCGTCGCGGCGACGCAGCGGATGGCGTCCTTCGCGGTGACCGCCCTCAAGCGCCAGCGCTGACACCGCAGTTCGGCCCCCCGCGGGCAGTTCGGCCCGTTCGGCCCTACACCAGCTCCGCCACCGCCGTGCCCACCGCGCGGTGGAAGGTGGGGTAGGCCCAGATCGTCGTCGCCAGCTCGCTCAGCGGGATTCGGGCGGAGACGGCGAGCGAGAGCAGCCCGAGGAGCTCGCCGCCCGACGGGCCCGCGGAGGTCGCCCCGACGAGGGTGTCGCCCGAGGCCACGAGCTTGATGAAGCCCGCGTTGCCGTTCACGCCGTGGATGTAGCCGCGGGGGGAGTCGGCCAGCTCGGTGACGGCGACCCGGACCGGAAGGCCCTGCGCGCGGGCGTCGGCCTCGGTCAGGCCGACCGCGCCGATCTCGGGATCGGTGAAGGTGACGCGCGGGACCGCGTGGTAGCGGGCGGGCGCGCCGCCCTGGCCGAGGATGGCGCGGACGGTGATGTCCGCCTGGTACATCGACATGTGCGTGAACGCGCCCTTGCCGGTGATGTCGCCGATCGCCCAGACCCCGATCGGCCAGCGCTCGACCGGCCAACCCTCGGCCGACCTGCCGCCCGGCGTCCCCGCCACGCGGCAGCGTTCGTCGATCGGCACCACCCGCGCGTCCGCCGGGATGCCGAGCACGCCCGCGCCGATCCTGTCCATCGCCACCCGGCGCCCGGTCGCGACCAACAGCCGTTCGCCGCTGAGGCGTTCACCGCGTCGGCAGATCATCTGGAACCGTCCGTCGCGGTACTCGACCGAGGCCAGTTCGGTTCCGGTGTGCACGGCGACGCCGTCGCCGGTCAGCACCTGGGTGACCAGGTCGGAGGACTCCGGCTCCTCCCGGCCCAGCAGGCGCGGGCCGACCTCGACCACTGTGACCGCGCAGCCCAGGCGTTGCAGCGCCTGGCCGAGCTCCAGTCCGATCGCGCCGCCGCCCAGCACCAGCAGCGACTCCGGCAGTTCGTCGGCCTCGATCAGCTCGCGGTTGGTCCAGTACGGGGTGCCCCCGAGCCCGGGGACGGGCGGCGTGACCGGCTCGGATCCCGTTGCCAGCACCACGGCCTGACGGGGCATCAGAACGGACTCCAGGCCGTCGGTGCCGAGCACGGTGACCTCGCCGGGCCCGGTCAGCCGCGCCGTGCCGCGCAGAAAACGGCCGCCACGACCGGTGAAGCGGTCCACCGCGGCCTTGTCGTCCCAGTTGTCGGTGGCCTCCCTGACCCGCCGCGCGACCGGGCGGAACTCCGGGTGGACCCGGACGATGCCCGCCATTCCCGGGATCCGCCGCGCCTCGCCGACCAGGTCCGCCGAGCGGACCATGATCTTGGAGGGGATGCAGCCGTAGTAGGGGCACTCGCCCCCCACCAGCCGTTCGTCGACGCCGACCACGTCCAGCCCGGCGTCCGCCAGCCGTCCGGCGACGTCCTCACCTCCGGGGCCCATTCCGATGACGACCACGTCTGGTGTCTCACGCGCCGAAGCGGGCATGACGTGCCTCCCGAAAGGTGAATTTCAGGGAACGGCTGGGTTCACACCACGGTGTTCACACCACGGTACCGTTCTACCGGGCCCCGGGCACGGTGAACGTCGCCATGACCTCTTCGAACCGGTTGTAGCCGTTGTCCCAGTCCGTCTGCGGGTAGGAGACGAGGAAGTCGTACTCGGTGCCGTCCGCCGCCTGCCAGAACTGCTCCAGCTCCTCGCGGCGCTCGCCCTTGGTGTCGGTGTAGTAGAACGCCAACTGCGCTCCCGGTCGGCCCTGGTAGGTGTTCTGCCCGAGGCTGATCTGCTGGAACGTCTTGTCGTGCGACTGCACCTGGCTCCGGATGGACTGCGCCTGCTGGAACGGCGTGAGCGGGTTGGCAACGGTGACGCCGAAGCGGATCAGGTGCTCGCCGTGGTCGGGGGTGTAGTCGATCCGGCCCAGGCCTCCGCTGGCGTCCCTGGCCCAGGGCTGCGCCGGGTCGTCGGGCATGCCGAAGGAGAAGTGTCCGTCCGGATCGGTGGTCAGGACGTATCCGGCCCCGACCGGCGCCGGTGAGGCGGACGCCGACGCCGAGGCCCCGGGCTGCGTGCCGGTGCCGGTGCCGGTGCCGTTGCCGGTCCCGGACCCACCGGTGCTGTGGTGGCGCAGCAGGTACGTGACGCCCGCGCCCGCGCCGCCCGCGACGAGTGCCGCGACCAGCAGCCACGCCCAGGCCCGGCCGCGCCGCGCCTTCGGACGCACCACAGCGGTCACCGGCTCGCCGCCGGAACCGCTGCCCGGTATCGGGGACGACATCGGGGTCCCCTGCGCCGGGACACGCGCCGTCGGGCCGGTCGGCAGGCCGCTCCGACCCTGGCCGCTCACGGCACCGGCCTGGCCCGGTACCACCGCCGTCGCCACAGCCGTCGCCTCGCCCGCCACCGGGCTGACGACGGTGCCGAGCGCGGTCGGCGCGTGGCCGTCCTCGTACGGGCCGTCGTGCAGTCCGTCGAACGTGCCGTCGTAGCTGCCGTCGTTCCCGGCCGGCTCCAGCCGGTCGACGGCCGGAACCGACTGGGTCGGGGTGCGCAGCGGGCTCGGACCGAGGGTGATGTTGGTGGTGTGGCCCGCGGCGACGCTCTCCAGCATCCGCAGCACGTCGGCCGCGGGCGGGCGCTCCTGCGGGTCCTTGGCCATCAGCGCGCGTAGCACCGGCGCCAGCGCCCCGGCGTTGCGCGGCTCCGGCAGCGGGTCGGTGACCACCGCCGCCAGCGTCGTCAGCGGTGACTCCCGGCGGAACGGCGACTCCCCCTCGACGGCCGCGTAGAGGGTCGCGCCGAGCGCCCACAGGTCCGACTCAGGCCCGGGACGGCCGCCGTGGACACGCTCGGGGGCCAGGTAGTCGGGCGAGCCGACCAGGTCGCCGGTGCGGGTCAGCGCGGAGTCGCCGACGAAGGTCGCGATGCCGAAGTCGGTCAGCACGACGCGGCCGGTGGCGCGCTCCAGCAGCACGTTGGCGGGCTTGACGTCGCGGTGGATCACGCCGGCCTGGTGGCCCCGGTCCAGCGCGGACAGCACCTGCGCGCCGATCCGGGCGGCCTCGCGCGGGTCGACCACGCCCTCCTGCTCGACCAGTTCGGACAGCGACCGGCCGTCGATCAGCTCCATCACGATCCACGGCTTGCCGTCCTGCTCCAGGACGTCGTGGATGGTGATCACACCGGGGTGCTTGATCCGCGCGGCGGCGCGGGCCTCCTGCTTCATCCGCGACTGGACGATCTGCAGGTCCTCCTCGGCGAGGTGGCCGACGGAGAGCTCCTTGACCGCGACCTCGCGGTCCAGCATCTGGTCGGTGGCACGCCACACGGTGCCCATGCCGCCGCGTCCGAGGCGCGCGCCGAGCAGGTATCTGCCCGCCAGCATGCGGCCGGTCTCCGTGCCCACCGTGAGCCCCCTCATCCCGCTCGTCCTGCCGTCCACCCAGTGCCCGCGGCAGGAACCGCGGTACGGCGCACCTTATCCCGTGCCCAGACCTCCCGGCGGCCCCAGGCGACGCCTTGAGACCGGGATGTGACGCTCCCGCACACCGACCGTCGCGCAGCTGTCACTGAGGATCCGTGACACGATCCGTCACGCTGCCCCCAAGGCGTCCCGTGGCCCCCGGTACGGCCGTCGGACCACGTCGTCCGGCCACGCCGACCGCCCCGCACGCGGGCCCTGCGCACCGCCCTGTGCGCCGCCCTGTGCACCTCAGTGCGCCTCAGTGCGCCAGCATCGAGACGAGCACCAGTGCGATCAGGGTCACAAGGATAATCACACCGACCAGCAGTGGTCCCAGCAGCACCGTCCCCCGCTTGGGAGCCGCGTGGTGGTGCCGTTCGGCGACCTCCGCCGGGGTGCGCTGGGCCGGAAGTCGCGCCGCGCCGCCCGCCCGGTCGGAGGGCGGCAGTTCCAGCCTGAACTCCGTTGCCCCGGTCAGCGGTTCGGGTGCGCGCTGCAGCAGCCTGCGCAGGGCGCTGCGGACCGCGGGCAGCCCCGGCCGCCGGTTCGGGTCGGCGTCGAGCAGGCGCACGACCACTGGCCAGACCGGGCCTGCCGATCGCGGGTCCGGCAGGACTCCCGCCCGTACCGCGTAGAAGAGCTGCTCCGCGTCGCTCTCGGGGAACGGCGCCTTCCCGGTGCAGGCCCGGTAGAGCAGCACGCCCAGCGCCCAGACGTCCGCCGCCGGGCCGACCGGGACTCCCGTCCCGTCCACGACGCCGAGCTGTTCGGGCGCCCAACGCTCCGCCACCGGACCGACGACGACCGACCGCGCGTCCCTGGCCCGCACCCGGGCCGGGCTCCACAGCGCCGTCGGCACGCCGGCGCCGGCCTGAGCGGTCCCAGGACCGCCGCAGAGCGCCTCCTGCGCGGCGGAGACCGCCAACCCGCCCAGCAGCGCGGTGCCGTCCTCGCAGACGGTCACCGACAGCGCAGTGACGTTTCCGTGCACGATCCCGGCCCGGTGCACGGCCTCCAGCCCGGTCGCGACGTCGTAGACCACCTCGGCCGCCCGGTAGGGCGTCAGCGGGCCGTCCTCCAGCAGCTGAGCCAGCGGAATGCCGGGGATGCGCTCGCCGACCGTCCAGAGGTAGCCGCTCTCGGCGAAGGCGTGGAAGACCTGGTTCAGCCGCGGGTGGTCGCCCACCGCCTGCGCCACGGTGGCCGCCTGCGTGAACGCGAGGGTGGCGGCGTCGTTCTCGTCCGTGTCGCCCTTCGCCCCGCCGGCCCCGCCCGTGCCGCCGGCCCCGTCTTCCGCTTCCTCGGTGAACTGGTCGAACGGGCGCACCAGTTCGGGCAGCGGCACGGCTTCGAGCAGGACCGGTGCGCCGCTGCGCAGGTCCATCGCCTCGACGGCGGCACCGCGGCGACGCTCGGTGAGCTCGTAGCGCTCGGCGAGCAACCGCCCTGCGGACGCCCTGGCCATCGGTTCAGCCCCCCGGCTGGAAGGTGTCGAAGAAGCGCGCGAGCAGCTGCCCGCTGCGGCCGTCGGTCCAGCTCGTCAACGGCGCGGTCCAGTAGAGGGCGTAGGCGTGGTGCGCGTCCACGACGAAGCCACGGTTCAGGGACTGACGCATCGTCGACCCGGACTGGTAGCCCCACTCCCAGTCCGCCGCGTCCCAGCCCCGGTAGCTGACCTGGTCCAGCCGGATCAGGTGATAGTCCGTCAGATCGGCGGCCACGCTCGACTCTTCCTTCTTCCACGCCGCCAGCGCCCCGTCGGACTGCGGATGCGCGCTGAAGTCGACCTGCAAGGTCCCGGCCGGGCCGCTGAACTTGACGGAGGACGCGCTCTCGCTCACCAACCGCCAGCCGTCGGGGATCTGGAGGTGCGACCCGCCCGGCCCGGCCACCTGGTGGTAGCCGGCGGCCGTCGGACGCGCCGTGCCGGTGCCGGTGCCGTCGCCGGACCCGGAGCCGGAGTCGCCTGCGGTCGGGGTCTGCGGGGCGCTGTCGCCCGAACTGCCAGGTGCCGCCGTGCTCGTGGCACCGGCCCCGACCCCGGAACCGCTGCCGCTACCGCTACCGCCGGAGTTGTTGCGCATGCTGGCGACTGCGGCGGTGACCAGCAGCACGGCGGCCAGCACGATCCCGCCGATGAGCAGCGCGCGCTGCCGACCCGCCCAGCCCGTGCTCCGCGGCGCCGCCGGGCCGCCGCCGGACAGCTGCGTGGTCGCCGACGCCGGGTCGGGCCCCGGCGCCCCCACCGCCTCGGATCCTGCCGCCTTTCCCGACGCGAGCCCCGACGCGAGCCCCGACCCGAGTCCCGACGTGACGGACGGCTGCACCCGCGTCCGCTCCGGCTCGGGCACGACCTGCGTCGGCGCGTCCGGCGCGACCGCGGCGAAGTTCGTCGTGGCACGGGCCCGGCGCTCGTACTCGCCGACCACCCCGCGCAGCATGGCCTGCGCCGTCGACGCGTCCAGCCGCTGACGAGGGTCCTTGCGCAGCAGTCCGGCGATGACCGGCTCCAGCAACTCGCCGTGGCGCAGCGGCGGCACCGGGTCCGTCATCACCGCGGTCAGCGTGGACAGCGCCGAGCCCTTGTCGTACGGCGGGGTGCCCTCCACCATCGCGAAGATCGTCGCCCCGAGCGACCACATGTCCGCCGGCGGGCCCGGCACCCCGCCGCGCGCCCGCTCCGGCGAGATGTACGACGGCGCGCCGACCAGCATCCCCGTCGAGGTGACCGACGGGTCCCCCTCGACCCGGGCGATGCCGAAGTCGGTCAGCACGACCCGGCCGTCGAAGCCCATCAGCACGTTGGACGGCTTGACGTCCCGATGCAGGATCCCGACCCGGTGCGCCTCGGCGAGGACGCCCAGCAACTCCAGCGCGACCTCCGCGGCACGCTGTGGCGGCAGCACGCCGTCGGCCTGGATCACCTCACTCAGCGACCGGGACTCGACCAGCTCCATCACGATCCACGGCCGACCGTCCTCCTCGACCACGTCGTAGACGGTGACCGCGCCGTTGTGCCGGATCCGGGCGATGGCCTTGGCCTCGGTCAACGTCCGCGAGACGAGCCGCCTGCGCTCCTCGTCGTCGACGTCGGAGGCGAAGCGAAGTTCCTTGACCGCCACGTCCCGGCCCAGGAACTCGTCCTCGGCCCGCCACACGGTGCCCATCCCGCCCTGACCGAGTACGGCCGTCAACCGGTACCGCCCCGCGAGGAGCCTGCCGGCCTGCGGGTCTTGCTCGCCGCTCATCCGTTTCCGTCCCCTCCGCGTGGTTCCTGTCGCACGCCATCATCCCGTGACGCCCACACTGCTTTCACCCGGGCCCAAGGGGTCCTGGGGCAAAAGGTGACGTTGCAACCGCCTCAGGGACGCAATCTGACGTCGTCACTTCAGCGGCACGATGTCCGGCGCGCCCAACCGCGCAGCGTCCGCGGCCAGGTCGTCGGGCTGCTGCTGCGACTCCCGCTCCGCCTCCACCCGGACGCGGTAGTGCTCGATCTCGTTCTCGATCTGCGCCTTGTCCCACCCCAGTTCAGGAGCCATCAGCCCGGCCGCCTCGGCCATCACCGCCGTCCCCCGGTCGAAGGTCTCGATCGAGATGCGGGTTCGGCGCGCCAGCACGTCGTCCAGGTGCCGTGCGCCCTCCGCCCGCGCCGCGTAGACGACCTCGGCGCGCAGGTAGTCGTCCGCGCCGTTCAGTGGCTCGCCGAGGTTTGGATCGGCGAGTACCAGCTCCAACAGCTCCTCCGTCAGCGAGCCGTAGCGGTTGAGCAGGTGCTCGACCCGGGCCACGTGCAGCCCGCTGCGGCGCGCCAGCTCGGCGCGCGCGTTCCACAGCGCGCGGTACCCCTCCGCGCCCGCCAGCGGGATGGTGTCCGTGATGCAGGGCGAGATCCTCCCCCAGCGTCCCGCCGGGGGTACCCCCACATCCAACCCGTGCACCACCTCGTCGACCGCGTCCTCGGCCATCACCCGGTACGTCGTGTACTTGCCTCCCGCCACCACGACCAGCCCCGGCGCGGCATGCTGCACCACGTGCTCGCGGCTGAGTTTTGACGTCGCGTCCGACTCCCCGGCGAGCAACGGCCGCAGGCCCGCATAGACGCCCTCGACGTCCTCACGCGTCAGCGGCATCGCCAGCACCGAGTTGACGTGCTCCAGCAGGTACTCGATGTCCGCGCTGCTGGCGGCGGGGTGGTCCTTGTCGAGCGTCCACTCGGTGTCGGTGGTGCCGACGATCCAGTGGCGTCCCCACGGGATGACGAAGAGCACGCTCTTCTCGGTGCGCAGGATCAGCCCGGTCGCGGAGTGGATCCGGTCGCGCGGCACCACCAGGTGGATGCCCTTGGAGGCGCGGACGTGGAACTGGCCACGCTCGCCGACCATCGCCTGGGTCTCGTCCGTCCACACGCCGGTCGCGTTGACGATCTGCCGGGCCCGGATCTCGAACTGCCCGCCGGTCTCCAGATCGTGGACCCGTGCGCCGACCACACGCTCGCCCTCGCGCAGAAAGCCGACCACCCGCGCCCTGTTCGCCGGAAGCGCGCCGTAGGACGCGGCGGTGCGGACCAGCATCGTCACCAACCGCGCGTCGTCCACCTGCGCGTCGTAGTACTGCACCGCGCCGACCAGCGCGTCCTTGCGCAGACACGGTGCCTGGTGCAGCGCCTGCCGCCGCGTCAGGTGACGGTGCAACGGCAGCCCCCGGCCGTGGCCGCTGGACACCGACATCGCGTCGTAGAGCGCGACGCCCGAGCCGACGTAGGGGCGCTCCCAGCCGCGCCCCTGCAGCGGGTAGAGGAACGGCACCGGCTTGACCAGGTGCGGCGCGAGCCGGTCCAGCAGCAGGCCGCGCTCCTTGAGCGCCTCCTTGACCAGGGCGAAGTCGAGCATCTCCAGGTACCGCAGGCCGCCGTGGATCAGCTTGCTGGAACGGGAGGAGGTGCCGGAGGCCCAGTCACGCGCCTCGACCAGTCCGGTGACCAGACCGCGCGTCGCCGCGTCCAACGCGGTTCCGGCGCCGACGACGCCTCCGCCGACCACCAGCACGTCGAGCTCGCGCTCCCCCATCCGCGCGAGCGCCTCCGCGCGCTCCTCCGGACCCAGCTTGATGCTCCGCATGACGCCTCCGCTCATCGGCTCCGCAGATCCGCTCCGCTGACCCACAGTACGAAACGCACGGCAGGATCGGCTCGACGGCACGAAGTCAGTTGGCGGAACGCTCAGGCGACGGGACGTTGCAGACGTCAGGGGCGCGGGGAACTGCGCGACAAGCCACCGTGCGAGGTACAACCCCGACCTAAGAGGGCCATCCGCATGTCAGTGGTTTCTCGCGCAGTTCCCCGCGCCCCTGTCGCGCTCACGCGCTTACCGGGCGACGGTGACCTCGACGCGCTGGAACTCCTTGAGCTCCGAGTAACCGGTCGTCGCCATCGCGCGACGCAGCGCACCGAAGAGGTTCATGGTGCCGTCCGGCGTGTGCGACGGGCCGAGCAGGATCTCCTCGGTGGTGCCGACGGTGCCCAGGTTGACCCGCTTGCCGCGCGGCAGCTCCTCGTGGACGGCCTCGCTGCCCCAGTGGAAGCCCTTGCCCGGCGCGTCGTTGGCGCGCGCCAGCGCCGCGCCGATCATGACGGCGTCCGCGCCGCAGGCGATCGCCTTGGAGAGGTCGCCGGAGAAGCCCACACCGCCGTCGGCGATGACGTGGACGTAGCGACCGCCGGACTCGTCCATGTAGTCGCGCCGCGCCGCCGCGACGTCCGCGACGGCCGTGGCCATCGGGACCTGGATGCCCAGCACCGCACGGGTGGTGTGCGCGGCGCCGCCGCCGAAGCCGACGAGGACGCCGGCCGCGCCGGTCCGCATCAGGTGCAGCGCCGCGGTGTAGGTCGCGCAGCCGCCGACGATGACCGGGACGTCGAGCTCGTAGATGAACTGCTTGAGGTTCAGCGGCTCGGCAGCGCTGGACACGTGCTCGGCGGAGACGGTGGTGCCACGGATGACGAAGATGTCGACGCCCGCGTCCACGACGACCTTGGAGAACTCGGCGGTCCGCTGCGGCGACAGCGCGGCGGCGGTGACGACGCCGGAGTCGCGGATCTCCTTGAGGCGCTGCGTGATCAGCTCAGCCTTGATCGGCTCGCGGTAGATCTCCTGGAGGCGACGGGTGGCCAGCGCCTCGTCCTTGACCTCGGTGATCTCCTGCAGCAGCGGGCGCGGGTCCTCGTAACGGGTCCACAGACCCTCGAGGTTCAGCACGCCGAGGCCGCCGAGGCGACCGAACGCGATGGCCTGCTCCGGCGAGACGACCGAGTCCATCGGCGCGGCCAGGAACGGCAGCTCAAAACGGTAGGCGTCGATCTGCCACGCGATCGAGACCTCCTTCGGGTCCCGCGTGCGACGGCTCGGGACGACCGCGATGTCGTCGAAGGCGTACGCCCGCCGGCCCCGCTTGCCCCGCCCGATCTCGATCTCGGTCACCTGAACTGCTCCCTCGGTTGTGCTCAGCGACTGCCAGGGTCAGTATCTCGCACAACGCCGGAGGGGCCGCGCGCGGCGGCCCCTCCGTGAGACGACTGTCGAGCAGGCGACTAGTTCGACGAGTAGTTCGGCGCCTCGACCGTCATCTGGATGTCGTGCGGGTGGCTCTCCTTCAGACCGGCGGAGGTGATCCGGACGAAGCGCGCGTCGCGCTTCATCGCGTCGACCGTCTCGGCGCCCACGTAGCCCATGGACTGACGCAGTCCGCCGACCAGCTGGTAGATGACCGAGCCGACCGGGCCGCGGTAGGCGACCTGGCCCTCGATGCCCTCAGCGATCAGCTTCTCGTCGGAGGTGACGTCGCCCTGGAAGTAGCGGTCCTTGGAGAAGGACTTGGCCTGGCCACGCGACTGCATCGCGCCCAGCGAGCCCATGCCGCGGTAGGACTTGTACTGCTTGCCGTTGATGAAGAGCAGCTCGCCCGGCGACTCCTCGCAACCGGCCAGCAGGCTGCCCAGCATGACGGTGTCGGCACCGGCGGCCAGCGCCTTGCCGATGTCGCCGGAGTACTGCAGGCCGCCGTCACCGATCAGCGGGACGCCCGCGGCGTTGGCCGCGACCGCGGCCTCGTAGATCGCGGTGACCTGCGGGACGCCGACACCGGCGACCACGCGGGTGGTGCAGATGGAACCCGGGCCGATGCCGACCTTGATGCCGTCGCAGCCGGCGTCGATCAATGCCTGCGCGCCGTCACGGGTGGCGACGTTGCCGCCGACCACGTCGGCCGTGACGGACGACTTGATCTTCGCCATCCAGTTGAGCGCGTTGCGGTTGTGGCCGTGCGAGGTGTCCACGACGATGAAGTCCGCGCCGGCCTCGGCCAGGGCGATCGCCCGGTCCAGCGCCTCGGCGGAGGCGCCGACCGCGGCCCCGACGATCAGACGGCCCTCGACGTCCTTGGAGGCGTTGGGGTACTGCTCGGCCTTGACGAAGTCCTTGACCGTGATCAGGCCCTTGAGCTTGCCCTGCTCGTCGACGAGCGGCAGCTTCTCGATCTTGTGACGGCGCAGCAGCGCCATCGCGTCGACGCCGGAGATGCCCACCTGGCCGGTGATCAGCGGCATCGGCGTCATGACCTCGCGCACCTGGCGGCTGCGGTCCGACTCGAAGGCCATGTCACGGTTGGTGACGATGCCCAGCAGACGACCCTCGGGGTCGGTGACCGGAACACCGGAGATCCGGAACTTGGCGCAGAGCGCGTCGGCGTCGGCGAGGGTCGCCTCCGGCGACACCGTGATCGGGTCGGTGACCATGCCGGACTCGGAGCGCTTGACCAGGTCGACCTGGTTCACCTGGTCCTCGACGGACAGGTTGCGGTGCAGCACGCCGACGCCGCCCTGACGGGCCATGGCGATGGCCATGCGCGCCTCGGTGACCTTGTCCATGGCGGCGGACAGCAGCGGGATGTTCACCCGCACATTGCGCGACACGCGCGAGGAAGTGTCCACGGCATTGGGCAGGACCTCGGAGGGGCCTGGCAGCAGCAGCACATCGTCGTAGGTGAGCCCGAGCATGCCGAACTTCTCGGGGACCCCAGCTGCGTTGTAAGACATGACACCCTTCCCGAAGTGGATCCGTGGATCTCCTTGGACGGGAAGGTGGTGGCCGCACCCGCCCGACGCGACACGGCGCCTACGGGGGCCGCAGTGTGGGCAGCTCGGCACCGTTGACTAATTCTACCGGGCCCCCAGAGACCCTCTTGTGCATCCGCAACAACTGAGGTAGCGGTCACATTCCCGCACTCTTGGATGATCGTCCAGTTGCACGATCCGGGGGCGCGAAGTTCAGGTCAGGCCGAGAGCCCCTCAGGCCCGCCGCCTTCGGCGAGCGCGCGCAGGCGCGAGAGCGCACGGTGCTGGGCCACCCGGACCGCCCCCGGCGACATACCGAGGACCTCGCCCGTCTCCTCCGCGCTGAACCCCGCGGCGATCCGCAGGATGACCAGCTCACGCTGACGCTCCGGCAGGAGCGCCAGAAGTTCGCGCATCCACGCGGCGTCGCTGCTCAGCAGCGCCCGCTCCTCCGGGCCCAGCGCGTCGTCCGGCGTGTCAGGGAGTTCCTCGCCGAGCGGGACGCTGTGCGCCGGCCCACCACGCATCGCCGCGCGTTGCAGATCGGCGATCTTGTGCGCCGCGATGCCGTAGACGAACGCCTCGAACGGGCGCCCCTCGTCTCGGTAGCGGGGCAACGCGCACAGGACGGCCAGGCAGACCTCCTGCGCCACGTCGTCCACATGGTGTCTCGCATTGCCCGGCAGTCTGACCAGCCGGGCGCGGCAATACCGCAGGACCAGCGGGTGCACCTGCGCGAGCAGGGCGTCCACCGCCTCGGGATCCCCACCCACCGCGTGCACCACGAGCGACCCGATGGGCACGCCGGGCCCGCTCACGGGGCTCGCCTCGTCGTCACGCACTGGTCCATGGTGCCTGGTCATGGATGAAAACGTGACACCGCACCCAGACTTGTGCATCGGAACGTTATCCACCACGCCCACGCCACCATCCCCGCCCGGCCCGACTTCGCGCTACACCCCCATGGTGCGCCCTCGGGTGGGAAGTGGGCCACGCCGCCTCCCACCCGGCAGCCAAACAGCTCCCGGCGAGGGGATCAGCGGACGAGGCCCCAGCGGAAACCGAGCGCGACCGCGTGCGCGCGGTCGGACGCGCCGAGCTTCTTGAAGAGGCGACGGGCGTGCGTCTTGACGGTGTCCTCGGAGAGGAACAGCTCGCGCCCGATCTCGGCGTTGCTGCGGCCATGACTCATGCCCTCCAGCACCTGGATCTCACGAGCCGTCAGCGTCGGGGCCGCGCCCATCTCCGCGCAGCGGAGGCGCCGCGGGGCGAGCCGCCAGGTCGGGTCGGCCAGCGCCTGGGTGACCGTGGCACGCAGCTCGGCACGGGACGCGTCCTTGTGCAGGTAGCCGCGGGCACCGGCGGCGACCGCCAGGGCGACGCCGTCGAGGTCCTCGGCGACGGTGAGCATGATGATGCGGGCGCCCGGGTCCGCAGAGAGCAGCCGGCGGACGGTCTCCACACCGCCGAGGCCGGGCATGCGCACGTCCATCAGCACCAGATCGGAGCGGTCCGCGACCCATCGGCGGAGAACTTCCTCACCGTTGGTGGCCGTGGTGACCCGGTCGACGCCGGGGACCGTGGCCACGGCGCGCCGGAGCGCCTCCCGGGCGAGTGGGGAATCGTCACAGACGAGAACGGATGTCATGACCCGCCTCCGCAGCTGATGAGCGTCACGTTGAGCCTCCTGGCTGGTACGAATCGTCACCGGCACGGCCTCCGGCATACCGGCGTCTTCCCCGACGCCCGTGCCGTTTGCCGCCTCCGCACTCCCAACGACCGTCACCCGAATGAGTTACGGTCTGGCAGCAGCCTCCACCACTCTACGTGGTCGACCCGCTACGGATCATCCACCTCGCGGTGCGCACCGGCGCAAAATGCGCCGCTCGTACGACGCCCGCGCGCCTCGTCGGGCTTGCCTTTAGGCCCAACGAGTGCACCCGCATGCAGGACACGCACCCCTTCCCTTCGTCCCATTAGTCCGTTTTCATGGGATTTAATGGTTTTCGGCACGTTGTGCCACGCTGATGGCCTCTTGTCCGTTAGATCTGCATGAGTCATATTTCCATCAGTTCGTACTGAACCGCTAGCACCACGCAAGGGAATGACGACCATGGCCGACTACTCACGGCTTCCTGGCCCGAACGCAGACCTGTGGGACTGGCAGCTCTCCGCCGCGTGCCGCGGCGTGGACAGCTCACTCTTCTTCCACCCGGAGGGCGAGCGTGGCGCGGCGCGCAGCTCGCGCGAGCAGTCCGCGAAGGAGGTCTGCATGCGGTGCCCGGTCCGCGCGCAGTGCGGGGCACACGCGCTGGCAGTACGTGAGCCCTACGGGGTGTGGGGCGGTCTGACCGAGGACGAACGCGAGGAACTGCTCGGACGGGCGCGCCGTCGCACGATGGATCCGCTGTCACTGCTGCCGATCGACTGACTCCGGGTCAGCCCTCGACCCTGCCGTAACGTTTCTGCACGGGCGCGGCGCCCCCTGCGGGGGGCCGCGCCTGTCGTCACCGGCCCTTCAGCTTCTCCAACATCGACGACACCGCCGGCACCCGCTCCAGGTCCGGCAGCGTCAGCGCGACGATCTCGCGGGCGACGCCCGAGCCGAGCGGCAAGACCGCCACGCCGTCCGCGCGTGTCGCGGCCAGCGCGAGGCGCGGCAGCACGGCCACGCCGACGCCGGCGGCGACCAGTCCGAGCACGGCCGGGTAGTCGTCGGTGGCGAAGTCGATCCGCGGGGTGAAGCCGGCGACCTCGCAGAGGTCCACCAGGTGCCCGCGGCACTGCGGACACCCGGCGATCCACGGCTCCTCCGCGAGCGCGGCGAGGTCCAGCTGCCCCTCGTCCCCGCTTCCCGCCAGCGGGTGGTTCGTCGGCAGCAGCGCGACCATCGGGTCGTCCCGCAGATGGGTCACCACGAGGTCGCTCCACTCCTCGGCGCTGTTGTCCGCCGGCGAGGAGGGGTAGCGGAACGCGAGCACGACCTCGCACTCGGCGGCCCGCAGCATGCCGATCGACGTCGGCGGCTCGGCCTCGGTCAGCGAGACCCGCACCCCGGGCGAGTCGGCACGCAGCGCGGCGACGGCCGGGGGCACGAGCGTGGCGCTCGCGGTCGGGAACGACACCAGCCGCACGCGGCCGGCCCGGAGGCCGGCGATACCGGCCAGCTCGTCCTCGGCGGCGGTCAGCCCGGCGAGGATGCCTGCGGCGTGCGAGGCGAGCACCTCGCCCGCCTCGCTCAGCGCGACGCCCCGTCCGACGCGGACGACGAGCGGGGTGCCGACGGACTTCTCCAGCGCCTTCATCTGCTGACTGATGGCTGGCTGCGTCAGCCCGAGCTCGCGCGCGGCAGCAGAAAAGGAGCCCTGACGGGCGACGGCACGCAGGACACGGAGATGACGGGCCTCGATCACGGGGTCAAGGATAGGTGCGCCGTTGCACTGCCTGGGGGCGCGAGGCCCTACTGATGCGCGGCTCCGCCTGCCCGAAGTGCGTGGTGCAACGGAACGCCGGAGGCCCGGCACCCCGCAGGGGGTACCGGGCCTCAGAGCGACGGGAGCGTCAGTGCGCGTGGCCGTGGCCGCCGTGGGAGTGGCCGGCCGCAGCCGGCTCCTCCTCCTTCTTCTCGACGACCAGGGTCTCGGTCGTGAGCAGCAGGGAGGCGATGGACGCGGCGTTCTCCAGCGCGGAGCGGGTCACCTTGACCGGGTCGATGACGCCGGCCTTGAGCAGATCGCCGTACTCGCCGGTCGCGGCGTTGAAGCCCTCGCGGACATCGGTCAGCTCGGAGACCTTGGTGGTGATGACGTAGCCCTCGAGGCCCGCGTTCTGGGCGATCCAGCGCAGCGGCTCGACCAGGGCGCGGCGGACGACGGAGACACCCACGGCCTCGTCGCCGGTCAGGCCCAGGCCCTCGTCCAGCACCTTCTGCGCGTGGACCAGGGAGGCGCCGCCGCCGGCGACGATGCCCTCCTCGACCGCGGCGCGGGTCGCCGAGATGGCGTCCTCCAGGCGGTGCTTCTTCTCCTTGAGCTCGACCTCGGTGGCCGCGCCGACCTTGATGACGCAGACGCCGCCGGCCAGCTTGGCCAGGCGCTCCTGCAGCTTCTCGCGGTCCCAGTCGGAGTCGGTGCCGTCGATCTCGCCCTTGATCTGGGCGACGCGACCGGCGACCTCCTCGGCGGAGCCGGCACCGTCGACGATGGTGGTCTCGTCCTTGGTGATGGTCACGCGGCGGGCGCTGCCCAGCACGTCCAGACCGGCCTGGTCGAGCTTGAGGCCGACCTCCTCGGCGATGACGGTGGCGCCGGTCAGCGTGGCGATGTCGCCCAGCATGGCCTTGCGGCGGTCACCGAAGCCGGGGGCCTTGACGGCCACGGCGTTGAAGGTGCCACGGATCTTGTTCACGACGAGGGTGGAGAGCGCCTCGCCCTCGATGTCCTCGGCGATGATCAGCAGCGGCTTGGAGGCACCGCCCTGCAGGATCTTCTCCAGCAGCGGGAGCAGGTCCTGGATCGAGGAGATCTTGCCCTGGTTGATCAGGATGTACGGGTCCTCGAGGACAGCCTCCATACGCTCCTGGTCGGTGACCATGTACGGCGAGAGGTAGCCCTTGTCGAACTGCATGCCCTCGGTGAACTCGAGCTCGAGACCGAAGGCGTTGGACTCCTCGACGGTGATGACACCGTCCTTGCCCACCTTGTCCATGGCCTCGGCGATGAGCTCGCCGACCTGGGTGTCCTGCGCCGAGAGCGCGGCGACGGCGGCGATGTCGTCCTTGCCCTCGATCTCGCGGGCGACGGAGAGCAGGTGCTCGGAGACGGCCTTGACGGCGGCGTCGATACCGCGCTTCAGGGCGGCCGGGCCGGCGCCCGCGGCGACGTTGCGCAGACCCTCGTTGACGAGCGCCTGGGCCAGCACGGTGGCGGTGGTGGTGCCGTCACCAGCGACGTCGTTGGTCTTGGTGGCCACCTCCTTCACCAGCTGCGCGCCGAGGTTCTCGTACGGGTCATCCAGCTCGACCTCGCGGGCGATGGTGACACCGTCGTTGGTGATGGTGGGGGCGCCGAACTTCTTGTCGATCACGACGTTGCGGCCCTTGGGACCGATCGTCACCTTGACCGTGTCGGCCAGCTTGTTGACACCGCGCTCCAGCGAGCGGCGGGCGTCCTCGTCGAACTGCAGGATCTTCGCCATGCCTAGGGGTTCCCTCTCGAAACAACCGCGCCCCGGGCCCCGTGGTACGGGCGTCCGGGGCGGGTCACGACTTAGCCGACTGAGCGGTGAGTCTTACTTCTCGATGATCGCGAGCACGTCGCGGGCCGAGAGGACCAGGTACTCCTGGCCGTTGTACTTGACCTCGGTGCCGCCGTACTTGCTGTAGAGGACGACGTCGCCGACCTTGACGTCGAGCGGCAGACGCTGACCGTCCTCGAAGCGACCCGGGCCGACAGCCAGGACGACGCCCTCCTGGGGCTTCTCCTTGGCAGTGTCCGGGATGACCAGGCCAGAGGCCGTGGTCTGCTCGGCGTCGAGCGGCTGGACCACAATGCGGTCCTCGAGCGGCTTGATGGCAACCTTGGAGCTGGTGGTCGTCACGATCCGACCTCCCCCTTCGGAGATCTCACGGGGTACACATGTCTTGGGGCGTGAAGACATGGCATGCCCGTCGTCGCGGTGCCGGACGTACCGTCTCACGCTTAGCGCTCTCTGGTGGAGAGTGCCAACGACGACTGTAGGCGGCGGTTAGCACTCGGTCAACCAGAGTGCCAACGTGGTGCGCGAGAAACCACCGATGAGCGGATGGTCCTGCCCGTTCGGCGGGCCACGTGGGCGGGTGGTTTGTGGCGCAGTTCCCCGCGCCCCTGAGGTGCATGCTCACCCGCCTGCCCATGGTGGCCGTGCTCGGAAGATCCCCCCACTTGCCAGAATGTCCTCGTGGAGATCGAAGCGTTGCGTGCCCTGTTCACCCCCGAGGGCCAAGCCCTGCTGGACGAGTTGCGGGATTACTCCCCCGGTGACGAGCTCGCGCTCGCGACACGCCTGCGGCGGGAGTACGACGCCGGGCTGGTGTCCGCCGCGCTGAGCCAGGCACGGCTCCGCACCCGCGCGGCGGCGAAGTTCGGGGCGGATGCGCAGCGGATGTACTTCACGCCGAACGGGGTCGAGCAATCCACCCGTTCGGGTGTGGCCCAGTGGCGCGCGGAGCGGTTCCGTGCTCTGGGGGTCGGCTCCGTCGCGGACCTGTGTTCCGGGATCGGCGGGGACGCCCTCGCGCTCGCACGGGCCGGGATCAGGGTGCTGGCCGTGGACCGGGACCCGCTCGCCTGCGCCGCCGCCGAGGCGAACGCCGCGGCCCTCGGGCTGAGCGGGCTGATCGAGACCCGCTGCGCCGACGTGACCGAGGTCGACACGAGCGGCTACGACGCGGTCTTCGTGGACCCCGCCCGCCGGGCCACCGGGCGCGGCCGGATCTTCGATCCGGAGGCGTACTCGCCGCCGCTCAGCTGGGCGATCGAGGCGGCGCGCAAGGCGCCCGTCGCCGCGCTCAAGGTCGCGCCCGGAATCCCGCACGAGGCCGTGCCCGAGGACGCCGAGGCCGAATGGGTCTCCGACCGCGGGGACGTGAAGGAGGCCGCGCTCTGGTTCGGCTCGAAGCCGGAGCCGGACCGGCCGCACCGGGCGACGCTGCTGCCGGAAGGCGCCAGCCTGACAGGCGGCCTGCTCCCGGACCCGGAGACCGGGCCCGTCCGCCGCTACCTGTACGAGCCCGACGGCGCGGTCATCCGCGCCCATCTCGTCGCCGAGGTGGCCGGGCAGCTCCGCGACCAGCTCGGCGGCGCGACCCTGATCGACCCGACCATCGCGTATCTGACGTCGGATCAGCTCACGGCGACCCCCTACGCGACCGCGTACGAGATCACCGACGCGCTGCCGTTCAACCTCAAGAAGCTGAAGGCGCTGGTCCGCGAGCGCGGCATCGGCACGCTGGTCGTCAAGAAGCGCGGCTCGGCGATCGAGCCCGAGGAGCTGCGCCGGAAGGTGAAGCCCGAAGGGGCGAACTCGGCCGTCGTGGTGTTGACCCGGGCGGCCGGTGCGCCGGTCATGCTGATCGGGCAACCGGCCACCAACGGGTGACGGCCTATTCGGACAGCCGGTGCAGCTCGTCGTGGGACGCGGGGACCGGCGCGGGGACGTGCGTCTCGGTGACCGGGAGGGACGAGTCGGCGGAGAGGTCGAAGGCTGACGGCCTGCGGTCGCGCCGGACCATCTCCGCGCCGAGGGCGGCGACCATCGCGCCGTTGTCGGTGCAGAGCTTGGGGCGTGGGACGCGCAGCGTGATGCCCGCGCGCTCGCAGCGCTCCTGGGCCATGGCCCGCAGACGGGAGTTGGCCGCGACGCCGCCGCCGATCATCAGGTGGTCGACGCCCTCGTCCTTGCAGGCACGGACCGCCTTCCTGGTCAGCACGTCCGTCACCGCCTCCTGGAACGAAGCGGCGACGTCCCGGATCGGGACCTCCTCGCCCGCTCGGCGCTTGGCCTCGACCCAGCGGGAGACGGCCGTCTTGAGGCCGGAGAAGGAGAAGTCGTACGCCGGGTCCTTGGCACCGCTCAGACCGCGCGGGAAGGCGATGGCCTTCGGGTCGCCCTCCTTGGCGTAGCGGTCGATCACCGGGCCGCCGGGGAAGCCCAGGTTGAGCAGGCGGGCGACCTTGTCGAAGGCCTCTCCCGCGGCGTCGTCGATGGTGGCGCCGAGCGAGCGGACCTCGCTGGTGATGTCCTCGGTGAACAGCAGCGACGAGTGCCCGCCGGAGACCAGCAGCGCCATGGTCGGCTCGGGCAGCCGCCCGTGCTCCAGCTGGTCCACGCAGATGTGCGAGGCGAGGTGGTTGACGCCGTAGAGCGGCTTGTCGAGCGCGTAGGCGTACGCCTTGGCCGCGCTGACGCCGACCAGCAGCGCACCGGCCAGGCCGGGACCGGCGGTGACGGCGATGCCGTCGAGGTCGCTCGCCTTGATCCCGGCCGTGTCCAGCGCGCGCTGGACGGTGGGGACCATCGCCTCCAGGTGCGCGCGGCTGGCGATCTCCGGCACGACGCCGCCGAAGCGGCCGTGTTCGTCAACGCTGGACGCGACGGCGTCGGCGAGCAGCGTGGTGCCCCGGACGATGCCGACGCCGGTCTCGTCGCAGGAGGTCTCGATCCCGAGGACCAGCGGTTCGTCAGCGGCCATCGTCTGTTGTTCCTTCGCTTCCCTGAACGCGGTCTGCGTCGTCGTGTCCGTCGGTGTCCGTCATCTGACGACTCATCACCAGGGCGTCCACGCCGGACGGTTGGTAGTAGTTGCGGCGGATGCCGACCGGCACGAAGCCGAAGCGCCGGTAGAGCCGCTGGGCGCGCTCGTTGTCGACCCGGACCTCCAGCAGCAGGTCGTTGCACTCGGCCTCGGCGGCCTGGTCGATCAGCCGTCGCAGCAGCCGGGCGCCGAGGCCGGTGCCCCACTGGTCCTGCGCCACCGCGATGGTCTGCACGTCGCCCTCGCCCGCGATCGCCATCAGCCCGGCGTAGCCGACGATCCGGCGCTCCGCGCCGTCGCCGTCGCCCTGCTCCGCGACGGTGTACCAGCGGGTCGCGCCCGGGTGCCGGGCGTCGGCGAGCTCGGACCAGAACATACCGACCGACCACGCGTCGTCGGGGAAGAGCTCCCGCTCCAGCACGAGCACGGCCTCGATGTCCCACCAGCGCATCTCGCGCAGCGTGGCGGGAGTCCGCGCCGTCTCCGGCAGCTGCGCGGTACCGGCGGTCATGCGGGGAGCACCGTCTTGTAGTTCTTCGGGACCTCCGCGTCCGGCCGTCGCAGGTAGAGCGCGGTGGTCGGCGGCAGCAGCGGCGTGCCCGAGGCGAGCGCGTCCGCGGCGAAGGCCGCGAGCGCGGCGGCGGACTGGTGCTCGGGCGCACCGGTCGGGATGTCGGTGAAGACGTCCGGGTAGAGCAGCGCGCCCGCGCCGACGGCGGGCAGCCCGGCCACCCTCTCCGCGATCTCCGCCGGGCGGTCGACCGCCGGGCCCTCGACCCGGACGCCGGCGGCGTCGTAGCGGGCCCAGTAGACCTCCTTGCGGCGGGCGTCCGTGGCGGCGACGAACGGGCCCGTCACCACCCCGGCGTCCCGCGCCGCGCGGGCCACTCCGTCGAGCGAGCAGACGCCGTAGACGGGGATGCCGAGCGCGTGCCCGAACGCGGCGGCCGTGGCCAGGCCGACCCGCAGACCGGTGTACGGGCCCGGTCCGACGCCGACGACCACACCGCCCAGCGACTCCTTGGGCGTGCCCGCCTCGCGCAGCACCGCGTCGATGGTGGGAAGCAGCAGCTCACCATGGCGGCGCGCGTCGACCTGGTCGGCAGCGGCCCGGACGGTACGGGTGTCGGTGTCGTACACGGCGGCGGTGACGGCGGGCGTGGCGGTGTCGAACGCAAGCAGAAGCACGCACCCAGGTTAGTCGGTGGCCCGGACTGCTCATCCGCGAGACGCCCGCCCGCCTGTGCTCGTCGCGGCTGGGAGGATGAGAGGCTTGGACCCGGTCGTGGCCCTCGCACACGCGTGTGTGCGCCACGTCCGCAGAAACGGTCGGCCACTCGGTCGGTCGGAGGAGTGGGAGGAGAGACCGTGGCGAAACTCGGTTCGGGCTCGGTGGTCACCGTGCTGACCGCGGGAGCCCTCGCCGTCGTCACCCTGCTCGCCGTGCAGGCCAAGAACTCCGCGTCCGCGACGGTCGCCGCACCACCCGGCAAGGTCCCCTCGGCCTCCGCGTCCGCGGGGCGGGGCGGGACGCAGGCCAAGCCGCCCGCGGTCCCCGCGGACTCGGGAACGGGTCGGCGGGTGGTGTACTCGCTCGCCCAGAAGCGCGTCTGGCTGGTGGACCCGAGCGACGCGAGCGCGGACCGCACCTTCACCGTGATGCCGGGGAACGTCGACCCGCTTCCGGGCACCTACGCGGCGACCACGCTCCTGCCGGGGCCGTACACCGGCTCGGACGGCAAGCTGATCAAGAACGCGGTCCTGTTCACCAGCCGCGACGGCACCAGAATCGGCTTCAGCTCCGCCGTCGACGGCAGCACTCCCCCGCCGGACCCGTCCAAGCACCTCGGCGGCATCCGCGAGTCGGTCGCCGACGGCCAGGCGCTGTACGACTTCGCGCCGTACAACACCAAGGTCGTGGTCGTTTCCTGACGAGTCCCAGGCAGGAACGCGTGTGGCCCCGCACCGAGGTGCGGGGCCACACGCGTTCAGTGGTTCAGCAGTTCACCGGCGGACCGCGTCAGCGGCGGATGCCGAAGGACTCGATGTACCAGTAGGTCGGCGAGCCGAGGCCGGTGGAGTCGTCGTAGCCCTTCGTCGCCGACAGCGACGAGTCGGTGCCGAGGGTGCGGGCGGAGGTGCTGGTGCCACCCGAGGCGTCCACGCTGTTGTTGAAGTTGACGCGGGCGACCGCCAGCTGGACGTTCGGGCCGAACGGGTGGTCGGTCACGTCGTGCAGCAGGGCCTTGCGGGCGTAGATCGCCGGGTCGGCGAAGCCGAGCGCGAAGCCCTGCTTCTCCTGCGCCAGCGCCTCGATCGCCGTGAAGACCGGCGAGGCGAGGCTGGTGCCGCCGATGCGGTACTCGCTGTACTTGACCGTCCCGTTCGGGAAGGCCTGGGTCTGGCCCATCAGGAAGCCGGTCTGCGGGTCGGCGACCGCGGCGACGTCCGGGACGACGCGCATCGGGCCGTTCTTGCTCGCCGACAGCGAGGACGGGACGACGCCCGCCTGGTACCACGGCTGCGCGGTACGGGCGCTGACGCCACCGCCCGAGCCGCTCTGGAACCCGCCCGGGAAGCCGGTCCAGCTCTTGCCGTTCGCCGCCAGCGGGGCGACGTCCGTGCCCCAGCCGGTCTCGAACTCGTAGTTGCCGTGCTTGCCGACGGCCAGCGAGGTACCGCCGACCGCGGTCACCCACGGCAGGGCGGCGGGCATGTCGGCCTGCTTCGTACCGGAGTTGGCGACCTCGTCGCCGTTGTCGCCGGAGGAGAAGTCAAAGCTGATGCCCTCGACCGCGCCGCGCTCGAAGATGTTGTTGTAGACGGCGTCGTTCGACGGGTCGCTGGCGTTCTCCGGCTCACCCCACGAGTCGCTGACGAGGGACGCCAGGTGGTTCGTGACGATGTTGTCCAGCGCGTCGATCAGGTCCGCGTCGTAGCACGAGGCTGCGGCGACGTAGTGGATGTTCGCGGCCGGGGCGACCGCGTGGACCGCCTCGACGTCGAGCGTCTGCTCGCCGTACCAGCCGGACGCACCACAGTCGTTGGCGGCGGTGTGGGTCCAGGTGGCGGGGTCGTACTCCTTGAACTGGCCCGTCTTGTAGGCCGCGTCACCGTTGAGCCCGGCGTAGGTGCTCGCGTCCGAGGCGATCGTCGGCGAGTCGTACGCGTCCACGATCGCGATGGTCTGGCCCTTGCCGGTCAGACCGGAGGCCGTGGCGCCGTAGGCGGAGCGCAGCTGGTGACCGTTGTAGCCCTTGATGACGTACGGCACGGTACGGCCGTCCACCTTGGGCAGGGTCTTCGCCGGGTTCGAGCCGTAGTAGCTCGAGAACGGACCCGAGTTGACGTACGCCGGGCCGGGGCCGGGCAGCGTGTCCTCGTGCGTCGCCTTCGACGGGGCGGTGCTCAGACCGGTGACGGTGAGCACTGCGTCCGCGACGTCGGCCGGCACGGTCAGCGCGCCCGCCGGGGCGCGGTAGACGTGGCCGTCGGTGGCGAAGCTGTGCAGCTGCGAACCGAACGCGGTCTGCGCGGCGGCGGCGTCACCGGTGACGGTCAGGTACTGGTCGTTCTCCGCGGTGACCTTGAAGCCGGAGGCGGCCAGCCACTGCTTGACCGCGGCGACCTGCGCCTTGGTCGGGCCGTACTTCGCCTGGACGGCCTGCGGGCTCAGATACTTGCCGTAGTCGGCGTTCTGAGGGTTCGACACCTGCGCGGCATAGGCGGCGAGTCCGGCCTGGTCACCCGCGAGGTACACGCGCGCGGTGACCGCGTTGCTCTGGGCCACCTGGCCCTTGTCCGCGGCGACCGCGGCCCAGGTCGGCTTCCCGCCGGCAATCGCGTGCCGGGCGGGCGTGGCACTGGCCGGCGCCCCCGCGGCGACGGCAGCCGCGAGCATGGGCAGCGTCGCCACCAAAGCTATGCCGGCACGCCGATGAGATCCCCTGATGTGCTTCAAACGCCCTCCCCGGGCCGTAGCAGCGGGCCCAATGTTCCCCGCTGCGATGTATGGCAAGGGGAATAGAACCGGGGAATGAACCATCGGTCAAGAGTGCGAAGCGCGTGTGTTACCGAGTTCAGTGGTGACAAGGCGACATTTCACGCGGGGAAATGTGGTTTTGACGGCGCATAGGAATGTGTCATGCACGCCAGGGAGGTTGTAGCTCCCCAGGGGCGCGGGGCTCTGGGGGTGCACCTACCCGCGGGAGCCAAAAGTCAGTGGCTTGGCGCGCGCCCGCGCGGCGGATCCGCATATCAGCAGAGCCCCTCGCCCCTGACGTTTGCAACGTCCCTATTCGTCGGAAGTGGGCGTTTCGTCGTCCGAATTGCTCTCCGCGTTCGCCGACTCGTCCTCCGAGGGTGGCGTGCAGACCGCTGCCGCCGACGGGCCGGATGCGAGCAGACGGGCGACGTCCACGTCGGTGGCGCGGGGGTCGGACGAGGTCGTGCCGGGCATTCGGTCTCCCCGAGGGGTGTCAGGTGCGGCTCATTCCATCTTCCCGACAGCGCGTCGGAAAAACAACCGCAAACCCCGGCAAGGCGGCCGGCAACGTCACCAGGCCGTGCGGGCGCTACGCCCGGGCGACCGCCAGCGCGCCGAGGTCGACGTCCGCCCAGCGGTCGCCGAGGCCGCGGAGGGTGACCGTGCGGTCGTCGGGGACCTCCGGGTTCAGGTCCTCAGCCAGGGACAGCAGGTGGTCCTCGTGCCCGGCCGCGCCGCCCAGCGCGCGGTCGATGCGGACCTCCAGGCGGGTCTCGGAGAGCTCCTCGACCTTGCCCTCGCCCCACTCGACGACCACGACCGACTCCGGCAGGGAGACGTCCAGGTCCAGGTCCTCCATCTCGTCCAGGCCGCCGCTCAGGCGGTACGCGTCGACGTGGACCAGCGCCGGGCCGCCGACCAGCGACGGGTGGACCCGGGCGATCACGAAGGTCGGCGAGGTCACCGCACCGCGTACGCCGAGGCCCTCGCCCAGGCCACGGGTCAGCGTGGTCTTGCCCGCGCCCAGCTCACCGGAGAGCAGCACCAGGTCCCCCGGGCGCAGCACCGTCGCCAGGGTGCGGCCGAGCTCCTGCATCGCGGCCGGGTCCGGAACGGAGATCGTGACAGCGTTCACGGCGTTGCCCATGGGTCCTGCGGGTCCTTTCGGTTCGGGGCGTCAGCCCGACAATCAGGCAGAAGGGGCCACCCGGCACTCAGCCGTCAGGCCTGGCGCGTGTCCTGCGCGAGATCGTGCACGTGTTGCGGCAGCGGCGCACCGCAGTGCCCGGCTGCGCGTTCGAGGAGGTCGGCGAGGCGGGCGTCGACCAGGTCCGGGCGCTCCAGCATCAGCAGGTGGCCGGTGTCCGGGAGTATGTCCAGCTCCGCGTCGGGCAGCTCGGCGGCGATCGCCTCGCTGTGCGAGGGCGGCGTGAGCAGGTCCTCGTCCCCCGCCATGACCAGGGTCGGGATGTCGCGGAGGACGGCCAGCGCGGCCGTCTTCTCGTGCGCGGGGAAGACCGGGAAGAACTCGGCGACCACGTCGACCGGCGTGGACTCCAGCAGGTCCTGCGCGAAGTGGGCCAGTGCGGGATCGACGTCCTCGGCGCCGAAGGAGAACTTCTGGTAGATCGCGGCGGTCAGCTCGCTGCTGAGACGACGGCCGCGCTCGACCAGCTCGGCCTGGCGGCCCAGTGCCTTGATCACACCGGGGCCGATCCGGTGGAACATCCTCGCGCCGACACCGGGGAGGCCGAGGGTCACCCCGCGCCAGCTGCCCGCGGTGGTACCGAGCAGGGCGACTCCGGCGACCCGTTCGGCGAAGAGCTCGGGACGCTGGTCGGCCAGCGCCATGATCGTCATCCCGCCCATGGAGTGCCCCACCAGCACCAGCGGTCCGGTCGGCGCGACGGCGTCGATCACCGCGCCGAGGTCCTGGCCGAGCTGGTCGATGGAGGACTGCTCTCCGGCCAGGTAGCTGCGGGAGCGCTCGGAGCGGCCGTGGCTGCGCTGGTCCCAGAAGACCAGCCGCAGTCCGTCGCGGAAAGCCTCGCGCTGGAAGTGCCAGCTGTCCTGGTTGAGGCAGTAACCGTGAGCGAAGACGACGGTCAGCGGCGGGGTGGGGGGCATTCCGAGCCAGCTGCCGACGCCGGACAGCACGCCGCCCAGCGGTCCGGGCTGCGGCTCGGCACCCGACGCACGCCGTCTGCCGAGCCAACTGCGCAGCGTGGGGCGACCGTTGCCGTTGCCGGCCCGGCCGGGATCGGCTCCGACCGGCGCGGCGGCTGTCTCGCCGTCGCCGTCAGTGCGCTCCGCGGGTTCCGCGCGCTCCGCGGCTTCGCGGGCGATCGCCGGGGCACTGCCGGCCCAGCCGGAGCCGTCGAGCTCGACGTAGAGGTCGGTACCGTCGGCCGCGGCGACATGGAGCGGGGTGCCGCGGAGCGAGCCGAACGCCGCCGCCGCGTCGATCTCGGCGCGGGCCCGGCGGCGCATGTCGCGGCCGACGGTCAGCCGCTCCAGCGCGACGCCCGCCGCCGCACCGGCCGCGACCACCCCGAGGGAGACGCCGACGATGCCCGCGCGGCGCCAGCGGCCGGCCGCGACGTCACCGACGACCGCGCCCGCCACGTCCCGCACCTGGCGGACGACGCCTCCGCTCTCCTCCGGCATCAGCCGCCGCCCTCCAGGTAGCGGCGCGGCACCCGGGCGCCGATACGGGTGACGATCTCGTACGCGATAGTGCCCGCCGCGCGGGCCCAGTCCTCGGCCGTCGGCTCGCCGAGGTCGCCGGGGCCGAAGACGACGACCTGGTCGCCCACCTCGGCGGCGTCACCGCCGAGGTCGACCACGAACTGGTCCATCGCGACGCGTCCGGCGACGGTGCGCCACTTGCCCCCGAGCCAGACCGGTCCGGCGCCGCTTGCGTGACGCGGGATCCCGTCGGCGTAGCCGAGCGGGACCAGGGCCAGCGTGGTTTCGCCCGGAGTGGTGTAGGTGAGGCCGTAGCTGACGCCGTGTCCGCTGGGCACCCGCTTGACCTGGGCGACCCGGGCGACCAGCGACATCACCGGCCGCAGCCCGAAGTCGGCCGGTCCGCCGACCTCCGGAACCGGGGACAGCCCGTACTGGGCCAGACCGGTCCGAACCAGGTCGAAGTGGGACTCCGGCAGGGTCAGCGTGGCGGGCGAGTTGGCGATGTGGCGCACCTCGGGCCGCAGGCCTGCCGCCTCGGCGACGTCCAGCGCGCTGCGGTACGCGTCGAGCTGCGCCGCGACGGAGGGGTGGCCGGGCTCGTCGGCGCAGGCGAAGTGGGACCAGACGCCGGTGACCTTGATCAGGCCCTCGGCCTCGGCGGCGCGGGCGGCGGCGACCAGCTCGGGCCAGTCGTGCGGCTGCGCGCCGTTGCGACCGAGTCCGGTGTCCGCCTTCAGCTGCACCCGGGCCGGGCGGCCGACCTCGCGGACCGCGTCCAGCACGTGGGGCAGCGCCCACAGGCCGCTGACGGTGATGTCGACGTCCGCCGCGACCGCCTCGCGCCACGGGCCGCCCGGCGTCCACAGCCAGCACAGCACCGGGGCCTGGTCCGGGCCGATCCCGGCGGCGCGCAGTGCGAGCGCCTCCTCCGGGGTGGCCGTGCCGAGCCAGCTCGCACCGGCGGCGAGGGCCGCGCGGGCACACGGGATCGCGCCGTGGCCGTAGGCGTCGGCCTTGACCACGGACATGACTCCGGCCGACCCGACACGCTCGCGCAACGCGGCGATATTGCCGCGCAGCGCCGCCAGGTCGATCAGAGCTTCGGCTCGCATCGCAGTTTCCATCGGGGGTAAGTCTCCCAGAAGCAGGCGGGCGCCCGTCACCAAGTGATGGGCGCCACAGTGTCGCGTAGTGCGGGTGGGGCCGCTCAACCGACCCCCGGCCCTTCCGTCCGAGCGTGTCCGAGCGTGCGGCTCAGCTGCCGGGCTCAGCTGCCGGGCTCAGGCGTCTTGCTCAGGTGCCGGGCTTGCGCCCGAAGACGTCGACGACATCGCCGACGCGCAGCAGCTCCCAGGCGATCCGCGCGTCGTGGACGGTCATGTTGACGCAGCCGTGCGAGCCGGGCGGGGTCGACATCGGGATGCCCACCGCGTGCAGCGCCTCGCCGCCGGAGAAGAACTGGCTGTCGGGCATGGGCACGTGGTAGATCGAGGAGACATGGTGCAGGTCGCGCCAGTAGATGTGCCACAGGCCGTCACGGGTGACGTACCCCTTGCGGCCGGTGCGGACGGCCACCGGGCCGAAGACGAGCTTGCCGCCGTCCGAGATCCACAGCTTCTGGTGGGTCAGGTCCACGCAGACCACCCGGCCCCGGTCTGCCGGGCAGGGCGACTTCGGCGCGGTCGTGACCGCGTGCGCCGTGACCGCGTGCGTCGTGACCGCGTGCGTCGTCCCGACGTGCGTCACCGCGGCAGGCGTCGTCAGCGTCGGGGTGGCGGCGTTCGCCGTTCCCGCGCCCAGGGTGCCCACCCCGACCAGCAGTGCCGCGGTCGCCAGGGCCGCCGCGGTCACTCGTGCCCTCAGCTGCGTCAACTCTCCCCCTGCTTTCCGTCCGCTGTGCACGGTGTCGTTGGGAAGACAATCAATTCGGCTGATCGGTTGCACGTATGACCGCGGTTCACCCCCGTCCGGCCGAATATCACCACGAAACTCACCGGAACGGTGGAACCCCGTCATCGCCGTCCCCCGCGATGACGGACCGCCAGGCCTCGGGCAGCGCGGCCGTGATCGCGGTGGCGCAGGTCGGCGCGCCGCCGGAGGAGATCCTGCCCGCCAGACCGTGCAGATACGCGGCGACGGATCCGGCGTCCCTCGGGGCCAGCCCGGCGGCGAGCAGCGCACCGGCCAGTCCGGCCAGCACGTCGCCGCTCCCGGCGGTGGCGAGCTGCGCGGTCCCGGTGGGGTTGACCCGGGCCGGGCCCTCGGGACCGGTGACGACCGTGGTCGAGCCCTTGAGCAGCACCGTGCAGCCGTACGCCCGGGCGAGCGTGCGCGCGTACCGCAACCGCTCGCCCTCGACCTCCTCCCGGGTCGCGGTGACGCCGACCCCGGCCAGCAGCGCGACCGCCTCGCCCGCGTGCGGGGTGAGCAGCGCGTTCGCGGGCGCGCTGCCGCGCCGGGCGAGCAGCCGCAGCCCGTCGGCGTCGACCAGCACCGGCACCTCGGCGGCCAGGGCCTCCTCCACGGCGCGTTCGGCGTCGGCGTTCTGGGACAGGCCGGGGCCGACCACCCAGGCCTGCACCCGACCGGCGTCCGCCGGACCGCCGTCGCCGACCAACGCCTCGGGGTGTGCTCGCACCACGTCCGCGCCCGCCGCGCCGACATAGCGCACCGCGCCGCAGCCGCCGCGCAGCGCGGATCCGACGGCCAGCACCGCGGCGCCCGGATACCGGGCCGAACCGGCGGCGATGCCGACCACCCCACGCCGGTACTTGTCGCTCTCGGCGCCGGGCTCCGGCAGCAGCGCGGCCACGTCGGCGTGCTGAAGCGCCTCGACGACGTGCGTGTCCGACCCCGCTGCGACCGGCAACCCGATCTCGACCAGCCGGACCACTCCCGCGTACGACGCGCCGGGGTCGACGAGCAGGCCGGGCTTGTGGGTGCCGAAGGTGACCGTGACGTCGGCGTGGACCGCACGGCCGGGGACGGCCCCGGTGCCCGGGTCGACGCCGCTGGGCAGGTCGACGGCGACGATCAACGCCTCGCCGCGCTCGGCCGCGTCGACCCACGGGAGCGCGGCCTCGCGCAGCGGACCGCGTCCGCCGATGCCGACGATGCCGTCGAGGACCAGGTCGGCCGACGCGGCCTCGGCGGGATCGTCGGTCGTCCTGCCACCCGCCGCGAGCAGCGCGGCCAGTCCACCCGCGTGGGTACGTTCCGGCGGGGCGAGCAGCGCGGCCCGGACCCGTGCGCCGCGGCGGGCCAGCCGGGCCGCGGCGTAGAGCGCGTCACCACCGTTGTCGCCGCTGCCGACCAGGACCAGCACCCGGCTGCCCCGGACGCGGCCCCGCTTCCCGCTCGCCAGCAGCTCCACGCAGCAGGCGGCCAGCCCGGCCGCCGCCCGTTGCATCAGCGTGCCCTCGGGCAGACGGGCCATCAGTTCGCCCTCCGCCGCCCGGACCCAGTCCACAGCATGTGCACAACGCATGGCCTGTCCACTCCTTGAGAGGCCGTCACCCTTCGGCGATCACCACCGCAGACGCTACGCCCGCGTCGTGGCTGAGCGAGAGATGCCACGACGTCACCCCGAGCTGCTCCGCGCACGCCGCCACGGTGCCGCGCACGGTCAGCAGCGGTCGGCCGGAGGGCTCGGTGCGGACGATCGCGTCGGTCCACTCCAGATTGCCGGGCGCGCCGAGCGCCTTTGCCACCGCCTCCTTGGCCGCGAACCGGGCCGCCAGCGAGGCGATCCCGCGCCGCTCGCCGCTGGGCAGCGTCAGTTCCTCGGCGACGAAGAGCCGGTCCGCCAGCGCGGGGGTGCGGCGCAGGGCCTCCTCGAAGCGGCTGATCTCCGCGACGTCGATGCCGACACCGATGATCATTCAGAACTCCCTGGGACCGTGCAAAACGCGAAGGCCCGGACGCCGACGCGGCGTCCGGGCCTCCACCTTGCCATCGGGCGGCTACTCCACCGTCACCGACTTGGCCAGGTTGCGCGGCTGGTCGACCTCGTGGCCCTTGGCCGTCGCCAGCTCGCAGGCGAAGACCTGCAGCGGGACGGTCGCCACCAGCGGCTGCAGCAGCGTCGGCGTCTGCGGGATGCGGACCAGGTGGTCGGCGTAGGGCACGACCGCGTCGTCGCCCTCCTCGGCGATCACCAGGGTGCGCGCACCACGTGCGCGGATCTCCTGGATGTTGGAGACGATCTTGTCGTGCAGCACCGAGCGCCCACGCGGCGACGGGACGACCACGACGACCGGCAGCCCCTCCTCGATCAGCGCGATCGGACCGTGCTTGAGCTCACCCGCCGCGAAGCCCTCGGCGTGCATGTAGGCGAGCTCCTTGAGCTTGAGCGCGCCCTCCAGAGCCACCGGGTAGCCGACGTGACGGCCCAGGAACAGGACCGACTTGGCATCGGCCAGCGAACGGGCCAGCTCACGGACCGGCTCCATGGTCGTCAGCACCTGCTCGACCTGCTTCGGCGCGTCCGCGAGCTGGCGGATCACCTCGAAGATCTCGTCGCCCCACTTGGTGCCGCGGACCTGGCCCAGGTAGAGGGCGACCAGGTAGCAGGCGACCAGCTGGGTCAGGAACGCCTTGGTCGACGCGACCGCGACCTCGGGACCGGCGTGCGTGTAGAGCACGGCGTCCGACTCGCGCGGGATCGTCGAACCGTTGGTGTTGCAGATGGCCAGCACCTTGGCGCCCTGCTCGCGCGCGTGACGCAGCGCCATCAGCGTGTCCATGGTCTCGCCGGACTGCGAGATGGCGATGACCAGCGTCTGCTGGTCCATGATCGGGTCCCGGTAGCGGAACTCGGAGGCGACCTCGACCTCGCAGGGGATGCGGGCCCAGTGCTCGATCGCGTACTTGGCGATCAGGCCGGCGTGGAACGCCGTGCCGCAGGCGACGATGACGACCTTGTCGATCTCGCGCAGCACCGAGCGGTCGATGCGCAGCTCGTCGAGGGTGAGCGAGCCGTTGGCGTCGATCCGGCCGAGGAGGGTGTCGGCCACCGCCTTGGGCTGCTCGGCGATCTCCTTGAGCATGAAGTAGTCGTAGCCGCCCTTCTCGGCGGCGGAGGCGTCCCAGTCGACGTGGTACTCGCGGTACTCACCCGGATTGCCCTGGAAGTCGGTGATCGTGATGCCCTCGCGGGTCAACTCGACGACCTGGTCCTGACCGAGCTCGATCGCCTCACGGGTGTGCTCGATGAACGCGGCCACGTCCGAGGCGAGGAAGGCCTCGCCCTCGCCGCGCCCGACCACCAGCGGCGAGTTGCGACGCGCGGCGACGACCACGCCCGGCGCGTCGGCGTGCGTGGCGACCAGCGTGAACGCGCCGTCCAGGCGACGGCAGACGCTGCGCATGGCCTCGGCGAGGTCCAGCGTGCCGCTGCCCGCGGCGAGCTGGGCGTCCGTGGCCTCGGCCAGCAGGTGGGCGACCACCTCGGTGTCGGTCTCCGACGCGAGTAGGTGACCGCGCTCGGAGAGCTCGACGCGGAGCCGCGCGAAGTTCTCGATGATCCCGTTGTGCACGACGGCGACCTTGCCCGCGCCGCCCACATGCGGGTGCGCGTTGGCGTCGGTCGGGCCGCCGTGGGTGGCCCAACGGGTGTGACCGATCCCGACCGTGCCCTCCGGCAGCGGCTGCTCGGCCAGCAGCTTCTCCAGGTTGGCCAGCTTGCCGGCCTTCTTCGCGACCGCGAGGCCGCCTTCGGGGGTCTGCACGGCGACACCCGCCGAGTCATACCCCCGGTATTCCAGACGGCGCAGCCCGGACAGGACCACGTCCAGGGCAGGCTGCTCGCCAACGTAACCAACGATTCCGCACATCGCCCCAGCTTAAGGGCACGCCGCGGCAGCCCCGCGCGGCGAGGCCCCGACCCCGGCTCCACCTGGGCGGATTCCGTCAGACGGAGGCCCGAGGAACGCCCGCACGACCGCCCCAGGTGCGCAGCGCTCCGTCCAGCGCGGTGAGGGCGACCTGCCAGGACTCCGCCATAGGGCGGTCGGACCGGAACCGGTCGGCGGCCTCCAGGGTCACCCAGCCGTGGAAGGAGCTGCACAGCAGCCGGACCGCGTCCACCGCGTCCACGTCCTCCAGCCGGTAGCCGCGGAGCAGCGCCGCGCAGGCGGCGACGACGCGGTGGCCGCCCTCACACTCGATGTTCAGCTGGGTGGCGGCGTAGCGCCCGGGGTGGGCGAGGGCGAAGTCCCGGTACGCGTCGGCGAAGGCCGTGAGCGCGGCCCGCCCCGACCGCCCGGCGACGGCGTCGCCCAGCGCGTCCGCCAGCTCCGCCATCGCCAGCCCGGCGATCCGTTCGCGCAGCTCGGCCAGGCTGCTCAGGTGCGCGTAGAGGCTCGCGTCCTTGACGCCGAAACCCCTGGCCACGGCGGAGACCGTGACCTTCTCCAGCCCGACCTGGTCCGCCAGGTCCGCTGCCGCCCGGGTCACCCGTTCGGCGTTCAGTCCCGCCCGCGCCATCCCACTCCAAACTAGAGAGATAAACCATTTGCCTAGGACTCCTAGGCAAGCTTAGCGTCGTACCCATGGAGATCGTCACCGAAGAACAGATCCGCGCGTCCTTCGTGAACTGCAGCAAGGGCGAGGCGTCACGCCTCCACATCCCGCGCGACCTGGCCGAACGGCCCTTCGCCGACCTTGACTTCCTGGGCTGGCGCGATCCGGGCGCGCCCGACCGCTGCGCGCTGGTCGCCGAGCGGGCGGATGCGCCGGGCGGCCTGGTCGGCATCACGCTGCGCTTCCCGCCGCCGCAGCGCGGCTTCCTGCACCGCAGCCTCTGCTCGCTCTGCCTGACCACCCGGCCGGGCAACGGCGTCTCGCTGCTGACCGCCCGCCGCGCGGGCAAGGCCGGGCGCCAGGGCAACTCGGTCGGCTTCTACATGTGCACCGATCTCGCCTGCTCGCTCTACGTCCGCGGCAGGAAGCAGGCCGAGTCAGGCGCCCGCCAGGACGAGACGCTCACCGTCGAGCAGCAGATCGAGCGCCTGCGCACCAAGGTCGACGCCTTCCTGGACCAGGTCCTGGAGGCCTGACCGAGCGCGACCTGAGTTCGTACGGATTTCGCGCGGAGTCCCGGTGGAGGTCGTGCGGAGGCCGCTGAGAGATATCTCTCGCACCCCGGCGACGGCAGCTCGGCAGACAATAGGAACGTGTCCACCACCCTGGAAGCCGGGCGTCGCACCGACGCATCGCCCTTCGTCGACCTCGACCGTGCCGAGTGGAGTGCCCTCCACGAGCGCACACCACTGCCGCTGACCGCCGACGAGCTGGAACGGCTGCGCGGCCTCGGTGACGTCATCGACCTCGACGAGGTCCAGGACGTCTACCTGCCGCTGTCGCGCCTGCTCAACCTCTACGTCACCGCGACGGGTCAACTGCGCGGCGCGCTCAACGACTTCCTGGACAGCAACGAGCACACCCACACCCAGTCCGGCACGCCGTTCGTCATCGGCGTGGCCGGCTCGGTCGCGGTGGGCAAGTCCACCACCGCTCGACTGCTCCAGTCGATGCTGGCCCGGTGGCCCGAGCACCCACGCGTGGAGCTGGTGACCACCGACGGCTTCCTGCTGCCCAACGAGGAGTTGCGCCGCCGGGGCCTCATGTCCCGCAAGGGCTTCCCCGAGTCCTACGACCGCCGGGCGCTGACCCGCTTCGTGGCCGACGTGAAGTCGGGCAAGGAGGAGGTCACCGCCCCGGTCTACTCGCACCTGGTCTACGACATCGTCCCCGACGAGCGGCTGACGGTCCGGCGGCCCGACATCCTGATCATCGAGGGCCTCAACGTGCTGCAGCCCGCCCTGCCGGGACAGGACGGGCGCACCAGGGTCGCGGTGGCGGACTTCTTCGACTTCTCCATCTACGTCGACGCCCGCCCGGACGACATCGAGAAGTGGTACCTGAAGCGGTTCCGCAAGCTGCGCGAGACCGCGTTCCAGAACCCGGAGTCCTACTTCCGCCGCTACGCGGAGGTCCCCGAGAACGAGGCGCTCGACTACGCCCGCCACCTCTGGCGGACCATCAACCGCCCCAACCTCGTCGAGAACGTCGCCCCGACCCGCGGCCGCGCCGACCTGATCCTGCGCAAGGGCCCGGACCACAAGGTCCAGCGGATCCGCATCCGCAAGCTCTGAGCTTCAGCGTGCCTCAGCCCTGGCCGGGGGGCTGCCGTGGCGGTCCGTACTGCGGCAGTTGCCCGTACGGCTGCGGCTGGCTGTAAGCCTGCGGCGGCTGCCCGTACGGCACGACAGGCTGCTGCGGCACGCCCGGGACCGGCGCGGCGTCCTTTGCCGCCCTGCCGCGGACCCACTTCACGATCCTCATGATCTGACCGGCGAGCAACAGGCCCGGAACGAAGATCGCCCAGGTGGAGACGTAGTACGAGCCGCTGGTGGAGACGAACCCGACATAGACGCCGTAGCCGCCGAAGGCAAGACCGCAGCCGACCATGAAGATCCGGAAGAAGATGCTGTCCTCACCGGGGGCGAACACAAGGACGAACGCCGTGATGCCGGTGATCAGCAGCAGGATCGCATAGAAGGCCCAGAACGGGTGCGTGGTGATGTGGAGCAGCATGGAGTTCCCCCGGAGCAGGATCAGCTGGTCTCAGGGTCTCAGCCCTGCGGGAACTGACCGTAGGGGCCCTCCGGCGGCTGGCCGTAAGGCTGCGGCTGGGGCTGGGGCTGGCCGTACGGCTGCTGCTGCGGCTGGCCGTAAGGCTGCTGACCATAAGGCTGCTGGGGCTGACCGTACTGCGGCTGCCCGTACGGTTGCTGTCCGTACGCCTGCTGCGGCTGGCCATAAGGCTGCTGTCCGTATCCCTGCGGCTGCCCGTACGGCATCCCCGGCTGCTGCGGGATGCCCGGCATCGGCCCGGCAGCGTTGGCCGCCTTCCCACGGCGTGCCCTCCCGAGCATGCCGGCGATCAGCAGGAACGGCAGGACGATCCCCCTGCCCGAGAGGATGTACTCACCGCCGGTGAAGAAGAACCCCATGTAGATGCCGTAGCCGCCGAAAAGGAGACCGGCGATCACGCCGAAGATCCGCCAACCGACGCTCCGCCCGCCGATATTGAGCACACTGAGCGCCACCGAGCCGAAGCCGCTGATCATCAGCAGGATCGAGTAGATGGCCAGAAACGGGTGCGCGCTGAATTCGAGCAGCATGAAGTCCCCCCGGAACAGGATCGGATGACGCCCGGCGGACGCTATCCGATCCCGCTCGGACTGTCACGCTGTCAGGTCTGCGCCCCACCCTCGGTGACCGCCTTGTTCTCCTCGGCCGCGAGCCGGACGCAGAGCGCCACCGCCTCCATGGCCTCGGTGAGTTCGGTCAGCGTCGGGTAGCTCGGCGCGATCCGGATCTGGTGGTCGCGCGGGTCGTGCCCGTACGGGAAGGCCGCACCGGCCGGAGTCAGCGCCACGCCGGCCTCCTTCGCCAGGCGCACGACCTCGGCGGCGCAGCCGTCCGGGACCTCGAGGCTGACGAAGTACCCGCCCTCGGGCCGGGTCCAGCGCGCGATGCCGCGACCGCCGAGCTCCCGCTCCAGCACGTGCTCGACCGCGGCGAAACGCGGCGCGAGCAGCGCACGGTGCTCGGCCATGTGCGCGAGCACGCCGTCCGCGTCGCGGAAGAAGCGGACGTGCCGCAGCTGGTTGACCTTGTCGGGGCCGATGGTCTGCTTGGCCATCAGCTTCTTGAGCCACTCGACGTTGGCGGCCGAGGAGCCGAAGAAGGCGACCCCCGAACCCGCCAAGGTGATCTTCGAGGTCGACGCGAAGACGAACGCCCGGTCCGGGTTCCCCGCCTCGGCGCAGGCGTCCAGGATCGACACGAGCTCGGCCCGACGGTCCGTCAGGTCGTGCAGGGCGTAGGCGTTGTCCCAGAAGATCCGGAAGTCGGGCGCGGCGGTCGGCATGGCCGCGAGGCGGCGGACCGTCTCGGCGCTGTAGACCTCGCCGGTCGGGTTGCTGTACGCCGGGACGCACCACATGCCCTTGATCCGCGGATCGGCGGTGACCAGGCGCTCCACCTCGTCCATGTCCGGCCCGTGCCCGGTCAGCGCGACCGGGACCATCCGGATGCCGAACCGCTCGCACACGCCGAAGTGCCGGTCGTATCCGGGCACGGGGCAGAGGAAGACGACCTCGCCCTCGTCCACCCAGCGGCGGGGGGCACCGGGCACGGCGGAGAGGAGCGCGTTGGCGATCACGTCGTGCATGATCTGCAGGCTGGCGTTGCCCAGCGCCAGCAGCTGGCCCTGCGGGATGCCGAGCAGCGGCGAGAAGATCTCGATCAGCTCGGGCAACCCGGTCAGCCCGCCGTAGTTCCGGGTGTCGGTCCCGTCCGCAGCGCGGAAGTCGGCAGCGCCGGGAAGTTCGAGCAGCCCCGCCGAGAGGTCCAACTGCTCGGGCGAGGGCTTACCCCGCGTCAGATCCAGCTTCAGGCCCTTGGCCTGGAGCTGTGCGTATTCCTCACGAAGCGTCACTCGACTCTCCCTCGCTCAGTTGCAGACACCCCAGGGGCGCGGGGCTCTGCACGAGAAACCACTGATGAGCAGACGGCCCTGAACAAGCGGGGCTCCACCCACGTGGGTGGCTCGTCGCGCCCACGCGGCGGAGCCGCACATCAGCAGAGCCCCGCGCCCCTGGACAGTGGAACGTCCCTTATCCCAAGCGTTCCCGCACGACCATGGCGAGCCGCTCGCAAACCTCCTGGGCCTGGTCGTGGTTCGCTGCCTCCACCATGACGCGAACCAGCGGCTCCGTCCCGGAGGGACGCAGCAGAACCCGGCCGGTGTCGCCCAGCTCCTTCTCCGCCGCCGCCACCGCGTCCACCAGCTCGGGGTCCAGCGCGGCGCGCGTCTTGTCCACGCCCTTGACGTTGATCATGACCTGCGGCAGCCGCGTCATCACCGCGGCCAGCTCCTGCAGCGGCTGCTTGGTCGCCGCGACCCTCGCGGCCAGCATCAGGCCGGTCAGCGTGCCGTCACCGGTGGTCGCGTGCTCCAGCATGATCACGTGGCCGGACTGCTCGCCGCCCAACGTGTAGCCGTGCTCCTTCATGGACTCCAGCACGTAGCGGTCGCCGACCGCCGTCTGGACCAGGTCGATGCCCTCGCGCTCCATGGCCAGCTTGAAGCCCAGGTTGGACATGACCGTCGCGACCACGGTGTCCTTGGCCAGCGCGCCGGACTCCCGCAGGCCGAGGGCCAGGACGGCGAGGATCTGGTCGCCGTCGACCTCGGTGCCGGTGTGATCGACGGCCAGGCAGCGGTCCGCGTCGCCGTCGTGGGCGATGCCCAGGTCCGCGCCGTGCTCGATGACCGCCGCACACAGCAGGTCGAGATGGGTCGAGCCGACGCCGTCGTTGATGTTGAGGCCGTCCGGCTCGGCGCCGATGATGTGGACGAGCTCCGCGCCCGCCCGGCGGAACGCCTCGGGCGACGCGACCGCCGCCGCGCCGTGCGCGGTGTCGAGGACGATGCGCAGCCCGTCGAGGCGGTTCGGCACCACGCTCAGCAGGTGCTCCACGTACTGGTCGAGCCCGGCCTCGTGGTCGCGGACCCGGCCGACCCCGGCGCCGGTCGGGCGGGACCACTCCTCGCCGCCGAAGCGCTCGAAGTGCGCCTCGATGGCGTCCTCGATCGCGTCGTCGAGCTTGTGGCCACCCTTGGCGAGGAACTTGATGCCGTTGTCCGGCATCGGGTTGTGGCTGGCCGACAGCATGACGCCGAAGTCGACGCCCAACGCCTCCGTCAGGTACGCCACGGCAGGGGTCGGCAGGACACCGAGACGGAGCACGTCGACACCGGAGCTGGCGAGGCCGGCCACCACGGCCGCCTCCAGGAACTCACCCGAGGCCCGCGGGTCGCGGCCGACCACGGCCACCGGGCGGTGGCCCTCGAACGCGCCCAGATCACCGAGCACGTGCGCGGCGGCGACGGAGAGGCCCATCGCCATCTCGGCGGTCAGATCGACGTTCGCAAGCCCGCGTACGCCGTCAGTGCCAAAGAGTCGTCCCACTGCCAAAACCTTCCGGGTGTGCCGGGTATGAACGAACCACGCCCTGGGAACACAGGGTGCTCCCAGGGCGTGGTGAAAACCAGCTCCCCCATGCGATGAACGGCGGAGCGGGATGCGACTTAGCGCTTGCTGTACTGCGGCGCCTTACGGGCCTTCTTGAGACCGGCCTTCTTGCGCTCGACGGCGCGCGGGTCACGGGTCAGGAAGCCGGCCTTCTTCAGGGCCGGGCGGTTGGTGTCCTCGTCGGCCTCGTTCAGGGCGCGAGCGACACCGAGGCGCAGGGCGTAGGCCTGGCCGGAGATGCCGCCACCGTTGATACGGGCGACGACGTCGTAGCGACCGTCCAGCTCAAGGATCTTGAACGGGTCGTTCACGGTCTGCTGGTGCACCTTGTTGGGGAAGTACTCCTCCAGGGTGCGACCGTTGATCTTCCACTGGCCGGTGCCGGGGACGATGCGCACGCGGGCGATCGCCTCCTTGCGGCGACCCAGGCCGGCGCCCGGAATGGCCTCGGCGAAGGCGGAGGGAAGGGACTCGCTGGTGTACTCGGTCTCCTCGACCTCGAAGGTCTCCTCGACCTCGAGGGGGAGCTCAGCAGTGGTCTCGGCCACGGTTTCCTCTGTTCTTCTCGTCAGATTGTCTGGTGGCCGGTCTTACTGAGCGACCTGGGTGATCTCGAACGGCACCGGCTGCTGGGCAGCGTGGGGGTGCTGGTCGCCCGAGTACACCTTCAGCTTCGAGAGCATCTGACGACCCAGGGAGTTCTTCGGGAGCATGCCCTTGATGGCCTTCTCGACGGCCTTCTCCGGGCTCTTCGCCAGAAGGTCGTCGTAGCGGACGGCCCGCAGACCACCCGGGTAACCGGAGTGGCGGTAGGCCATCTTCTGAGTCTTCTTGTTGCCGGACAGGTGCACCTTGTCCGCGTTGATGATGATGACGAAGTCACCCATGTCAACGTGCGGCGCGTACACCGGCTTGTGCTTACCACGGAGGATGGTGGCGGCCTGGGAGGCCAGACGACCCAGGACAACGTCCTGGGCGTCGATGACGAGCCACTGACGCTGGACGTCGCCGGGCTTGGGGCTGTACGTACGCACGGTCGTAGCCTTCGCTTTTCAGTGAGTGTGTGCCTGACAGGGCCACCGGGACGATCGGAGCAGCCTCAGCACTGGGACCCGGACGCAATCGGGTGTGCAGCGCCGCCACTCATCGACCTGGCGGACCGGCGTACCGACGTCTCACGTGAGATAGAGCGAGCCAATACGCACAACGAACTCGCAGAATACCGGCCCGGTGGCAGGCGGGTCAAAACGCCCGGCAACCACCGCGCTGGTTTTCCACAAGCTGTGCACCAGTCTACGTGGACCCGGGACGTTCGCCGACCAGTCGGAGCTCGTCAGCGGCCCTCATCGCCCGTCACCGCTCCCGGGTGACCCGGCGCTCGTCCCAGACCGGCTCCGGCGACTCGTACACCCGGCCGTCCGCGCCGAAGACCAGGAACCGGTCGAAGGACCGGGCGAACCAGCGGTCGTGCGTGACCGCCAGGACCGTGCCCTCGAAGGCCTCCAGCCCCTCCTGCAGCGCCTCGGCGCTCTCCAGGTCCAGGTTGTCGGTGGGCTCGTCCAGCAGCAGCGCCGTCGCACCGCCCAGCTCCAGCCGCAGGATCATCAGCCGGGCCTGCTGGCCGCCGGAGAGGTTCTCGAAACGCTGCGCCTCCTGGTGATGCAGCTCATACCGGCGCAGCGCGCTCATCGCCGCCGCGCGGTCCAGTGCGTGCTCGGTCTGCAGAATCTCGCGCGCGGTCCGGCCCAGCAGCTCCGGATGCGCGTGCGTCTGCGCGAAGTGGCCCGGCACAACGCGCGCGCCCAGCTTCCACGCCCCGCTGTGGGCGACCGGTCGCCGCTCGTCGCCGGCGACCAGGCGCAGGAAGTGCGACTTGCCCGAGCCGTTGGAGCCCAGCACGGCCACCCGCTCGCCGTAGTAGACCTCCAGGTCGAACGGCTGCATCAGGCCGGTCAGCTCCAGCTTCTGGAAGGTGAACGACCGGACGCCGGTGCGTCCGCCCTTGAGCCGCATGCTGATCGCCTGCTTGCGCGGCGGCTCCGGCGGCGGGCCCGCCTCCTCGAACTTGCGCAGCCGGGTCGTGGCCGCCTGGTAGCGGGAGGCCATGTCGTGCGAGCGGGCCGCGTACTCACGCATGTCCAGCACGAGCTTCTTCAGCTGGGCGTGCTTCTCGTCCCAGCGCCGGCGCAGCTCCTCGAACCGGGCGAAGCGCTCCTCCCGGGCCTCGTGGTAGGTCGCGAAACCGGCTCCGTGCACCCAGACCTCGCTGCCGTCCACGCCGGGCTCGACGCTGACGATCTTCTCGGCGCTGTTGGCCAGCAGCTCGCGGTCGTGCGAGACGAAGAGCACGGTCTTCCGGGTCTGCCGGATCTGCTCCTCCAGCCAGCGCTTGCCGGGGACGTCCAGGTAGTTGTCGGGCTCGTCCAGCACCAGCACCTCGTCGGGGCCGCGCAGCAGCGCCTCCAGCACCAGGCGCTTCTGCTCGCCGCCGGAGAGCGTGTTCAGGCCGCGCCACTGGGCGCGCTCGTAGGACGTGCCGAGCGCGGCGACGGTGCAGACGTCCCAGACGGTCTCCCACTCGTAGCCGCCCGCGTCCGCCCAGTCGGAGAGCGCCTGGGCGTAGTCGAGCTGGGTCCGCTCGTCCTCCTGGGCGATCATCGCCAGCTCGGCCGCGTCCACGGTCTGCGCCGCGGCCTTGACCTTGGGCGGCGCGACGGCGACCAGCAGGTCGCGCACCGAGGCGTCCTCGGCCAGCGGCGACTCGCGCCCGGTCGTGCCGACGAACTGACGCATCACCCCGAGCCCACCACTGACCGTCACCGTGCCGCCGTGCGGGGTGAGATCACCCGCGATCAGCCGCAGCAGCGTGGTCTTGCCCGCGCCGTTGGCTCCGACCAGGGCGACCGCTGCGCCCTCCCCGACCCGGAAAGACGCGTCGGCGAACAACACCCGCCCGTCGGGTAGGTAGTACTCCAGGTGCGAGATCTCGACGTGTCCCATGTTCAGCGATTCTCGTCCCTGCCGCGTTCCTGGGAAAACGGGTTTTCCGCACCCCTCTCACCTGGGCTTTGCCGGATCCGGAAGCTGGACCTACTACGCTTTCGGCGCATGACGACAGGCCCCCGTCAGGACCGTCAGCCGCAGGCCGACCCGCAGCAGTCCCTCCCCCGCCGCGGCGACCGGCAGCACGGCCGGATCCCGACCCAGTACGCGCCAGGCCGTCTGCGCGCGCGGGCACTCACCGCCTTCAAGGTGCGGCCCGGCGCTCCGGAGCCGCCCACGCCCGAGCCGCAGCAGGGCACCGCTCCCGTCCGCGGCGGCGCCAGGACCACCACGGCCTTTGCGATACGCCCCGGCCTGCCCAGCGACCCGCCGCCCGAGGGCACGCCGGCCCCTGACTGGGAGCAGCCCACCGAGACCGCCCCCGAGCCCTCGCACCGGTCCAACCAGCACACCCGGCCCACCGGGCCCACCCGTCTGCGCCGCCGCATCGCCCTCGGCGCTGCCGCCGTCCTCGTCCTCGGCGGCGGGGCGGCCGCCCTCGCCCTGACGGGCGGTCACTCCACCGGCCACCCCACGGCAGTGGCGAGCCCCTCCGTGGCCGTGCCCACGACCCAGCCCTCGTTCGCCCCCACGACGATGCCCCCCGCGCAGCCGACGCCCAGCCCGACGCTGCTCGACCCGATCACCCTGCTCTCCAGTGCCACGACGGACACGGCCCCGCTCAGCGTGGCGGCGCTCTTCCCCGGCAAGAAGGTCACCGTCAACGGCCATCCCTACACCCAGGCACTGACAGCGACCTCCGCGTGCACGGACGCCGCCACCGCGCCGCTGGCCGCGGTGCTGGCCAAGAACGGCTGCCAGGCCGTCTTCCGTGCCACCTACGGCAGCGGCGCGGCCGACGTCACCGTCGGTATCGCCGTCTTCCCCTCGGCGGCCCAGGCCGACGCGGTGAAGGCCCAGGCCGCATCGGGCAACCTGCAGTCGCTCTTCGGCGGCCCGGTGAAACCGTTCTGCCGCGGCGTGGTCTGCAGACTCTCGACCGACGCGATCGGCCGCTACACCTACTTCACCGTCGCGGGCTACACCAACGGCAAGCCGGTCCCCGCCAACGACACCGTCGCACTGGCATCAGGCAACGACATCGCCGCGATGGCCTTCCAGAACCTCGCCGCCCGCGGCCGTGCGGAAGCGGCTGCAGCCGCCCAGTCCGCGCACTGATGGGCCGTCAGGTCGGCTGCCGCCGCGGTTACTTCGCTCCGAGCACCCGGAGCCGACGGGCCGCGCGGTTGCGTTCCGCCAGCAGCTCGTCGGCCGGGTAGCCGACCTCCTCCAGCGTCAGCCCGTAGGGCCGGACCACGTTGACGGCCGAGTTCCGCTCGCCGCCGGCGAGCACCTCCGCCGGGAAGTCCACCGGCCGCTGCCCACCGCCGACCAGCAGCATCGAGCCGACCAGCGCGCGCACCATGTTGTGGCAGAACGCGTCCGCCCGGACCGTCCCGACGACCAGCCCCGGCACTCCGGGCCCGAGCAGCGCGTCGCCCTCGGTGCGCTCCCAGGAGAACTCCAGCAGCTCCCGGATGGTGGTCGCGCCCTCGCGCTTCTTGCAGTACGCGGCGAAGTCGTGCTCTCCCACGAGGCGTCGTGCCGCCTCGTTCATCAGCGGCACGTCCAGCGGACGGTCGTGCCAGAGCACGTGCCCGCGCCGCAGCGGGTCGACGCCGCCCTGGACGTCACAGATGCGGTAGGCGTAGCGCCGCCAGATCGCGCTGAAGCGCGCGTCGAAGCCCGCGGGAGCCTCGGACAGCCGCCACACCCGGATGTCCCCCGAAAGCCGCCCGGCGAGCCGTCGCAGCAGCTTCTCGCCCTCCGCCTGCCAGATGCCCTCCGGCAGATCCACGTGCGCGACCTGCCCCCGCGCGTGCACCCCGGCGTCGGTCCGCCCGGCGACGGTCAGCGGGAACAACACGTCGTGCTGCCGCGTGACGACCGCGATCGCCTCCTCCAGCTCCTGCTGGACCGTCCGCCGCCCGCTCTTCTGCCGCGCCCACCCGGAGAACTCCGCGCCGTCGTAGGCGAGGTCCAACCGGATCCGGACCAAGCCGTCGGCAGGGCCGTCCTTACGGGGCTCTTCTTCGCAGGCCACAGGGGAAACTCTCTACGCAAGGGGTGGAGGGCAAACGCCAGGGGCGCGGGGCTCTGCCGATATGCGGCCCCGCCGCGCAGGCGCGACAAGCCACCATGACAGGTGACTCGCCGAACGAGCAGAGCCATCCGCACAGGATGGTTGCTCGCGCCCACGCGGCGGAGCCGCAAAATCAGCAGGGCCTCGCGCCCCTGGATAGTGCAACGAGTCCTCTGGGGACTACTCCGCAGCCGCGACCTTGGTCGCCGCCTCGGCCTCGCCGACGGCCTCCTGGGCCACCGTCAGAGGCTCGACCAGCTCGATGACGGCCATGGGCGCGTTGTCGCCACGGCGCGTACCGATCTTGGTGATACGGGTGTAGCCACCGGGGCGGTTCACGTAACGCGGACCGATCTCGGTGAACAGGGTGTGCAGCACCGCGACGTCGGTGATGACCTTGCGCGCCTCACGGCGGTTGTGCAGGTCACCCTTCTTGGCCTTGGTGATCAGCTTCTCCGCGAACGGGCGCAGGCGGCGGGCCTTGGCCTCGGTCGTGGTGATGCGGCCGTACTGGAACAGCTCGCGAGCCAGACCGGCGAGCAGCAGACGCTCGTGGGACGGGCCGCCGCCGAGGCGGGCACCCTTGGCGGGACGAGGCATGGTGTCTCCTTCAATATCCGGCGTCGGCCGTACTAGGAACCGGACCGGGCGTACGGGCAGTGGCGCCCGCACGACTTAGACATACAGGTGACAAGAATACGGGACCGCCGAAGCGGTCCCGTACCCAAGCGGAGTCGGATCAGACTCAGTACTGCTCGGTCTCCGCGAAGCCCGGGTCGTCGTCGTCGGCGCCGAAGGCGTCCGCAGCGGCGGTCGGGTCGAATCCGGGCGGGCTGTCCTTGAGGGCCAGGCCCATGCCGGCCAGCTTCGCCTTGACCTCGTCGATCGACTTCGCACCGAAGTTGCGGATGTCGAGCAGGTCGGCCTCGGAGCGGGCGACGAGCTCACCCACGGTGTGGATGCCCTCGCGCTTGAGGCAGTTGTAGGAGCGGACCGTGAGCTCCAGCTCCTCGATCGGCAGCGCCAGGTCCGCGGCCAGGGCGGCGTCCGTCGGGGACGGGCCCATGTCGATGCCCTCGGCATCGATGTTCAGCTCGCGGGCGAGACCGAACAGCTCGACCAGGGTCTTACCGGCCGACGCCATCGCGTCACGCGGACGCATGGCCGGCTTGGTCTCGACGTCGACGATCAGCTTGTCGAAGTCGGTGCGCTGCTCGACACGCGTGGCCTCGACCTTGTAGGTGACCTTCAGCACGGGGCTGTAGATCGAGTCGACCGGGATACGGCCGATCTCCTGGCCGGACTGCTTGTTCTGCACGGCGGAGACGTAGCCGCGACCGCGCTCGACGGTCAGCTCCATCTCCAGCTTGCCCTTGCCGTTCAGCGTGGCCAGGACCAGCTCGGGGTTGTGGACCTCGACACCGGCCGGGGGCGCGATGTCAGCGGCGGTGACCAGACCCGGGCCCTGCTTGCGCAGGTACATCACGACCGGCTCGTCGTGCTCCGAGGAGACGACCAGCTGCTTGATGTTGAGGATCAGGTCGGTGACGTCCTCCTTGACGCCCGGCACGGTGGTGAACTCGTGCAGCACGCCGTCGATCCGGATGCTGGTGACAGCAGCGCCGGGGATCGAGGAGAGGAGGGTACGACGCAGGGAGTTGCCGAGGGTGTAGCCGAAGCCCGGCTCCAGCGGCTCGATGACGAACCGGGAGCGGTACTCGTCGACAACCTCTTCGGTCAGCGACGGACGCTGAGCGATCAACATGAGGGAAATCCTCCAGATAGATCTTCGGCACCCACTATTTGATGCCGACGAAAGCAAGGATACGGCCTCCGGCTGAACCGGAGGCCGTATCCCTTGGAGCTACACGCTGCGAAGCGCGTGCGTCAGACGCGACGACGCTTCGGCGGGCGGCAGCCGTTGTGCGGGGTGGGGGTGACGTCCTGGATGGAGCCGACCTCCAGGCCGGTGGCCTGGATGGAGCGGATCGCGGTCTCACGACCGGAGCCCGGGCCCTTGACGAAGACGTCGACCTTGCGCATGCCGTGCTCCTGCGCGCGGCGAGCAGCGGCCTCGGCGGCCATCTGCGCGGCGAACGGGGTCGACTTGCGGGAGCCCTTGAAGCCGACGTGGCCCGAGGACGCCCAGGCGATCACGTTGCCGGACGGGTCGGTGATCGAAACGATCGTGTTGTTGAACGTGCTCTTGATGTGGGCGTGCCCGTGAGCGACGTTCTTCTTCTCCTTGCGGCGGATCTTCTTCGCGCCGGCAGCCTGACGGCCCTTGGGAGGCATGAGCTGAAATCTCCTGATGAGGTGGTCGGTCCGCTAGCCCAGCGGGCCGGATTGAAGTCCGGTTGAGGGGGCGGACTACTTCTTGCCCGGCTTCTTCTTGCCGGCAATCGCGCGACGCGGGCCCTTGCGGGTACGCGCGTTGGTGTGGGTGCGCTGACCGCGGACCGGCAGGCCACGGCGGTGGCGCAGGCCCTCGTAGCAGCCGATCTCGACCTTGCGGCGGATGTCGGCGGCGACGGCACGGCGGAGGTCACCCTCGACCTCGAAGTTCGCGTCCACGAACTTCTGCAGGGCGACGAGGTCGTCCTCGGTGATGTCGCGGACGCGGATGTCCGGGTTCACACCGGTCTCGACCAGCGCCTGCTTGGCGAGGGTGCGGCCGATGCCGTAGACGTAGGTGAGGGCGATCTCGATCCGCTTCTCGCGCGGGAGATCAACGCCACTGAGGCGTGCCATGAATCTGGCTCCTGTTGTTTCCTCGGAGGTCTGACGTGACGCCTACCCGTTCAGCTCCCGCTGATCGAGCCCCGGCCTCCGACCGGGGGTGGCAGTCTCCCGTCCCTGCAGAGTGAATCCCTGCAAGGACAACGAGAGATCGGGCATCCCGTTTCATGTTGTTTTTCGCGTCGCGCGAAGAGTTACGACCCGTACAGGGGGTGAGATCAGCCCTGGCGCTGCTTGTGGCGCAGGTTCTCGCAGATCACCATGACCCGACCGTGACGGCGGATCACCTTGCACTTGTCGCAGATCTTCTTGACGCTCGGCTTGACCTTCATCTGACTCAGGTTCTCCGGGTCTGGATCTGCTGGTTACTTGTACCGGTAGACGATGCGACCACGGGTCAGGTCGTACGGGCTGAGCTCGACGACGACCCGGTCGTCCGGGAGGATGCGGATGTAGTGCATGCGCATCTTGCCGCTGATGTGCGCGAGAACCTTGTGACCGTTCTGCAGTTCGACCTTGAACATCGCGTTCGGCAGAGACTCGATCACGGTGCCCTCGATTTCGATGGCGCCTTGCTTCTTGGCCATAATCCTGCGGAATTCGCCTTCCGGAATCGACTACCGTAGTCGGCACTCACGCAGGGACCGGATCGATCCATCCTCGCCTTACCGGGCGGGGACGTGCGGAAGCAAGCTACGAGTGAGCCGACACAGCAGTCTACGACAGTGTCCAAGCGAACGCGAAATCACCCCGTCGCAGCCCGGCCCGACGGGCTCAGCCCAGCGGGTCCGGGGCCACGGTCACACCGAGCTCGGCGAGCTTCGCCTTGCCGCCGTCGACGGCGGTGAGGACGAGCGGGCCCTCCTCGGTCAGGGCGATGGAGTGCTCCCAGTGGGAGGACCAGGTGCCGTCGTTGCTGACGACCGTCCACTCGTCCTCGAGGACGTGGGTCTTGGGGGTGCCGAGGGTGATCATCGGCTCGATGGCGATGCAGAAGCCCGGGACCAGCTTCATACCGCGCCCACGGCGGCGGTCGACGTAGTTGAGCAGGTGCGGGTCCATGTGCATGGCGGAGCCGATGCCGTGGCCGCCGTAGTCCTCGACGATGCCGTACTTTCCGCGCGGGGGCAGCGGCTGACGGCGGATGAAGCCCTCGATGCTGCGGCTGATGTCGGAGAGCCGGTTGCCCTTCTTCACCTGTGCGATGCCCGCCCACATCGAACCCTCGGTGGTCTCGCTCAGCGCGTGCAGCTCCGGGGCGTGGCCGCCGCCAACGAAGACGGTGACGGCTGCATCGCCGTGCCAGCCGTCGACGATCGCGCCGCAGTCGATGGAGATGATGTCGCCGTCGTTCAGCACGCGGTCGCCGGGGATGCCGTGCACGACCTCCTCGTTGACGGAGGCGCAGATCACACCGGTGAAGCCGTGGTAGCCGAGGAAGTTGGACGTCGCGCCATGGCCCTCGATGACCTTCTTGGCGACGGCGTCGAGCTCGCCGGTGGTGACACCGGGCACCGCGGCCTCGCTCGCGGCCTTGAGCGCCTCGGCCACGATCAGCCCGGCCTCCCGCATCTTCGCGATCTGCTCGGGCGTCTTGATCTCAACCATGCGCTCTTCTCGCTCTCCTCAACTCGTCCAACCAGACACGTGCAACCAGTGGCGACGCAGCGGCGCCTGGAAAACGCACTGCGGCCGTGACATCCATCCAGGGTGTCACGGCCGCAGCCAAGAAATGAAACTCAGTCGTTCGCGTTCTCCCGCAGCGCGGCGATCGCGCGCTCGGTGACCTCGTCGACCTTGCCGAGCGCCGAGATCGTGGTGACCAGGTGCTGCTTGCGGTAGTACTCGATGATCGGCTCGGTCTCCGTGTGGTAGACCTCGAGCCGGGTGCGCACGGTCTCCTCGCTGTCGTCCGAGCGCTGGTACAGCTCGCCGCCGCAGACGTCACAGACGCCCTCGACCGCGGGCGCGTTGTAGAGCACGTGGAAGATGTGCGCGCTGTCGTTGCGGCACAGGCGGCGGCCGGCGATGCGCCGGACCACCTCGTCCTCGGGGACCTCCAGGTCCAGCACGCCGTCGAGGGCGATGCCGAGCTCCTTGAGGATCCCGTCCAGCGCGACGGCCTGCGCGGTGTTGCGCGGGAAGCCGTCCAGCAGGAAACCGTTCTCGGCGTCCGGCTGGTGCAGCCGGTCCTTCACCATCGCGATGGTGACCTCGTCGGGTACCAGCGTGCCCTCGTCCATGATGCTCTTCGCCAGCCGGCCGAGCTCAGTGCCCTGCGAGATGTTGGCGCGGAACAGGTCACCGGTGGACACATGGGGGATGGACAGGGTCTTGGCCAGCAGCGCGGCCTGAGTACCCTTCCCGGCCCCCGGGGGTCCGACGAGGACGATACGCATCAGCGGAGGAACCCTTCGTAGTTGCGCTGCTGGAGCTGGCTCTCGATCTGCTTCACAGTTTCAAGGCCCACACCCACAACGATGAGGATGCTCGTACCGCCGAACGGGAAGTTCGAAGACGCCTGGAACAGCCCGAGTGCGATCAGGGGCACCAGGGCGATCAGGCCCAGATAGAGCGAGCCCGGCCAGGTGATCCTGGTCAGCACATAGTTCAGGTATTCCGCCGTCGGGCGGCCGGCCCGGATGCCCGGGATGAACCCACCATACTTCTTCATGTTGTCGGCGACTTCTTCGGGGTTGAACGTGATGGCCACGTAGAAGAAGGCGAAAAAGACAATCAGGACGAAGTAGACCAGCATGTAGAGCCAGTGGTCGCTCTTGGTGAGGTTGTTCTCGATCCACGCCCCCCAGCCTGAGCTGGTCTTGTTGCTGAGCTGGACCACGAGCGCGGGGATGTAGAGCAGCGAGCTGGCGAAGATGATCGGAATCACACCCGCCTGGTTCACCTTGAGCGGGATGTACGTCGAGGTGCCGCCGTAGGCGCGGCGACCGATCATGCGCTTCGCGTACTGCACCGGGACGCGGCGCTGGGCCTGCTCGACGAAGACGACCAGGCCCACCATGGCCAGACCCATGATGATCACGCCGAAGAAGGTCAGCCAGCCGTGGCTCGCCTTGATGCTCCACAGCTGCGACGGGAACTGCGCGGCGACCGAGGTGAAGATCAGGATCGACATGCCGTTGCCGATGCCGCGGTCGGTCACCAGCTCGCCCAGCCACATGATGACCGCGGTGCCCGCGGTCATGGTGATGACCATGGTCGCGATGGTGAAGACCGACTGGTTCGGGACGACCTGGCTGCCGGAGCAGGCCCCGCCGAACAGCGCACCGTTCTGCGCGGTGGCGGAGATCGCGGTGGCCTGGAGGATGGCCAGCGCGATGGTCAGGTACCGGGTGTACTGGGTGATCTTCGTCTGACCGGCCTGGCCCTCCTTCTTCAGGGCGTCCAGGCGCGGGATCACCACCGTCAGCAGCTGAAGGATGATGCTCGACGTGATGTAGGGCATGATCCCGAGCGCGAAGATGGTGATCTGCAGCAGCGCACCGCCGCTGAAGAGGTTCACCAGGCCCAGCAGCTGGTTGCCGCCCGACTTGTTCAGGCTGGTCAGACAGGACTGCACACCCGCGTAGTTGACGCCCGGCACGGGGATGTGCGCACCCGCGCGGAAGACGACCATGATGCCCAGCGTGAACAACAGCTTCTTGCGCAGGTCGGGCGTCTTGAACGCCCGGGCGAACGCGGTGAGCACGGGGCCTCCTGCTGCTCCCGGCCGTGGGGGCCCGGAGGGACGGTGGATCGGGGGGCGTACCGTCTGAGACGGGTGGGCCAACCTACATATGGACTCCACGGACTCTAACAGCCAGTGGCCGCACGAATGAAGCACAGAACCCAAGGGAGACAAGCCGATCTTGGGGCTTCCCCCGATGGTTACCGGCAAAGGGTGCCTTCTGTCCGTCTTCTGTCCGATTCGCGCACGTCAAGCTCCGAGGTCAAGGCGACGCCACAACGCACACCTTCGAAGTAATTGAGCGATGAATTGCGCATGAAAGCCCGTTTACCGAGCCGCTACGCCGCTTGGCGGCTGGTAGACAGGACCCCGTTCGAGGGAAAACCACAAACCGATGAAGGCACCCGAGGCACCCGTGCTGCTCCGCAGACCCCGCGCATGGGCCCCGCCCGCGCTCCTGGCGCTCGTCCTCGGCCTGATCGAGGTGGGACGTCCGGACCTCTGGCGCGACGAACTGGCCAGCTGGACCGCCGCCACCCGCAGCCTGGGACAGCTGTGGGGCTTGCTCGGCCATGTGGACGCCGTCTCCGGCGCCTACTACGTCCTCCTGCACTTCTGGATCAACAGCTTCGGCACCTCGGCCGCGGCCCTGCGGATGCCCAGCGTGCTGGCAACCGCGGTCTCCGCCGGGCTCACCGCCGTCATCGGCAAGCGCCTCTTCAGCGCCCGGGTCGGGCTCTGGGCCGGCCTGCTCTACGCGCTGACGCCTCTGGTCATCCGCTATGCGCAGGAGGCCCGGGTCTACGCGATGGTCGACACCGTCGTCCTGCTGGCCACCCTGCAACTGCTGACCATCCTCGACTGCCGGGAGAACCCGGGCCGGCGCCGGATGGCACTCCGCTGGCTGGGCTACGCGACCCTGATGGCCCTGGCGGGACTTCTCCACCTGGTCGCCCTCAGCGTGCTGACGGGCCACCTCTGGCTGGTGTACACCCGCCGCAGGCGCGCCTGGCGCGGCTTCGTCCCGGCCGCCGTGCTGGCCTTCGCCGTCCTCACCCCGCTGCTGCTGGCGGGCCACGACCAGGCCGGCCGCCAGCTCAACTGGACCACCCGCCCGAACATCTTCGCCCTGCCCGGACTGCTCGGTTCGATCACGGCCTCCTGGCCGGTGACGGTGGTGCTGCTGGCCCTGACCGTCGTCGCCTGCCTGCGCCGCCCCGGCCGACTGCTGCTCCCCCTGCCGATCCTGCCGGTGCTGACGGTGTGGCTCGTCTCCCAGGGCTCCACGTCCTACTGGGTCGAGCGCTACCTGCTCTTCGTCGTCCCGTTCTGGGCGATCATCGCCGCGGCAGGCGCGGAACGGCTTCCCTTCTCCCGCTGGACCGCACCCGCGGCGGTCCTGCTGGTCGCCCTGATCGCCCTCCCCTACCAGGTCCAACTGCGCCAGCCCGCCGCGCACACCACGACCGACTGGAAGGGCGCGGCCTCGATCATCGCCACGGGCTACCGCGAGGGGGACGCGTTCGTCCCGGAGCGCGGCCCGTACGCGAAGTACATGCTCGATCTGGGGATCGAGTACTACCTGCCCTCCGCCGACAGACCCCGCGACCTCTTCGCAGCGAAGACCCCGGCCCAGGCGGACGACCTGATGGCGGTCGAATGCACGGTGCCCGCGACCTGCCTGGACAACGCTCCGCGCCGCATCTGGGTCGTCTCCTACGGCTACTGGCACAGCCCGATGAGCGGCCTGACTCCTGCGGAGCGCGCGGCGCTCGCCGCCCGGTACAACGTCACCTCGGTCCACCACGTCCAGGGCCTGACCATAGGGCTGCTGACCCTCAAGCGATAGGCGCAACTCCTTCGGGGGCGCTGCCGCAGGCAGTTGCACCACCAGGGGCGCGGGGAACTGCAACGTCCCTCTGTGGAAAAGGCGAAAGGCCCGGCTCCCCCGAAGGGGAACCGGGCCTCAGCGCTCGGGGCGTCAGCGACGAGCTCAGATGAGCTCGGTCACCGAGCCGCCCGCAGCGGCAATCTTCTCCTTGGCGGAGCCGGAGACGGCGTCAACCGAAACCTGCAGCGCCACGGCGATCTCGCCGGTGCCGAGCACCTTGACGAGCGAGTTCTTGCGAACCGCACCCTTCGCGACCAGGTCCTCGACCGTGACCTCGCCACCCTGCGGGTAGAGCGCGGCCAGCTTGTCGAGGTTGACGACCTGGAACTCGACGCGGAACGGGTTCTTGAAACCCTTCAGCTTCGGCAGGCGCATGTGAAGGGGCATCTGGCCACCCTCGAAGCGCTGCGGAACCTGGTAACGGGCCTTGGTGCCCTTGGTACCACGACCAGCGGTCTTACCCTTGGATGCCTCACCACGACCGACACGGGTCTTGGCGGTCTTGGCACCCGGGGCGGGACGCAGGTTGTGGATCTTCAGCGGGTTCTGCTCCGCCATCTCAGTCCACCTCCTCGACCGTGACGAGGTGACGGACAGTCTGGGCCATCCCGCGGATCTCGGGACGGTCCTCCTTCACGACCACGTCGTGCATGCGCTTGAGACCAAGCGAACGCAGGGTGTCACGGTGGTTCTGCTTGCTACCGATGTAGGACTTGACCTGGGTGATCTTCAGGCGAGCCATTACGCAGCCCCCTGCCCAGCAGCCCGGGCGCGCAGCAGCGCGGCCGGAGCAACGTCCTCCAGCGGCAGACCACGACGGGCAGCGATCTCCTCGGGGCGCGAAAGGCCCTTCAGCGCGGCCACGGTCGCGTGGACGATGTTGATCGCGTTGTCGGAGCCCAGGGACTTCGACAGGATGTCGTGCACGCCGGCGCACTCGAGCACGGCACGCACCGGACCACCGGCGATAACGCCGGTACCCGGGGAAGCCGGCTTGAGCAGGACGACGCCCGCGGCCTTCTCGCCCTGGATGGGGTGGGGAATGGTGCCCTGGATACGGGGGACCTTGAAGAAGTGCTTCTTGGCCTCCTCAACACCCTTGGCGATGGCGGCCGGCACCTCCTTCGCCTTGCCGTAACCGACACCCACGGTGCCGTCACCGTCGCCCACCACGACCAGCGCGGTGAAGCTGAAGCGACGGCCACCCTTGACAACCTTGGCGACTCGGTTGATCGCTACGACGCGCTCGACGTAGGCGGTCTTCTCGACGGCGGCTCCGCCGTCACGACCGTCACGCTTACGGTCACGCCGCTCGCCACCGCCGGTGCCGCCGCCGGCGCCGCTACCGCGGCGCTGGGGTCCAGCCATTGGATTTACCTCTCTCGTTTCGTCCGTCAGCCTGTGGCGGGCGGGTCAGAAGTCCAGACCGGCCTCGCGGGCGGCGTCCGCCAGGGCCGCAATGCGGCCGGCGTACTGGTTGCCCGCGCGGTCAAAGACGACCTGCTCGATACCGGCAGCCTTGGCGCGCTCGGCGACCAGGGCTCCGACCTTCTTGGCCTGCTCGGTCTTGTCCGCCTCGTTGCCCTTGATGGACACGTCGAGGGTGGACGCCGAAGCCAGGGTGTGGCCCGCGAGGTCGTCGATCACCTGCGCCACGATGTGGCGGTTGGACCGGGAGACCACCAGGCGCGGACGAACCGGAGTACCGGAGACGCGCTTGCGGACGCGGATGGCGCGGCGCTTACGGGCGGCGGCCTTGTAGCCGTTGCCCTTGCCGATCTTCACACCGACAGTCATGGGTTACTTACCACTCTTTCCGACCTTGCGGCGGATGACCTCGCCCGCGTACTTGACGCCCTTGGCCTTGTACGGGTCGGGCTTGCGCAGCTTGCGGATCTTCGCGGCGACCTCGCCGACCTTCTGCTTGTCGATGCCGTCCACGTGGAACTTGGTCGGCGACTCGACCACGAAGGAGATGCCCTCCGGGGCCGGGACCAGGATCGGGTGGCTGTAGCCGAGCTGGAACTCCATGTCGGAGCCCTTCGCCGCGACACGGTAACCAACACCGCTGATCTCGAGCGACTTGCGGTAGCCCGCGGTCACGCCGGTGATCATGTTCGCCACCAGCGTGCGGGTCAGGCCATGCAGGGCCTTCGACATGCGCTCGTCGTTCGGGCGGGAGACGACGACAGTGCCGTCCTCAGCCTTCGCGATCTCGATCGGCGCGGCGACGGCGTGGGTGAGGGTGCCCTTGGGGCCCTTCACCGAGACCGTGCGGCCATCGATGGTGACGTCCACGCCGGCGGGAACCGGGATGGGCAGCCGTCCAATGCGAGACATTGCTGTACCTCCGTTTCCCTGAGTTACCAGACGTAGGCGAGGACTTCCCCACCCACGCCCTTCTTGGCTGCCTGCTGTCCGGTGAGCAGACCTGCGGACGTGGAGATGATCGCCACGCCCAGGCCGCCGAGCACCTTCGGCATAGCGGTGGACTTGGTGTAGACCCGCAGACCCGGCTTGGAGATGCGCTTGATGCCCGCGATCGAGCGCTCACGGTTCGGGCCGAACTTGAGGTCGATGGCCAGCTTCTTGCCGACCTCGCCCTCCTTCGGCTCCTCGACCTTCCAGCTGGAGATGTAACCCTCCTGCTTGAGGATCTCCGCGATGTGCGTCTTGATCTTCGAATGGGGCATCACGACGGAGTCGTGGTAGGCCGAGTTCGCGTTTCGCAGACGCGTCAGCATGTCTGCGATCGGGTCGGTCATGGTCATGATGGCCTGTGGCCTCTCTCACCGCGGTTTCCGCGCGCCTCGTTTGCAGAAGGGGCACGGGACCTACGGTGTAGTAAGACGAATTCGGGGCAGCACGGGCCCCGACCTCCCTAGGTTACAGGAGGTCGGGAACCCGACTGTTCCGAGGTTGCTTACCTCTGAGTTCCTGACAGTCCTTCGGATAGGCCGAAGGAGCTGGTTACCAGGAGCTCTTGGTCACGCCCGGCAGCTCGCCGCGGTGCGCCATCTCACGAAGGCAGACACGGCAGAGGCCGAACTTGCGGTACACGGAGTGCGGACGGCCGCAGCGCTGGCACCGGGTGTAGCCCCGGACACCGAACTTCGGCTTGCGCTCCGACTTGGCGATCAGTGCCTTCTTCGCCATCGGTCAGCTCTCCTTGAAGGGGAAGCCGAGAGCCCGCAGCAGCGCCCGGCCCTCGTCGTCGGTCTGGGCGGTGGTCACCACGGTGATGTCCATACCACGAGGGCGGTCGACCTTGTCCTGGTCGATCTCGTGGAACATGACCTGCTCGGTCAGACCGAAGGTGTAGTTGCCCTTGCCGTCGAACTGCTTCGGCGACAGACCGCGGAAGTCACGGATGCGCGGCAGCGCAAGCGAGATGAGGCGGTCCAGGAACTCCCACATGCGGTCACCGCGGAGGGTGACGTGGGCGCCGATCGGCTGACCCTCACGCAGCTTGAACTGCGCGATGCTCTTGCGAGCCTTGGTCACGGTCGGCTTCTGGCCGGTGATGGCGGTGAGGTCCTTGACCGCACCGTCGATCAGCTTCGAGTCGCGGGCGGCGTCGCCCACACCCATGTTGACCACGACCTTGACCAGGCCGGGGATCAGCATGACGTTGTCGTAGCTGAACTCTTCCTGCAGCTGACCCTTGATCTCGGAGCGGTAGCGCTCCTTGAGCCGGGGGCTGACCTTCTCAATCGAGGTGTCGGTCATCAGATGTCCTCACCGGTGCGCTTGGCAACGCGGATCTTGTTGCCCTGCTCGTCGAATCGGTACCCGACGCGGGTGACGACCTTCTTGCCGTCCTTCTCCACGACCAGCTGAACGTTGCTGACGTGGATCGGGGCCTCGACGGTCACGATGCCGCCGGCCTTCGAGCCGTTCGCGGTGGGCGTGGCCTTGGTGTGCTTCTTGACCCGGTTGACACCCTCGACCAGGACGCGGTTCTCCGTAGGGATGGCCTGAATGACCTTGCCCTGCTTGCCCTTGTCCTTGCCGGTGATGACCTGGACCAGGTCACCCTTCTTGATCTTCATGCTGTTAGCCATCGGTTACAGCACCTCCGGCGCCAGCGAGATGATCTTCATGAACTTCTTCTCGCGCAGCTCACGGCCCACCGGGCCGAAGATGCGGGTACCACGGGGGTCACCGTCGGTGTTCTTGAGGATGACGGCGGCGTTCTCGTCGAACCGGATGTAGGAACCGTCGGGACGACGGCGCTCCTTCACGGTCCGGACGATGACGGCCTTGACCACGTCGCCCTTCTTCACATTGCCACCGGGGATCGCGTCCTTGACGGTCGCCACGATGACGTCGCCGATGCCCGCGTAGCGCCGGCCGGAGCCACCGAGAACGCGGATGCAAAGGATTTCCTTCGCGCCCGTGTTGTCGGCGACACGCAGTCGCGACTCCTGCTGGATCACGTCTTTCTCCTGATCGTCAACGATCGGGACCGGGTCCGCCGCTGCTCACCCGGGCACCCCTGACTCTCTTGCAAGAGCCGGGGTCCCGAGCACATACGACGGCACCCAATCGCGTTCGTTACTTGGCCTTCTCGAGGATCTCGACGACGCGCCAGCGCTTCGTCGCGGACAGCGGACGGGTCTCCATGAGGAGAACACGGTCGCCGACACCGCAAGCGTTGGCCTCGTCGTGCGCCTTCAGCTTGTTCGTACGGCGGATGACCTTGCCGTACAGCGCGTGCTTGACGCGGTCCTCGACGGCGACGACGACGGTCTTGTCCATCTTGTCGCTGACGACGAGACCCTCACGGGTCTTGCGGAAACCGCGCGTCTCGTTGGTGTTCTCAGTCATCAGGCGTCCTTCACCGTCTCGATGCCCAGCTCGCGCTCGCGCATCAGGGTGTAGATCCGCGCGATGTCCTTCTTGACGAGCTTGAGGCGCCCGTGGTTGTCGAGCTGCCCGGTCGCCGCCTGGAAGCGGAGGTTGAACAGCTCCTCCTTGCGCTCACGCAGCTGCGCAACGAGACCCTCGTTGTCCAGCTCGCGGAGCTCAGCAGCCTTCGTCGCGGCCATCAGCTCTCACCTGCCTCGCGCCGGACAATCCGGCACTTCATCGGGAGCTTGTGAGCAGCGCGGGTGAGCGCCTCACGAGCCACCTTCTCGTTCGGGTAGGACAGCTCGAACATGACCCGACCCGGGTGCACGTTCGCGATCCACCACTCCGGCGAACCCTTACCGGAACCCATGCGGGTCTCGGCGGGCTTCTTCGTCAGCGGGCGGTCGGGGTAGATGTTGATCCACACCTTGCCGCCACGCTTGATGTGACGGGTGATGGAGATACGAGCGGACTCGATCTGCCGGTTCGTCACGTACGCCGGGGTGACGGCCTGCAGGCCGTACTCGCCGAACGTCACCTCAGTGCCACCCTTGGCCATACCGCGGCGCTTGGGGTGGTGCTGCTTGCGGTGCTTGACCCTGCGAGGGATCAGCATGGTCAGGCCTCCGTAGTGGTCTCAGCCGCAGCCGGAGCCTCGGTCGCCGCGGGGGCGGCAGCCTCGGTGTTCTGCTGCGGACGGCGGCCGCGGCCACCGGCGGGACGGTCGCCACCACGACGCGGGCGCTCGCCCGGGCCACCCGCACGCGGCGGGCGGTTGCCGGCCTTGGCGGCAGCGTTCTCGGCACGGACCTCGGCGATGTTCTTGACGTCGCCCTTGTAGATCCAGACCTTGACGCCGATGCGACCGAAGGTGGTCTTGGCCTCGAAGAAGCCGTAGTCGACGTTGGCGCGCAGCGTGTGCAGGGGCACGCGGCCCTCGCGGTAGAACTCGCTGCGGGACATCTCAGCGCCGCCCAGACGGCCGGAGCACTGGATCTTGATGCCCTTGGCACCGGACTTCATCGTGCCCTGCATGCTCTTACGCATGGCGCGACGGAAGGAGACGCGGGAGGACAGCTGCTCAGCGACGCCCTGAGCCACGAGCTGGGCGTCCAGCTCGGGGTTCTTGACCTCGAGGATGTTCAGCTGGACCTGCTTGCCGGTCAGCTTCTCGAGGTCGCCGCGGATGCGGTCGGCCTCGGTGCCGCGGCGGCCGATGACGATGCCCGGGCGGGCGGTGTGGATGTCCACCCGCACGCGGTCACGGGTGCGCTCGATCTCAACCTTCGAGATACCGGCGCGCTCCATGCCGGACGTCATCATGCGACGGATCGCGACGTCTTCCTTGACGTAGTCCTTGTACAGCTTGTCGGCGTACCAGCGGGACTTGAAGTCCGTGGTGATGCCGAGGCGGAACCCGTGCGGGTTAACCTTCTGGCCCATTACCGGGTCCCTTCCTTCGACGCGACGACCACGGTGATGTGGCTCGTCCGCTTGCGGATCCGGTACGCGCGGCCCTGGGCCCGCGGACGGAAACGCTTCAGGGTCGGGCCCTCGTCGACGTAGGCCTCGGAGATGTAGAGGCTCTCGACGTCGTTGTGGTTGTAGTTGTGGTCCGCGTTCGCAATGGCGCTGTTGAGCACCTTGAGAACGGGCACAGACGCGGCCTGCGGAGCGAATCGCAGGACCGCCTGGGCCTCCGTGGCACTCATGCCACGGACAAGGTCCACCACGCGGCGGGCCTTCATGGGCGTTACGCGGATGTACCGCGCCGCTGCCCTGGCTTCCATGGTTGTCCCCTTGATGGTGTCTGTCATCGTGTCTTCGCTTCGCAGGTCAGCGTCGCTTGGACTTGCGGTCGTCCTTGACGTGACCCCTGAACGTGCGGGTCGGCGCGAACTCGCCGAGCTTGTGGCCGACCATCGACTCGGTGACGAACACCGGGATGTGCTTGCGGCCGTCGTGCACCGCGAGGGTGTGCCCGAGCATCGCCGGAACGATCATGGAGCGACGGGACCAGGTCTTGATGACGTTCTGGGTACCGGCTTCGTTCTGGACATCCACCTTCTTCATGAGGTGGTCGTCGACGAAGGGCCCCTTCTTGAGACTGCGCGGCATCGAGACTGCTCCTAGCGCTTCTTGTTCGTCTTGCGGCGGCGGACGATGTACTTGTTGGACGCCTTCTTCGGCGAACGAGTACGACCCTCCTTCTGACCCCACGGCGAAACCGGGTGGCGACCACCGGAGGTCTTACCCTCACCACCACCGTGCGGGTGGTCGATCGGGTTCATGGCGACACCACGCACGGTCGGGCGGACGCCCTTCCAGCGCATACGGCCGGCCTTGCCCCAGTTGATGTTCGACTGCTCGGCGTTGCCGACCTCGCCGACGGTCGCGCGGCAGCGCGCGTCCACGAGGCGGACCTCGCCGGACGGCATGCGCAGGTGGGCGTAGACGCCCTCCTTCGCCAGCAGCTGCACCGAGGAGCCCGCGGAACGGGCGATCTTCGCGCCGCCACCGGGACGCAGCTCGATGGCGTGGATGACCGTACCGACCGGGATGTTCCGGAGCGGGAGGTTGTTGCCCGGCTTGATGTCGGCGCTGGGGCCGTTCTCAACCCGGTCGCCCTGGCCGAGCTTGGCCGGAGCGATGATGTAGCGCTTCTCACCGTCTGCGTAGTGCAGCAGTGCGATGCGCGCGGTGCGGTTCGGGTCGTACTCGATGTGAGCGACCTTGGCCGGCACGCCGTCCTTGTCGTGACGACGGAAGTCGATGACACGGTACGCGCGCTTGTGGCCGCCACCCTGGTGGCGAACAGTCACACGACCGGTGTTGTTACGACCGCCCTTGCTGTGCAGCGGGCGGACCAGCGACTTCTCCGGCTCGGACCGCGTGATCTCGACAAAGTCGGCAACGCTGGAGCCGCGACGGCCCGGCGTTGTCGGCTTGTACTTGCGGATGCCCATGGCTTCTTCTGTCCTTAACCGTTACGGGATTCCCTCGCGCCGTCAGGCGGCGGGGGCGTTCCCGAAGATGTCGATGCGGTTGCCCTCTGCCAGCGTCACGATGGCGCGCTTGGTGTCCTTGCGCTTGCCGAAGCCGGTGCGGGAGCGCTTGCGCTTGCCCTGGCGGTTCAGCGTGTTGACGTTGGCGACCTTGACCGAGAAGACGGCCTCGACGGCCTGCTTGATCTGGGTCTTGTTGGCGTCCGGCGACACCACGAAGGTGTACTTGTTCTCGTCGAGGAGCGCGTAGCTCTTCTCCGAGATGACCGGCTTGATCAGGACGTCACGGGGGTCCGTGTACGTCTTGCTCGTGATCTCGCTCATCAGGCGGCGCTCCCATCGAGCTCGCCCTCAGCGGCGACAGCCTTGGCGGACGCGACCGGACCGGCCACAAAACGCTCGAAGGCAGCCTGAGTGAAGACCACGTCGTCGGAGACGAGCACGTCGTAGGTGTTCAGCTGACCGGCGTCCAGGATGTGGACGGTCGGCAGGTTGCGGGCGCTGAGCAGCGACAGCTCGTCGTCACGCTCGACGACCAGCAGCACGTTCTTGCGCTCGCTGATCTTGCCGAGCAGCGTGCGGGCAGCCTTGGTGGACGGCGCCTCGGTCGCGGCCACGCCGGTGACGACGTGGATGCGAGCGTTGCGGGCCCGGTCGGTGAGGGCGCCACGCAGAGCGGCGGCCTTCATCTTCTTGGGGGTCCGCTGCGAGTAGTCGCGCGGCTGGGGGCCGTGCACGACGCCACCGCCGGCGAACTGCGGCGCACGGGTCGAACCCTGACGGGCGCGGCCGGTGCCCTTCTGGCGGTACGGCTTCTTGCCGCCACCACGGACCTCGCCACGACGCTTGGTCTTGTGCGTGCCCTGACGAGCAGCGGCGAGCTGAGCCACGACGACCTGGTGCAGCAGCGGAACGCTGACCTTGGCGTCGAAGATCTCAGCCGGCAGCTCGACGGTGCCGACGGTCTCACCCGCGGGGGAGAGAACGTTGATGGTGCTCATTGCTTCAGGCCCCCTTTGCCGCGGTGCGGACCAGGATCAGGCCGCCGTTCGGACCGGGGACAGCGCCCTTGATGAGCAGCAGGCCCTTCTCCGCGTCAACGGCGTGGATGGTCAGGTTCTGCGTGGTGACACGCTCGTGGCCCATACGACCGGCCATGCGCATGCCCTTGAACACGCGACCCGGGGTGGCGCAGCCACCGATCGAGCCGGGCGAACGGTGCTTGCGCTGGACGCCGTGGCCCGCGCCGAGGCCACGGAAGTTGTGGCGCTTCATGACACCGGCGAAGCCCTTGCCCTTGCTGGTGCCGGTCACGTCGACCTTGACACCGGCCTCGAACACCTGAGCGGTGATCTCCTGGCCGAGGGTGTACTCCGAGGCGTCCGCGGTGCGGAGCTCGACCAGGTGGCGGCGCGGGGTCACGCCGGCCTTGGCGAAGTGACCCGCGAGGGGCTTGTTCACCTTGCGCGGGTCGATGTCGCCGAAACCGATCTGCACGGCGTCATAGCCGGTGCCGTCGGCGGTGTGAACCTGGGTAACGACGTTCGGGCCGGCCTTGACGACGGTCACCGGGACGATGCGGTTGTTCTCGTCCCAGACCTGCGTCATGCCGAGCTTCTCGCCCAGGATGCCCTTGATCTGCTTAGCCATCTTCAGCTCACGCCCCTCAGAGCTTGATCTCGATGTCGACACCGGCCGGCAGGTCGAGTCGCATCAGAGAGTCAACGGTCTTGGGCGTCGGGTCGAGGATGTCGATCAGGCGCTTGTGCGTGCGCATCTCGAAGTGCTCGCGCGAGTCCTTGTACTTGTGCGGCGAGCGGATGACGCAGTACACGTTCTTCTCAGTGGGCAGCGGCACCGGGCCCGCGACCTGCGCACCAGTACGCGTCACCGTCTCGACGATCTTCTTCGCCGAGGAGTCGATGACCTCGTGGTCGTAGGCCTTGAGCCGGATGCGGATCTTCTGTCCCGCCATGGCTGCTTCGTAGTCCTTCTGTCTCTGTCACCTCTGCGCCGAACGCCTCCGGGTGGAGTCATTCGGGGTGTTTCGCCGACCCACGCGGTCGGGCGTGTCGCACTTGCCTTCGCAATGAAGCCGGGGCGGAAACACCGGATCGGCACCTCTGTCCACGCTTCCCGAAAGATTCCCGTACTTTCGCGCCGCAGCTGCCGCGTCTCGTCCAGACGTGCTGGATCACAGACAAACGGGCATCACGGGCACGACGAGTACTGTGGGACTCGCTTTCGGTCCCCCCGATCCCGAAGGATCCGATGAGGGGGCGCGCGGCATCGGCGCTCAACCGAGCAACTCGGCTAGTGTGCCATACCGGACAAGGGGCACGCCAATCGAGGTCAACACGCACGTGGGGCCTCCCGGAGGAGGCCCCACGTGACGTTCGGTCAGTTCCCGCTGCTCACTCGGCGGTGGCGCTCGCCAGCCGGGCGGTCGGCTGCTCGTGGTCGGGAATCTTCGGCATCCGGCGGATCATGGCCAGCAGCAGCACGAAGCCGGCCCGGCCGAGGTAGATCGTCGCCTTTATGGGCGAGGCGCTCGGCGTGCCGGTGGTGCGCTCGCGCATGGCGACCGGGATCTGCCGCACGACGAAGCCGCAGCGGACCGCGCCGACCAGGGACTCGATCGTGTCGCCCAGGTACTCGACCGGGTACCAGTGGGCGAAGAGGGCGATCATGCTCCGGTTGCAGGCCTTGAAACCGGACGTGGTGTCGGTGAGCCGGGTGCGCGCGATCCGGGACAGCACCGTGGAGAGCAGCTTCATCGCCCAGGCACGCGGGCCGCGCACCGAGTAGGCGCCCTCTCCCGCGAAGCGGGCCCCGATGACCAGGTCCGCCGACTCCAGCGCCTGGACCAGGGCGGGGACGTAGCCGGGGTCGTGCTGGCCGTCCGAGTCGCACTGGATCGCGACGTCGTAGTCGTGCTCGTAGGCGTAGCGGTAGCCGAGGCGCATCGCGCCGCCGACACCCAGGTTGTACGGGAGCCGCGCCACGGCGGTGGCGCCGGAGGCCGCGGCCACGCGGGCCGTGGTGTCGGCGGAGCCGTCGTCCACCACCAGGGTGTCCACTCCGGGGAGCTTCTCCTGGATCTCCTTGAGTATGAAGGGCAGGCCCTCCGCCTCGTTCCAGGCCGGCAGGATCAGCAGGACCCGCTTGCCGTCCAGTGCTGCGGTGTCGATCACACTGTCGCCCATCAGGCCCGCACCTCCCGCGGCTGCCCCTGCTCCTGCCGGTCGCGGAGCTCGGCGAGCTCCGCGGCGTGCTGGTCCAGCTGCGTGCGGACCAGGGCGATGTCCTCCGAAAGAGTGCGCGTCTCCGCCTCGAGGCGGCTCGCCTCCCAGCTCAGGTGCAGGCAGACCAACAGCACCAGGAGGAAACCGCAGAAGAGCACCAGGCTGGCCCCGTTGGCCACACCGAGGCGGTGGGCGACGCCGTTCAGCAGCGAGGGGAAGAAGCCGATCGGCGTGACCACGATGCCGATCGTGATCCAGATCGCTGCGTACTTCTCCCGCAGCTGCTGGCGGCGCAGCAGCTCCAGGATGCACCCGATCACCAGCACGCTGCTGATCGAGGTGAGTACGGAGAGTTGCACGGCGGGGAGCCTTTCAGATGGGGCGTAGGGAATCCTAGCGAGTGGCGACGGGTTCCGCGTCACGGGCGTCGGCGGCCTCACGGCCACCGGACACGCGCGACAGCAGTACCAGAAGGACCCCCGCGGTGACCACCGAGCCGGTGAAGTACGCGAACTCCACCCGCGTCGAAGCACCCCCCGGTAGGAATGTCGCACCGACGAGCGCCACGGTTCCCACCACCCAACCGAGCAGCTGGAGCCGGTGCCGCCCGACGGCCATCAGTGCCTGTCCGAGCACCAGTGCCAACATGTAGGCCATGGTCCCGGCGGCGAACCAGAAGAAGTCCAGCATGTGCAGGACGTCGGGAGCGTTCAGGAAGGTGTGAATCAGCCAAGAACCGAGCAGAACCGACGGCAGACCGCCCAGCACGCCCAGCCCGGTGATCACGCCACAGGTCCGCAGCAGCATCTTCCGGAACCCGGCCCGGTCCCCCGACGTCGCCGCCGTGGACAGCCCGGTCATCAGCGTCGGCTGCAGCGAGCCGAAGACGAAGAGCGGAATCCGGCACAGCACACCCGCGCTGAGCACCGCGAAGGTCAGGTTGGCGTCGTTCTGCGCCAGCAGCGCCAGGGCCACCACCGGAGCGTTGACCACGACCTGCGCCAGGATCGAGGCGCCCATCATCGTGGTGAGGTTCTGCGACAGCTCCGGCCAGGGCATCTGCGGTCCCGGCAGCGAACCGCGCCGGGCGGGACGCAACGTCAACAGCATGGCCAGCAGCGGCGCGACCGCCATCACCAGGCCGTAGTAGATCGCCTCGTGCACGCCGGCCAGCACCAGCGCGAGGGCGATCACGATGCGCAGCCCGCCGTCGAGGGCCAGCGAGATCCCGTAGGAGTCGAAGAGGCCGAGCCCGGCCAGCACGCCGCGGGTCATGAAGACCAGGCCCATGCCGACCAGCGTCGCGGCGAACGCCCAGACCAGACCGGTGTCGCCGCCGAAGAACCGGTGCGCGACCGGCCCTGCGGTGGCCGCCAGGACCGCGCAGAGCAGCGCCAGCAGGCCGCCGGTGAACAGCGCCGCCCGACGGAACACCGGCCGCACGCCCTCGCCGCGGACCTGACGCGCGGCGACGACCCGGGTGAGCTCCTGCTCGACCGGGAAAAACAGCCCGAGGCTCAGCGTCATCGCCAGCGACCAGAGCTCCGAGACGGCCGCGCGCGGAACCGGGCCGAGCGCGTGGCCGTTGATGGCGATCTGCGCGTAGGAGGCCAGGCCGAGGATCAGCGTCCCGCCGATCACCAGGTGGGTGCCGGGCGGGATGACGCTGAGGATCCGGGCGAACGGGCCGCTCCGCGCGGCCGGGGCCGAGCTCGCGGCGGCGGCCTCGCTCACTGCTCCAGCGCTGCCTTCGCCTTGAGCGGCTCCCACCAGGCGCGGTTCTCGCGGTACCAGGCGATGGTGTCGGCCAGGCCCTGCTCGAAGCTCACCTGCGGGGTGTAGCCGAGCTCCTCGGAGATCTTGGTGATGTCCAGGGAGTAGCGCAGGTCGTGGCCCTTGCGGTCGGCGACGCGCTCGACCATGTCCCAACCGGCTCCGGCGGCCCCCAGCAGCAGGCCGGTCAGCTCCTTGTTGGTGATCTCGGTGCCGCCGCCGATGTTGTAGACCTCACCGGCACGGCCCTTGGCCAGCGCCAGGGCGATGCCGCGGCAGTGGTCCGAGACGTGCAGCCAGTCGCGGATGTTGCCGCCCGCGCCGTACAGCGGCACCTTCCTGCCGTCGATGAGGTTGGTGGTGAACAGCGGGATGACCTTCTCCGGGAACTGGTAGTGCCCGTAGTTGTTGGAGCAGCGGGTCACCACCACGTCCATGCCGTGGGTGCGATGGTAGGCCAGCGCAAGCAGGTCGGAGCCCGCCTTGGAGGCGGAGTACGGGGAGTTCGGCGCCAGCGGCCACTCCTCCGTCCAGGAGCCCTCGTCGATCGAGCCGTAGACCTCGTCGGTGGAGACGTGCAGGAAGCGGCCGACGCCGTGCTTGCGCGCGGCGTCCAGCAGCACCTGGGTGCCCAGCACATTGGTGGTCACGAACGGTCCCGCGCCCGCGATGGAGCGGTCGACGTGGGACTCGGCGGCGAAGTGCACCACGGCGTCGTGACCGGCCATGACCTGGTCGACGGCCTCGGCGTCGCAGATGTCGCCGCGGACGAAGCTGTAGTCCGCGTGGTCGGCCACCGGGTCCAGGTTCGCCAGGACGCCGGAGTAGGTGAGCTTGTCGAACACCGTGACCTGGGCGCCCTGCAGCGGACCGGGTGCCGAGAGGAGCTGGCGGACGAACTCGGAGCCGATGAACCCGGCACCGCCGGTGACAAGAATGCGCATAGTCCGGTCAGCATAGCCGGACCGCCTGAGCCCGAGGCCAGCTGCCGCCGAGCCTTCTCCCCTTCGTCACAGTCCGCGAACATCCGCAACCCGGCGGGAGGGCCCCTCCGGGAGGAGGCCATAGAGTGGCGGCATGCGCGGCATTCTTCTCGCCGGTGGAACGGGCTCCCGTCTCTGGCCTCTGACCAGGGCGGTCTCCAAGCAGCTGCTCCCCGTCTTCGACAAACCGATGATCTACTACCCGCTGTCCACGCTGATGATGGCAGGCATCTCCGAGGTGCTCGTCATCACCACCCCGGAGGACCAGGACCAGTTCAAGCGCCTGCTCGGCGACGGCTCCCAGTGGGGCATGCAGCTGAGCTACGTCGTCCAGGAACGCCCCGAGGGCATCGCCCAGGCGTTCGTGCTGGGCGCGGACTTCATCGGCGACGAGCCGGTGGCGCTGATCCTGGGCGACAACATCTTCCACGGCAGTGGCCTGGGCACCCGGCTGCGGGAGAACAAGGGCCTGGTCGGCGGCCGGGTCTTCGCCTACCCGGTGGCGGACCCGAGCGCACTCGGCGTGGTCGAGTTCGACAGCGAGGGCAAGGTCATCTCCATCGAGGAGAAGCCGGAGAAGCCCAAGTCCCGCTACGCGGTGCCGGGCCTCTACTTCTACGACTCCGAGGTCGTCGAGATCGCCCGGAACCTCAAGCCCAGCGCCCGCGGCGAGCTGGAGATCACCGCCGTCAACGACGCCTACCTGCGCCGTGACCGACTGACCGTCACCGTGCTGGACCGCGGTACCGCGTGGCTCGACACCGGCACCCACGACTCGATGGTCCAGGCCTCCGAGTACGTCCGGGTCATCGAGCAGCGGCAGGGCTTCAAGATCGGCTGCGTCGAGGAGATCGCCTGGCGCATGGGCTACATCGACGAGGCGCAGCTGCGCGCCCTCGCCGAGCCGCTGGTCAAGAGCGGCTACGGCACCTACCTGCTGAACCTGCTGGACGAAGGGCTCACCGCATGAAGATCCGCCCGCTGAGCATCGAGGGCGCCTGGGAGGTCACCCCCGTACAGCACGGTGACCCGCGCGGCATGTTCATGGAGTGGTACCGCTTCGACCACCTGGCCGAGGCTGTGGGCCACCCGCTGCGGCTGGCGCAGGGCAACATGTCGGTCTCCGCGGCCGGCGTGGTCCGCGGCATCCACTTCGCCGACGTCCCGCCCGGCCAGGCCAAGTACGTGACCTGCGTGCGCGGCGCGGTGCTCGACATCATCGTCGACCTGCGGGTGGGCTCCCCCACCTTCGGCCAGTGGGAGGGCGTCCGCCTGGACGACGCCGACCGTCGTGCGGTGTACATCTCCGAGGGCCTCGGCCACGGCTTCTGCGCGCTGAGCGACGACGCGACGCTGTCGTACCTCTGCTCGGAGACGTACAACCCGACCGGCGAGCACGGCATCCACCCGCTCGACCCGACGCTGGCCATCGAGTGGCCCGCCGACGCGCCGCAGCTGTCCGCCAAGGACACGGCGGCCCCGACCCTCGCTGAGGCCGAGGCCGCCGGTCTGCTGCCCGACTACGAAGCCTGTCGCGCGTTCACTGCTTCACTGCGGCAGCGCTGACCTCGGTCGCCGAGGCCTGATCCGACGCCGAACCGGAGGCCGCCGTCGCTGCGGGAGCCGTTGCTCCCCTGGCGAGGACGGCCTCTTCGCGTGCCCGTTGGCGTGCGTTCAGCCAGCGCAGCAGCGGAGCCGGGGTCCAGTTCCGCAGACTCATGGCGCGGTCCTCCACCAGGTGCCAGGAGAGCCAGGCGAGCGCCCAGGTGATGGCCATCGCGGCCAGCACGTAGGCGTAGTGGCCGTACCGGGTGAAGTGCATCATCAGCAGCGTCTGCAGTACGGGGAACCCGTAGATGTAGATGCCGTAGGAGTAGTCGTTCTTGCGGCCGACCCAGTGCAGCTGCTTGGGCATCCGCACGCCGCCCCAGATCACCAGGTAGGCGAAGGCGGGGTAGCCGATCACGAAGAAGCCGCCCAGCAGCAGCGATCCGACCAGCGCGACCAGCGAGCCCAGGGCCAGCAGGTCGTTGACCGGCACCCGCTCCTTGTAGAGCTGGAACGTCGCGCCGAGCAGGAAGACGAAGCCCAGGTAGATCACGTAGTGGCTGCTGAGCCAGCCGAGCACCGGCATGTTCCAGGCGGTGCTGCCCTCGCTGGGAGCGCCGCGCCAGCCCTTGGCGTCGATCAGGTTCATCAGGATCATGATCCAGAGCCCGACGGTCACCAGCGCCACCGTCTTCCGGGCCCGCGTCAGCACACCGCCCGCGGCCAGGATGCCCACGATGACGTAGCAGAAGATCTCGTACTTCAGCGACCAGAGGGCGCCGTCGAAGGCCCCGTTGAAGTTGGTGTGGCGGTGGATCCCGGTGGTCATGATCCCGGAGATGTCGTAGCCGCTGCCGATCGAGGTGTTCCACATGCCCTCGATGTACTGGAACGGCCCGTACTTGGCGGTCCAGAAGCCCGTCAGCGAGCCGTGCTGCCAGTGGTAGAGGAACGGCGCCAGTACGAAGGCGGTGAGCACGATGCAGACCCAGAGGGCCGGCAGGATGCGCAGCGCCCGGTGCCAGGCGTAGCGGCCGATGCCCAGCCGCTTGCCGCTGCCGGTGATCATGAAGCCGGAGATGGCGAAGAAGCCGACCACGGCCATCTTGCCGAGGTCCACCTGGTTGCCGAAGAGCTGGGAGCCCACGTCCAGGCGGCCGTAGCCGACCGGGTTGCTGTGCGAGACCACGACGGACAGGGCCAACGCCAGACGGATCAGGCCGAAGCCGTTCGCGCGGCCGGACAACAGCTCACCGAGCGTGCCACGGGTGCGCCACCACGCACGGGTCCTGCCCGCCGGAGCGGCAGCTATGGTCTCAGCCATTGCGGCTTCCCTCCGCCTTCCACAGCGCCGCGACGGACTCCGCCAGCGACCGGCGCGCCTCCCAGCCGAGCACGCGACGCACCAGTGTGACATCAAGGCACTGCCAGTCCGTCTCGGGTCCGGCGCCCGCCGGGCCCGGGTCCTCGGTGACGTCCACCGGCACGCCGGATGCGGCGATGAGCAGCTCGACCATCTGCCGGGCGGAGACACCCTCGCCACGGCCCACGTTGAGCACCGGCTCCGCCGCCCAGTCGACGCCGGTGGCGTCCAGCGCGACGACCACCGCGTCGACGACGTCGTCCAGGTCCACGAAGTCCCGCTGCGCGGTCAGCGGCGCGAGGGTGAGCGCGGCGGTCTCGCCCGCGGCCTCGGCGGCGGCCAGCTTGGCGGCCATCACGCCCAGCAGGCTGTGTCCCGGCTGTCCGGCGCCGACGACGTTGCCCACCCGCAGCGCCACGGCCTGGGCACCGCCCTTCGCGGCGGCCTGGACCAGCTCGGTGGCCTGCACCTTCAACCGGCCGTAGGCCATCACCGGCTGCGGCTCGTCGCCCTCGGCCTGGAGCGTGCCGATCGGCGCCAGCCCGTACTCGTGGACCGAACCGAGCTGGACGAAGCGGACCTGCTCCGGCAGCAGCGCGATCGCGTCGAGCACGCGCTTGACCATGGTGACGTTGGCGTCGACCATCTGCTCGTCCGTCAGGCCCCACATGCCGCCCGCGGCGTTGACCACCGCGGACACCTGCTCCTCGCACAGCAGCTCGGCCAGGTCGGCGGCGGTCCCGGCGACCAGGTCGAAGGCCCGGAACCGTCCCGGGACCGGGACCTCGGGCTCGCGGCGGGCGACGACCAGCACCTGCCTGCCGCCCTGGACCAGCTCCTCGGCCAGGGCACGGCCGATGAAGCCGGTGCCGCCGAGGACCGCCACGCTGTTCGACATACCTGCTTCTCCAAAGGTGGTTCGTGATGCGGCGGAGCCGCGGATCATGCCCGGTCAGGCGGTGGGCCGGTCAGGCCGTGCGTCAGGGCCGACGGCCGGAGGCTGCGGCGTGCCGCAGCAGGGCACGCGCACCGTCACGCTGCCCGGTCCGCAGCGCGCCCGGCAGCAGCGTGAGCGCGTGGATGCGCGAGGAGAGGTGCGTCCGGGCCGCCTTCGCCGCGCGCGGCCAGCCGTGGGCGTCGAGCCGGTCGGCGACGTCGGCGAAGTACTGCGCGGACTCCTCGAAGCGGTACCCGCTGAAGGCCTTGGCGGAGGAGACGCTCACCGCGTGCCGCCGGTACTGGAAGCAGAGGGTCTCGTCGACCAGCAGCTGCTCGCCGTCCTGGATCAGGTCGACGATCAGCGCCAGGTCCTGGATGATCTCCAGACCCTCACGGAACCCCCACTTGCGCACCGCGTCCGTGCGCCAGCACAGCGCCGGGAAGTAGAGCCAGTTGCCGCGCAGCAGGTTGGCCGCGAGCGCCTCGCCGCCGAGCAGCCGTCGGCCCTGGATCCTGGGGGCGTAGATACGGCGCTTGGCCTCGTCGACCAGCGTGTTGCTGGGCTTCCCGTCGGAGTCGATCACCTCGACGCCGGGCTGCACGATCGCCGTCCCCGGGTGCGCGGCCAGGGCGGCGCGGACCGTTGCGACGTAGTTGGGCAGCATGACGTCGTCGGTGCCCATCATCACGAAGTGCTCGGCCTCGACCAGGCCCAGGCACTTCTGGTAGTTCCCGACGACCCCGAGGTTCTTCTCGTTGCGCTGGTAGCTCACCCGAGCGTCGCCGAGCTCGGCGAACCACTCCGGCACCCCTGGTTCCTTGCCGTCGTCGACCACGACCAGCCGCCAGTCCCGGTCCGTCTGGGCGATGACACTGCGCACGGCGGTCTGCATCAGAGCGACGTCGCCGTAGTACGGCAGCATGATGTCGAGAGTGGTCACGATAAAGGCACCAAATCGGTTGGGGTCCGGACGGGCGGCCTGCCGGGCGCGCGCGAGCTCCTGCGTGGGCGGAGGGCACCCTCGGGGCGAAGCATACCGACCGCGGCCAACCCGGTAGCTTTCCGTGCTTTCGCGCGCTCGTCGACACTCCCGGCGGCCGTGAGTTCTCAACTGATCCTCGCAGCATCCCGAACTTGATCCCACAGGCTTCCCGACCTTGGCCGGTTAGGCTTTGTGGCTGACCCCGGACCGAGCACCAGGACCTCACAGGAGAGCTGCGGAGAGCCGGGCAGGACTTGTGAAGGACCCCCGTGCCCCAATCCGTGCGCTCCCTCATGGGCCGCAGACTGCTCGGTCCCGTGTGGCTGCTCCCCGTGCTGGTCACCCTGCTGACCACGCTCTACCGTCTCGGCAACCCGGTGATGTGGCAGGACGAGCTGGCCACGATCAGCGTCGTCACCCGTCCTGCTGGAAAGATCCTGCAGACGGTGCAGCACGTGGACGCCGTCCACGGTCTGTACTACCTGGGTGTCCACTTCTGGGTGACTCTTGTCGGCGACTCCCCCGCCGCCCTCCGGCTGCCCTCCGCCCTGGCGATGACCGCCGGCGCGGCCTGCACCGCCCTGGCGGCCCGGCGCCTCTTCGACTACCGCACCGGTCTGCTGACCGGGCTGGTCTACGCCCTGGTCCCGGCGATCGGACGCTACGGCCAGGAGGCGCGGGACTACGGCATGGTCGTCCTCGCGTCCGCGCTGGCACTGCTCCTGCTGCTGCGCGCACTCGAACGTCCCACCGCGCTCCGCTGGCTCTGCTACGCGGGTGCGCTCGCCCTCTCCGGCTACTCGAACCTGGTCTCGCTGGCCTACCTGGCCGGTCACGCCGCGCTGGTCGCGCTCGCGCTGCGCCGGGAGGGCGGCCGTGCCCGCTGGATCGGCTTCCTGGGCGCGGGAGCACTCGCCGGGGTGGTGCTGATCCCCGTCGTCACGCTGGGCGAGAACCAGGCGACGCGTCAGATCTCCTGGATCCCCAAGCCGACGGTGCGCGACCTGGCCACGCTCTGGCCGCAGATCCTCTGCTCCACCGGGCTCGTGGTGGCCCTGGTCGCGATCGTCGTCCTGCTCGGCTGGCGGGTCCGCCGCCGGGCGGAGCTCGCGATGGCGGCGGTGATGACGCTGGTGCCGTTCTGCGCGGTGTGGGCGCTATCGTACGGCTCGGTGTCGTACGTGATGCCCAAGTACCTCTTCTTCCTGATCCCCGCGGTGGCCCTGCTGGCCGGCGCGTCCCTGGCGACCCTGCGGCTGCGCTACGCGCTGCCCGTCGCGCTGGCGCTCGCCGTCGTCGTCGTCCCGGACCAGCGCGCGCTGCACGGGACGCTCTCGCACAACCGCTACCAGTACCCGCAGGCCGCACCGTTCACCGCGCTGGACTACCGCGCGGCGGCGGATGTCGTCGCGGCGGGCTACCGCCCGGGTGACGGCATCGTCTACGGCTACGGCTACGCGCAGTGGTGGGAGATCCAGACCGGCGTGCCGTACTACCTCCCGGCCGGCGACAAGCCCGTCGACGTCTTCGCCGGGACGACCGCGGAGGAGCGCAACGACCTCTGGGGCATCGCGTGCGCGACGCCCGCGCGCTGCCTGGGCGACGAACCCCGCCTGTGGCTCGTCGCCGACGGCGGCCACGTGGTGAACCCCTTCACCGCGGTTCCGAAGGCGGAGGCGAAGGTCCTCCACGCCCACTACCGCGAGGCGCTGCGCAAGCTGGTCTCCGGCCTCTCGGTCTTTCTGCTCACCCGCATGCACTGAGGCCGGCGGGGACGTCGCACGCACCCCCGGGTGTGGCAACCGACCCGTCTCACCACACTCCGCACGGCACTCCGCACCACACAAAGAAGCCCCCCGCCAGCAGTACTGGCGGGGGGCTTCTTGCGTTGCTGAGTGGTGACTCAGATCAACAGATCGTCAATTACTTGATGATCTTGGTGACCTGGCCGGCGCCCACGGTACGACCACCCTCACGGATGGCGAACTTCAGGCCCTCCTCCATGGCGATCGGCTGGATCAGCGCGACCGTCATGGCGGTGTTGTCGCCCGGCATGACCATCTCGGTGCCCTCGGGGAGGGTCACGACGCCGGTCACGTCCGTGGTACGGAAGTAGAACTGCGGGCGGTAGTTGTTGAAGAACGGGGTGTGGCGGCCACCCTCGTCCTTCGACAGGATGTACGCCTGGGCCTCGAAGTCGGTGTGCGGCGTGACCGAACCCGGCTTGATGATGACCTGGCCGCGCTCGACGTCCTCGCGCTTGATGCCACGGAGCAGCAGACCGACGTTCTCACCAGCCTGGCCCTCGTCGAGCAGCTTGCGGAACATCTCGATGCCGGTGACCGTGGTGGTGGTCTTGGTCTCCTTGATGCCGATGATGTCGACAGTCTCGTTGACCTTGAGGACGCCACGCTCGATACGACCGGTGACGACGGTGCCACGACCGGTGATCGTGAAGACGTCCTCGATCGGCATCAGGAACGGCTTGTCGACGTCGCGGTCCGGGGTCGGGATGGCCTCGTCGACCGCGTGCATCAGGCCGAGGAGCTTCTCGCCCCACTCCTTGTCGCCCTCCAGCGCCTTCAGCGCGGAGACGCGGATGACCGGCAGGTCGTCGCCCGGGAACTCGTACTCGGAGAGCAGCTCGCGGACCTCGAGCTCGACGAGCTCCAGGATCTCCTCGTCGTCCACCATGTCGGCCTTGTTCAGGGCGACAACGATGTAGGGGACGCCGACCTGGCGGGCCAGGAGGACGTGCTCCTTGGTCTGCGGCATCGGGCCGTCGGTGGCGGCCACGACCAGGATCGCGCCGTCCATCTGGGCGGCACCGGTGATCATGTTCTTGATGTAGTCCGCGTGACCCGGGCAGTCGACGTGGGCGTAGTGACGCGCCTCGGTCTGGTACTCGACGTGCGCGATGGAGATCGTGATACCGCGCTGACGCTCCTCCGGCGCCTTGTCGATCTGGTCGAACGGCGTGAAGGGGTTGATCTCCGGGTACGCGTCGTGCAGCACCTTGGTGATCGCGGCAGTCAGCGTCGTCTTGCCGTGGTCAATGTGACCGATGGTGCCGATGTTGACGTGCGGCTTGTTCCGCTCGAACTTGGCCTTAGCCACTTGGGGTCCTCCTGAGGACAGTTTCTGTACGCCGTTCGACGTCAGGTGGTCTGGGGTGGGGGGCCGAAGGAGCCCGGGGTCCGCATGTTCCGCGGACCCCAGGACCACCTCCGTACAGCCTATGCGAGGTTTCGCACCGGAAAGTCCCGGTATGCGAGGTACTTACTCGCCCTTGGCCTTTGCCACGATCTCTTCCGCCACGTTCTTGGGAACCTCGGCGTACGAGTCGAACTGCATGGAGTAGCTTGCGCGACCCGAGGTCTTGCTGCGCAGGTCACCGACGTAGCCGAACATCTCGGACAGCGGGACCAGCGCCTTGACGACGCGGGCGCCGTGACGCTCGTCCATGGCCTGGATCTGGCCACGGCGCGAGTTGATGTCGCCGATGACGTCGCCCATGTAGTCCTCGGGCGTGGTCACCTCGACGGCCATCATCGGCTCGAGCAGCACGGGGGACGCCTTGCGGGCACCCTCCTTGAACGCCATCGAACCGGCGATCTTGAACGCGAGCTCGGAGGAGTCGACGTCGTGCGACGCACCGTCCAGCAGCGTCACGCGGACACCCTGGAGCGGGTAGCCGGCGAGGATGCCGAACTCCATGGCCTCCTGCGCACCGGCGTCGACCGAGGGGATGTACTCACGAGGCACGCGACCACCGGTGACGGCGTTCACGAACTCGTAGCCCTCACCGGACTCCAGCGGCTCGATCGCGATCTGGACCTTGGCGAACTGACCGGAGCCACCCGTCTGCTTCTTGTGGGTGTAGTCAATGCGCTCGACGGCCTTGCGGATCGTCTCGCGGTACGCGACCTGCGGCTTGCCGACGTTGGCCTCGACCTTGAACTCACGCTTCATACGGTCGACCAGCACCTCGAGGTGCAGCTCGCCCATACCCGCGATGATGGTCTGGCCGGTCTCCTCGTCCGTGTTGACCTGGAAGGAGGGGTCCTCCTCCGCGAGACGCTGGATGGCGACACCCAGCTTCTCCTGGTCACCCTTGGACTTGGGCTCGATCGCGACACGGATGACCGGGGCCGGGAAGTCCATGGACTCCAGGATCACCTGGTTCTTGTCGTCGCTCAGCGTCTCACCGGTGGTGGTCTGCTTGAGGCCCATGACGGCGACGATGTCGCCGGCGCCCACCGAGTCGATCTCCTCACGCTTGTTCGCGTGCATGCGGTAGATCTTGCCGATGCGCTCCTTGCGGCCCTTCACCGAGTTGAGGACGGCGGTGCCGGCCTCGAGACGCCCGGAGTACACGCGGACGAAGGTGAGCTTGCCCAGGTGCGGGTCGGACATGATCTTGAACGCCAGAGCCGACAGCGGCTCGTCGTCCGACGCGTGGCGGATGACCTCGACCGACTCGTCGCCCGGCTTGTGGCCGACGATGGACTCGACGTCCAGCGGCGACGGCAGGTACTTCACGACCGCGTCGAGCAGGGGCTGGACGCCCTTGTTCTTGAACGCGGTGCCACAGAAGACCGGGGTGAAGTTGCTGGCGAGCGTGCCACGACGGATACCGGCGATGAGCTGCTCCTCGGTGGGCTCCTGGCCCTCGAGGAAGAGCTCCATCAGCTCGTCGTCGCCCTCCGCGGAGGTCTCGAGCAGCTTGGCCCGGTACTCCTCGGCGAGCTCGGTGTGCGAGGCCGGGATGTCGACGACGTCGTACATCTCGCCCTTGGTCGCCTCGGCGGACCAGACCAGAGCCTTCATCGTGACCAGGTCGACGACACCGGTGAAGTCGGACTCCGCACCGATCGGCAGCTGCATGACCAGCGGGGTCGCGCTCAGGCGGTCGACGATGGAGTCGACACAGCGGAAGAACTCCGCGCCGGTGCGGTCCAGCTTGTTCACGAAGCAGATGCGCGGGACGCCGTAACGGTCGGCCTGACGCCACACCGTCTCGGACTGCGGCTCGACACCGGCCACACCGTCGAACACCGTCACGGCGCCGTCGAGCACGCGGAGCGAACGCTCCACCTCGACGGTGAAGTCGACGTGACCCGGGGTGTCGATGATGTTGATGGTGTTGTCGACGCCGTCGACGGCCCAGTGACAGGTCGTCGCGGCCGACGTGATCGTGATGCCGCGCTCCTGCTCCTGCTCCATCCAGTCCATCGTGGCAGCGCCGTCGTGGACCTCACCGATCTTGTAAGACACACCGGTGTAGAACAGGATGCGCTCGGTCGTGGTGGTCTTGCCCGCGTCGATGTGCGCCATGATCCCGATGTTGCGGACCCTGGCGAGGTCAAGGGAGGTTGCAGCCATGGTGGCCAGTCTCTCTCTTTCTTGGTTCTGACGGGGTTCGGACTACCAGCGGTAGTGCGCGAAGGCCTTGTTGGACTCGGCCATCTTGTGGGTGTCCTCGCGACGCTTCACGGAGGCGCCCAGACCGTTGCTGGCGTCCAGGATCTCGTTGAGCAGACGCTCGGTCATGGTCTTCTCGCGACGGGCGCGGGAGTACCCGACCAGCCAGCGCAGGGCCAGCGTGTTGGCGCGGCCCGGCTTGACCTCGACCGGCACCTGGTAGGTGGCGCCACCGACGCGGCGGGACTTGACCTCGAGAGTCGGCTTGACGTTCTCCAGGGCGCGCTTGAGCGCGACCACCGGGTCGTTGCCGGTCTTCTCGCGGACGCCCTCGAGGGCGCCGTACACGATGCGCTCGGCGGTGGAGCGCTTGCCGTGCAGGAGGATCTTGTTGACGAGCTGGGTCACCACAGGGGAGCCGTAAACCGGGTCGATGATGACCGGGCGCTTCGGGGCGGGGCCCTTACGAGGCATCTTTACTTCTCCTTCTTGGCGCCGTAGCGGCTGCGGGCCTGCTTGCGGTTCTTGACACCCTGGGTGTCAAGGGAGCCGCGGATGATCTTGTAGCGCACACCCGGCAGGTCCTTCACACGACCGCCGCGCACGAGCACGATGGAGTGCTCCTGCAGGTTGTGACCCTCACCCGGAATGTAAGCGGTGACCTCGATCCCGCTGGTCAGACGCACACGCGCGACCTTACGCAGAGCCGAGTTCGGCTTCTTGGGGGTGGTCGTGTAGACGCGCGTGCAGACGCCGCGGCGCTGAGGGCTTCCCTTCAGTGCGGGCGTCTTGTTCTTCTCGACCTTGTCCTGCCGGCCCTTTCGGACCAGCTGCTGGATCGTAGGCACCGTTTCTCCGATTCTTTGTGCCAAGGCTGCGTGAAACTAACCTGGTGCGTCTCACCGACTCCCCGACCCACGCGGTCGGGTGTGTCGGACGTCCTGCACATACACCGAGCGATAGACAGCTCGGATGTGTGGAAGCGCGGTATCCCATGCGCGGCGGCCTGACTGCACGCACGCGCGAGAGACCCGGGGACACCCCAGGCACAAGGTCAGAGCGTACCCAGCGGTTGGGCGCGGGTCAAAACCAATGCCTGTGGGCCCTTGGCGGCACTGTCAAGCCGTTGGGCCGAACGGGTGAACCGGGTCGTGTCGGAGACAGGTGGGGCACGGCGGACGCTGCAGGTCGGGGCGGCCGGCGGAGCCGCGCAGTCGAGGCGAGTCGGTCGTGAGTCAGGGGTGGCTGACGCCGAGGACGATCAGCAGGACCCAGAGGGCCGTGCCCATGCTGCCGAGGACAATACCGGCTGTCGCCATGCCCGAGCCTTCCTGGCGCTGGTCGCGCAGCTGGGTTTTGGCCACAATTCCCGTGATCAGGGCCGGAAGACCGGTCAACCCCATGGTGAAGACCTGAGCCAGGCCGAGCAGCAGCGAGGCCACCGCCGCCCCGTTGGTCCGCCTGGGCCGCGGCGGCCAGTAAGGCGGGGCGTAGGCCTGCGGCGGCCCCGGGTACGCGTACGGCAGGGCGGGCGGCGCCGTGAACGCGGACGGCAGCGGGCTGCTCATCGGCGTCGGCATCGGGCCGACCGGCAGATCCTGTACCAGCGCGGCCAGTTGGCCGTACGTCTGGGCGCTCTGCGCCGCGCCGACGCGGTCGCTGTACTCCTCGCTGCTCAACCGGCCCTCGGCGAAGGCGGCCTTCAGCACGTCGACCGTCCGCTCCCGGTCCGCCTGCGCGGCCCGCATCGCGGACTGCGGCAGCCCTGCCACCGCCATCGGCGCGGCAGGCACCATCACGACCGGCGGCGCCGGCGCCGGACGCGCAGGCTGTGCCGGCTGACGGTACTGCCACGGACCCATCGGCTGGTTCATCGACACTGCGCCCCTCCCGCTGGATCGACCACCGGCTCCCTCCCCCTGCCTTCGGCGGGGGGACCCGCAGCTTCATAGTGCAAGACGAACGGCGGCCCCGCACGGTGCCGGGGCCACCCGGCGTGGACTGTCGCGCAGTTGTGACAGTCCCTCACCCACCGTGGCAGGCACCGGATGGCCGTCAGGAGCTGCTCTCGACCCGCTCGGCGTAGCGGCGGCGGAGTTCACCCCAGTGCCGGTCCAGCAGCGCCGGGGCGACCTGGGCTCCGTACTGGTTCACAAGGTACTCGCTCAGCTGCTCCGGACCGGGCTCCTGCCCGTGCGCGTCCAGGTAGTTGACCAAGGCGGAGACGAAGAGGTCGAGGTCCTCCGGCTCGTTCTGCCGGGAGAACCAGGCGTCCGGGCCGGGGTTCGGCATCGGCGGCTGCTGGTTGGGCAGCCAGCCGATCCCGCGGGTGGACTGGTCGGCGATGGGGTTTCCCTCAGGCTCCGCGCCGTCGGACAGCTCGGCCGTGCCGTCCGGGTCACCGAGCGGCCGCCGGTGGCGGCTGCGGACGACGGTGTTCAGCGCGTTGAGCGCGAGCTGGTTGACGGGTGGCGCGGCCTGCGCACGGGCGGCCTGGACGCCCGCCTGCGGGTGCAGCGGCTGCTGGGGCTGCGCGGGCTGCTGGGCGGGCTGCGGCCCCGTCTGCGGCGCGTGCTGCTGCTGCGGGTACGGCTGCTGCTGCGGGCTCGCCTGCGGCGCCTGCGCCTGCTGCTGGGCCTGTGCCGGTTGCTGCGGCTGTGCCGGCTGTGCCGGCTGCTGGGCCTGGGCGAACGGGCCGTGCTGCGCGGGCGGCTTCAGCAACGCGTCGGGGCGGCCGTGCTGCGCGGCCTGGGCGTGCTGCTGGACCGGCTGCGGATGCGGCTGGTTGTGGGCGACCGGGGCCTCCAGCGCAGGGGCGTCCTGGTCTCTGGGCCGGACCACGTCCAGGTCGAGCGGCACGCCGTAGCGGGCCAGCTTGAGCGGCAGCAGCATCTCCAGCGGCGCCCGGTAGCGCCAGGCACGGCCGTACTGGGCGCGCAGATGCGTCCGGTAGACCAGGCGGGTCTGCTCCAGTCGCACGACCTCGTCGTAGGAGCGCAGCTCCCACAGCTTCATCCGGCGCCACAGCCGGAAGGTCGGCACCGGCGAGAGGATCCAGCGGATCAGGCGGACCGACTCCATGTACCGGTCGGCCGTGATGTCGGCGATCCGGCCCACCGCGTGGCGCGCCGCCTCGACGATGACGATGAAGAGGAGCGGGATGATCGCGTGCATCGACATGGCGAGCGGGTCGCCGAACGAGGTGGCCGCGTTGAAGACGATCGTCCCGGTGGTCAGCACCCAGGCCGCCTGCCGCAGCAGCGGGAACGGGATCCGCAGCCAGGTCAGCACCAGGTCCAGGGCGAGCAGCACGGCGATGCCGACGTCGACCCCGATCGGGAAGACCCAGGCGAACAGGCCGAAGCCCTTGTGTGTGGCCAGCACGCGAACGGCCGAGTACGAACCGGCGAAGCCGATCCCGGCGATGATGAACGCGCCGACGCCCACCGCGATGATGAGTCGGCGGTGGGTTCTGGTTATCACGGGGCGGTCGGCCATGACGCATGCTCGCTTCGTGCTCGAAGATGATCACTACGGACGGGCGGGCCAAAGCTTGCCATATGCACGCGCAGGACTTGCACTGAGCCCGGACACGATCCAAGAACAGCTCGTCGGACGTGAGTTGACACACCCCTGGCGCCCGACTGGGGATGCTTTCTCCCCATCCGGCAGCGTCCCGCACGGTCCCGCACCTTCCCGCACGGCTGGGAACGGCCGGGAACGGGCTGTCTGAGCGGGCCGTGCACACTTGGAGTCATGCGTGACCACTCCCCCTCCCCCGTCGAGCTCGTCGCCCGCGCGACCGCCCTGGCGACCGGCGCGACGCCCGCGCAGAGCGAACGCGCCGTGGAGGACGCCGCGTCCCTGCTGGCCGCACAGACCACCCTGCGCGCCGGTGTCGACCGTGCGCTGCTGAGCCACGGGGAGACCCTGCTCGGAACGCTCTGGCGCAACCACTGGCGTCCGGCCGACGCCGTGCGCGTGGTGCGACGCGAGCTCGGGTCCGTGCATCTGACCTTCGCCGTGGCGCTGGTCGCAGCCGAGGCGCGGCGCTACCCGCAGGCGACCCTGGACCGCCGCTGGACGGAGCAGCTGCGCGAGCTGGAGGCGAGCACCTGGCAGGGGCCCGAGGACGCCTGGCTGGAGGAGGTGGCCGGGCGTCACCGCCTGGACCGCTTCTCGGCGCTGACCGCACTGCTGGAGCTGGTGCGGCTCTGGTCCTGGCTCCCCCGGCTCACCGGGATCGGCCCCGTCCCGGCGGGCGGCAGCGTTCACGCCGCAGTCACAACGCTCACCGAGCCCGTCCCGGGCGAGCCCAGACTGCTGGCCCGGATCCGGGCGCTGCTGGCCAAGGCGGAGTCCACCGAGTACGCCGAGGAGGCGGAGGCATTCACCGCCAAGGCACAGGAGTTGATGGCCCGTCACAGCATCGACGAGGCCCTGCTCGCCGCGCGCAGCGGTGCCCGCACGCTGCCCGGTGCGATCCGGATCGGTATCGACAACCCGTACGAGTCCGCCAAGGCCCTGCTGCTGGACGCGGTCGCGGACGCCAACCGCGCCCGCTCGGTCTGGGACAAGGCCAACGGCTTCTGCACGGTCGTCGGCTTCGACGCGGACCTGGACGCGGTGGAGCTGCTGTACACCTCGCTGCTGGTCCAGGCGGTCACCGCGATGAACAGCGCGAAGGTCCAACAGCGCGGCCGCAGCAAGGCCTTTCGGCAGTCCTTCCTGGTCTCCTACGCCTCCCGCATCCGCGAGCGGCTCAGCGCGGCGACCGCGCAGGCGCAGGAGGAAGCGGCGGCGGAGCCGGGCACCGGCGACCTCCTCCCGGTCCTGGCGGCCCGCCAGGAGGCCGTGGAGCACCGCACCACGGCGCTCTTCCCGTCACTGAAGAAGGGCCGCTCCATCCGCGTCTCCGACCTCGACGGCTGGACCCAGGGCCGCGAGGCGGCCGACAGGGCCCAGTTGCACCGTCGGGGGCGCGAGGAACTGCGCGAATAGCCACCCTCCCCCACGCTCCCCCACCCGCCCCCGGCGGAACGACGAAGGCCCGGCCCCCCTTTCGGGGAGCCGGGCCTTGCGTCAGTAACTATCAGCCCGTGTACGGGCCGTAGTCGTAGTCGTCCAGCGGGACGGCCTGGCCGGAGCCGGCGCCGAAGGGCGAGTAGTCCATGTCGTCGTAGCCGACGGCGGAGTACATCGCGGCCTTCGCCTCTTCGGTCGGCTCGACCCGGATGTTGCGGTAGCGGGGCAGGCCCGTACCGGCCGGGATGAGCTTACCGAGGATGACGTTCTCCTTGAGGCCCAGCAGCGGGTCGGACTTGGCGTGGATCGCCGCGTCCGTCAGGACCCTGGTCGTCTCCTGGAAGGAGGCGGCCGACAGCCAGGACTCGGTGGCCAGCGAGGCCTTGGTGATACCCATCAGCTGCGGACGGCCGGAGGCGGGGTGACCGCTCTCGGAGACCACACGACGGTTCTCGACCTCGAAGCGACCGCGCTCGACGAGCTCGCCCGGGAGCAGCTCGGCGTCGCCCGACTCGATGATCGTCACACGGCGGAGCATCTGCCGGATGATGATCTCGATGTGCTTGTCGTGGATGGACACACCCTGGGAGTTGTAGACCTTCTGGACTTCCTCCACCAGGTGCACCTGCACCGCGCGCTGACCCATGATGCGCAGCACGTCGTGGGGGTTGATCGTGCCGGCCGTCAGCTTCTCGCCGACGGTGACCGCGGAACCCTCCTCGACCAGCATCTTGACGCGCTTGGAGATCGGGTAGGCGATCTCGTCGCTGCCGTCGTCCGGGGTGACGACGATCTTGCGGGTCTTCTCGGTGTCCTCGATCCGCACGCGGCCGGCGGCCTCGGAGATCGGGGCCACACCACGCGGGTTACGGGCCTCGAAGAGCTCGACGACACGCGGCAGACCCTGGGTGATGTCGTCACCGGCCACACCACCGGTGTGGAAGGTACGCATCGTCAGCTGGGTGCCGGGCTCACCGATGGACTGGGCGGCGATGATGCCGACCGCCTCACCGATGTCGACCAGCTTGCCGGTGGCCAGCGAGCGGCCGTAGCACATGGCGCAGGTGCCGACGGCGGACTCACAGGTCAGGATCGAGCGGATCTTGACCTCGGAGACGCCCAGGCGGACCAGCTCGTCGATCATGACGTCGCCCAGGTCGACCCCGGCCGGGGCCACGACCTGACCGTCCACCACGACGTCCTCGGACAGCGTGCGGGCGTAGACGCTGGTCTCGACGTTGTCGACCTTGCGGAGGGTGCCGTCGGCGCCCACCGTGGCGATCGGCAGCTTGAGACCGCGCTCCGTCTGGCAGTCCTCCTCGCGAATGATGACGTCCTGGGAGACGTCGACCAGACGACGGGTGAGGTAGCCGGAGTCGGCGGTACGCAGGGCGGTGTCGGCCAGACCCTTACGGGCACCGTGGGTGGAGATGAAGTACTCCAGCACGGAGAGACCCTCACGGAACGACGCCTTGATGGGTCGCGCGATCGTCTCGTTCTTGGCGTTCGACACCAGACCACGCATACCGGCGATCTGACGCATCTGCATCATGTTTCCACGAGCACCCGAGTCGACCATCATGAAGATGGGGTTCGTCTTCGGGAAGTTCTCGTTCATGGCCTCGGCAACCTCGTTGGTCGCCTTGGTCCAGATCGCGACGAGCTCCTGCTGGCGCTCGTCACGGGTGATCAGACCGCGCTCGTACTGCTTCTGGACCTTCTCGGCCTGAGCCTCGTAGCCCTCGAGGATCTGCGGCTTGCTCGGCGGCACGACGACGTCCGAGATGGACACCGTGACGCCGGAGCGGGTCGCCCAGTGGAAACCGGCGGCCTTGAGGTTGTCCAGGGTCGCCGCGACGGTGACCTTGGGGTAGCGCTCGGCCAGGTCGTTGACGATCGCCGAGAGCTGCTTCTTGCCGATCTCGTAGTCGACGAACGGGTAGTCCTCGGGCAGCAGCTCGTTGAAGAGCGCGCGGCCCAGGGTCGTCCGCAGACGCAGCGGGTCGCCCTCCGACCAGGTCGGCTTGCCGTCCTCGTCGACCGGCGGCGTCCAGCCGCGCGGCGGAACCGTGCCGGCGGGCAGACGCAGGTCGATCGGGGCCTGCAGGTCCAGCTCGCGGGAGTCGAAGGCCATGATGGCCTCCGAGGTCTGGCCGAAGGCACGGCCGACGCCCTTGAGCGTGTCCAGGTCGCGGTCGCTGGTCAGGAAGAACAGACCCAGCACCATGTCCTGCGTCGGCATGGTGACCGGGCGACCGTCAGCCGGCTTGAGGATGTTGTTCGAGGACAGCATCAGGATGCGGGCCTCGGCCTGCGCCTCCGCGGAGAGCGGCAGGTGGACGGCCATCTGGTCACCGTCGAAGTCCGCGTTGAACGCGGTGCAGACGAGCGGGTGGATCTGGATGGCCTTGCCCTCGACCAGCTGCGGCTCGAAGGCCTGGATGCCGAGGCGGTGCAGCGTCGGCGCACGGTTCAGCAGAACCGGGTGCTCGGCGATGACCTCTTCGAGCACGTCCCACACGACCGGACGGGCACGCTCGACCATGCGCTTGGCCGACTTGATGTTCTGCGCGTGGTTCAGGTCGACCAGGCGCTTCATCACGAACGGCTTGAAGAGCTCCAGCGCCATGGCCTTCGGCAGACCGCACTGGTGCAGCTTGAGCTGCGGGCCGACGACGATGACCGAACGGGCCGAGTAGTCGACGCGCTTGCCGAGCAGGTTCTGACGGAAACGACCCTGCTTGCCCTTCAGCATGTCGCTGAGGGACTTCAGCGGGCGGTTGCCCGGACCGGTGACCGGACGGCCACGACGGCCGTTGTCGAACAGCGAGTCCACGGCCTCCTGGAGCATGCGCTTCTCGTTGTTGACGATGATCTCGGGCGCGCCGAGGTCGAGAAGCCGCTTCAGGCGGTTGTTGCGGTTGATGACGCGGCGGTACAGGTCGTTCAGGTCGGAGGTCGCGAAGCGGCCACCGTCCAGCTGCACCATCGGACGCAGGTCCGGCGGGATGACCGGGACGCAGTCCAGCACCATGCCGGCCGGCTTGTTGTTGGTCTGCAGGAAGGCGGAGACGACCTTGAGACGCTTCAGGGCGCGGGTCTTCTTCTGACCCTTGCCCGTCTTGATGATCTCGCGGAGCTTCTCGGCCTCCTCCTCCAGGTCGAAGGACTCGAGGCGCTTCTGCAGCGCCGCGGCACCCATGGAACCCATGAAGTAGGTGCCGAAGCGGTCGCGCAGCTCGCGGTAGAGCAGCTCGTCGCCCTCGAGGTCCTGGACCTTGAGGGACTTGAAGCGCGCCCACACCTCGTCGAGGCGGTCCAGCTCACGCTGGTTGCGGTCGCGCAGCTGCTTCATCTCGCGCTCGGCGCCCTCGCGCACCTTGCGGCGCACGTCGGCCTTGGCACCCTCGGCCTCCAGCTCGGCCAGGTCGGCCTCGAGCTTCTTGGCGCGGGACTCCAGGTCGGAGTCGCGGCGCTGCTCGATCTGCTGGCGCTCCACGGAGACCTGGGCCTCCAGGGAGGGCAGGTCACGGGTGCGGCGCTCCTCGTCCACCCACGTGATCATGTAGGCGGCGAAGTAGATGACCTTCTCCAGGTCCTTGGGAGCAAGGTCCAGGAGGTAGCCGAGGCGCGAAGGAACGCCCTTGAAGTACCAGATGTGGGTGACGGGGGCGGCCAGCTCGATGTGGCCCATCCGCTCACGACGCACCTTGGCGCGAGTGACCTCGACGCCGCAGCGCTCACAGATGATGCCCTTGAAGCGGACGCGCTTGTACTTACCGCAGTAGCACTCCCAGTCCCGGGTGGGGCCGAAGATCTTCTCGCAGAAGAGCCCGTCCTTTTCCGGCTTGAGGGTGCGGTAGTTGATGGTCTCGGGCTTCTTGACCTCGCCGTGGGACCACTGACGGATGTCGTCAGCGGTGGCCAGGCCGATTCGCAGCTCATCGAAGAAGTTGACGTCGAGCACTCTCGTCAATCCCTTTCGTCACCCCAGAAGGCGGGGCGGGGGTCGAAAACGTCTGTCTGGTCTGAAAGGGGGGCCTGGGGGCGGCGGGCCGACCTTGCTTGTGTGGAGGTCGGCCCAACCCCCCTGTCAGACCTCTTCGACGCTGCTCGGCTCGCGCCGGGACAGGTCGATACCGAGCTCCTCCGCGGCGCGGAACACGTCCTCGTCGGAGTCACGCATCTCGATGGACATACCGTCGGACGACAGCACCTCCACGTTCAGGCAGAGCGACTGCATCTCCTTGATGAGGACCTTGAAGGACTCGGGGATGCCGGGCTCGGGGATGTTCTCGCCCTTGACGATGGCCTCGTAGACCTTCACGCGGCCGAGGACGTCGTCGGACTTGATGGTGAGGAGTTCCTGGAGGGCGTACGCGGCGCCGTAGGCCTCGAGGGCCCACACCTCCATCTCACCGAAGCGCTGACCACCGAACTGCGCCTTACCACCCAGCGGCTGCTGGGTGATCATCGAGTACGGACCGGTCGAACGGGCGTGCAGCTTGTCGTCGACCAGGTGGTGCAGCTTGAGGATGTACATGTAGCCGATCGAGATCGGCATCGGGAACGGCTCGCCGGAGCGGCCGTCGAACAGCCGGGCCTTGCCGGTGGAGTTCACCAGGCGCTCACCGTCACGGGTGAGCGTGGTGTTGTCCAGCATGCCGGTGATCTCGTCCTCGCGGGCGCCGTCGAAGACCGGGGTGGCCAGGTTGGTGCCCGGCTCCGCCGTGTCGGCGCCGATCTTCTGCAGACGACGGGCCCACTCCTCGGCGATGCCCGAGACGTCCCAGCCGGTCTTGGCGAGCCAGCCGAGGTGGGTCTCCAGCACCTGTCCCGGGTTCATTCGGGACGGGACACCGAGGGGGTTGAGCACGATGTCGACCGGGGTGCCGTCCTCCAGGAACGGCATGTCCTCGACCGGCAGGATCTTGGAGATGACGCCCTTGTTGCCGTGGCGGCCGGCGAGCTTGTCACCGTTGGTGATCTTGCGCTTCTGTGCCACGTAGACGCGGACCAGCTGGTTCACGCCCGGGGGCAGCTCGTCGCCCTCCTCGCGGTCGAAGACGCGCACGCCGATGACCTTGCCGGACTCACCGTGCGGGACCTTCAGCGAGGTGTCACGGACCTCACGGGCCTTCTCACCGAAGATCGCGCGCAGCAGGCGCTCCTCCGGCGTCAGCTCGGTCTCACCCTTCGGCGTGACCTTGCCGACGAGGATGTCACCGGTGGTGACATCGGCACCGATGCGGATGATGCCGCGCTCGTCCAGGTCCGCCAGGACCTCCTCGGAGACGTTCGGGATGTCCCGGGTGATCTCCTCGGGGCCGAGCTTGGTGTCACGGGCGTCGACCTCGTGCTCCTCGATGTGGATCGAGGAGAGGACGTCGTCCTGCACGAGGCGCTGCGACAGGATGATCGCGTCCTCGTAGTTGTGACCCTCCCACGGCATGAACGCCACGAGCAGGTTCTTGCCGAGGGCCATCTCGCCCTCGTCGGTGCAGGGACCGTCGGCCAGCACCTGGCCGGCGATCACGCGGGCGCCCTCGTCCACGATGACCTTCTGGTTGAAGGCCGTGCCCTGGTTGGAGCGGGTGAACTTGGCGACCCGGTAGGTGGTGTAGGTGCCGTCGTCGTTGGCGACCGTGACGTAGTCCGCGGAGACCTCCTGGACCACGCCGTCCTTCTCGGCGGAGATGACGTCGGCGGCGTCGACCGCGGCGCGGTACTCCATGCCGGTGCCGACCAGCGGCGACTCGCTCTTCAGCAGCGGGACGGCCTGACGCATCATGTTCGAGCCCATGAGCGCACGGTTGGCGTCGTCGTGCTCGAGGAACGGGATCATGGCGGTCGCGACCGACACCATCTGGCGCGGCGAGACATCCATGTAGTCGATCTCGACACCGGGGATGTAGTCGATCTCGCCGCCACGGCGACGGACCAGGACACGGGCCTCGGCGAAGTGGTTGTCGTCCGTCAGCGGCGCGTTGGCCTGCGCGATGACGAAGCGGTCCTCCTCGTCGGCGGTCAGGTAGTCGAGGTCGTCGGTGACGACACCCTCGACGACGCGACGGTACGGCGTCTCCACGAAGCCGAAGGCGTTGACCCGGCCGTAGGAGGCGAGCGAACCGATCAGACCGATGTTCGGGCCTTCCGGGGTCTCGATCGGGCACATGCGTCCGTAGTGGGACGGGTGCACGTCACGGACCTCGAAGCCGGCACGCTCACGGGAGAGACCACCGGGGCCCAGCGCGGACAGACGACGCTTGTGGGTCAGACCCGACAGCGGGTTCGTCTGGTCCATGAACTGGGACAGCTGGCTGGTGCCGAAGAACTCCTTGATGGAGGCGACGACCGGCCGGATGTTGATCAGGGTCTGCGGCGTGATCGCCTCGACGTCCTGGGTGGTCATGCGCTCGCGCACGACACGCTCCATACGGGCGAGACCCGTACGGACCTGGTTCTGGATCAGCTCGCCGACGTTGCGCAGACGGCGGTTGCCGAAGTGGTCGATGTCGTCGTCCTCGATGACGATCGTCGAGCCGTTCGGCGCCTGCTGCTCGGTCTCACCGGCGTGCAGGGCGACCAGGTACTTGATCGTCGCGATGATGTCGTCGACGGTCAGCACGCCGGAGTCGAGACCCTGGCCGACGCCCAGCTTCTTGTTGATCTTGTACCGGCCGACCTTGGCGAGGTCGTAGCGCTTCGGGTTGAAGTAGAGGTTCTCCAACAGCGTCTGCGCGGCCTCGCGGGTCGGCGGCTCGCCAGGACGCAGCTTGCGGTAGATGTCGAGCAGCGCGTCGTCCTGGCCCTGGGTGTGGTCCTTCTCCAGGGTGGCCCGCATCGACTCGTACTGGCCGAACTCCTCCAGAATCTGCTCGGAGGTCCAACCGAGGGCCTTGAGCAGAACAGTGATCGACTGCTTGCGCTTACGGTCGATGCGCACACCGACCATGTCGCGCTTGTCGATCTCCATCTCCAGCCAGGCACCACGGGACGGGATGACCTTGGCGGAGTAGATGTCCTTGTCCGAGGTCTTGTCCAGGGTCGTGTCGAAGTACACGCCGGGGGAGCGGACCAGCTGGGACACGACGACACGCTCGGTGCCGTTGATGACGAAGGTGCCCTTGTTGGTCATCAGGGGGAAGTCACCCATGAAGACCGTCTGGGACTTGATCTCACCAGTCTCGTTGTTGGTGAACTCGGCGGTGACGAAGAGCGGGGCCGCGTACGTGAAGTCGCGGTCCTTGCACTCGTCGATCGAGTTCTTCGGGGGCTCGAAACGGTGGTCGCGGAAGGTCAGCGACATCGACCCCGAGAAGTCCTCGATCGGGGAGATCTCCTCGAAGATCTCCTCCAGGCCGGACTTGGTCGGGACGTTGTGACCGTCGGCGAGTGCGTTCTCCACTCGCGCCTTCCACGCGGCATTGCCGAGGAGCCAGTCAAAGCTCTCGGTCTGGAGTGCCAGAAGGTTCGGAACCTCGAGGGGCTCCTTGATCTTCGCGAAGGAAATGCGGAGCGGTGCGGTGGATGCGGAGGTGTTCGAGGCGTTGCGCGAGGCGGCCAAGAGGGGGTCCTTCCGAGGGCTCGGACTCACTACGCGCGTACCGGGCCCGCCCCTCGCACGGGTAGCATCCGCGCTCTCGCACCAACTCCGAGACCAAGCCGTTCGGCCTGGTCGGAGGCGGTGCGCGGGCGGGGTGCCACCCCTGGTCAGGGCAGCGCAGACTCCGGGCGACGAGTCACGGAGCAGCTAAAAGGCAGCGCAAAGGGACAGTGTAGCCAACGGCTGCACTGCTGTCCAGTCCGGATTCGGAGACCGAATCGTCGAACTCCCAACTTCGCGGGCCGACCCCTCCCGGGGCAGCCACATCCGTCCACAGAGGGCGGTCACTGCGTCACGTGATGGATGCTTCCCACCACGACGCGAATCCATGCCTCGTGCTGCCTACTCACTCAAGACCTCGCGTCCTGAGAATTGCGCGCCGCGTGCCGTTCGTCAAGGGCGTGCGGGTGTCCGGCTCGGTTACGCACCGACATCACCGCTGCTCGCTCCCTGGTTCCGCCCAGCTCCCGCCCGTGTCCCCACGGGCTCTCGCAACGTCGATCACCTTACTCGCCTCGACTGACAACCGGGAGCACCGCTACGCCGGATGGACTGAAACGACGTCACCTCGGACAAAAAGAAACAGGGGCGATCACTCGGAAGAGTGATCGCCCCTGTCTCAGAGCGCTCGGGCCTGAGTCCCTGGGGACTCAGCCCGCTCGGACCAGAAGGTCCGAAAGGTCTTACTTGACCTCGACGGACGCGCCAGCGGCCTTGAGGGACTCGGCGGCCTTCTCAGCGGCCTCCTTGGTGGCCTTCTCCAGAACCGGCTTCGGCGTACCGTCGACCAGGTCCTTGGCCTCCTTGAGGCCCAGGGAGGTCAGCTCGCGCACGACCTTGATGACCTGGATCTTCTTCTCGCCGGCGCCGGTGAGGATGACGTCGAACTCGTCCTTCTCCTCAGCAGCCTCGGCGGCCGGGGCACCCGGGCCACCAACGACGGCAACGGCGGCCGGGGCGGCAGCGGTGACGTCGAACTTCTCCTCGAAAGCCTTCACGAACTCGGAGAGCTCGATGAGGGTCATCTCCTCGAACTGCGCGAGCAGGTCGTCCTGGCTGAGCTTCGCCATGATCTTGGCGTCCTTCCACTAAGTCGGCTGGTGCCGGATGTAATGAACGGCGGGCGTGCACGGCCCGCTGCGAGAACGGATTACTCCGCGGCGGGAGCCTCGTCCTCGACGGCGGGGGCCGGCGTACCGGCACCGCCCTGCTCCTCCACCTTGGCGCGCAGCGCCTCGACGGTGCGAACAAGCTTCGACGGCAGTGCCTGGAAGAGCGCAGCAGCCGAGGACTGCTTGGCCTTCATGGCGCCGGCGAGCTTGGAGAGCAGCACCTCGCGGGACTCGAGGTCCGCGAGCTTCTTGATCTCGTCACCCGTGAGCGGCTTGCCGTCAAGCACACCGCCCTTGATGACGAGCGCCGGGTTCTCCTTGGCGAAGTCACGCAGAGCCTTGGCCGACTCCACCGGGTCACCGGTGACGAAGGCAACCGCCGTCGGACCGTTGAACTGGTCGTCCAGCGTGGTGATCCCGGCCTCGTTGGCCGCGATCTTGGTCAGCGTGTTCTTCACCACGGCGTACTGGGCGTTAGCGCCGAGCGAGCGACGCAGCGTCTTCAGCTGCGCCACGGTCAGACCGCGGTACTCGGTCAGCACGGCCGCGTTCGAACCGCGGAACTTGTCCGTGAGCTCGGCGACGGCGGCAGCCTTGTCGGGCCTTGCCATAGGCTTACGCCTCCTTCCGTGATGTCGATGCGGGGCCGACCAGTGAGTCGACCTGCCAAGCGCATGTCCGCCGGAAGGAGAAGGGCGAAGTCCCGAAAACTACGACGAGCCCCGGCGCAGGCGCACGGGGCTCGGACCAACAGCTCTACGCTGCGCGGAACGCGGCGGAGCGGTCGGGACGAATGTCCTCGAATCAACCTGCGCGGGCCGTCCGCAGCATTCGCTGTGCGGATCCTTCGGTCCTCGGCACCCTTGCGGGCACACGGGGACAACCAGCGGTCAGTGGCTTGGTTCGAAGACTACGTGACCGACCGCCCGGGGGGCAAATCGCCCTCCGGGCGGTCGGCGGAATTCAGGAACTGGAGCCCGATCCGAGCCCGGCGCCGTTCAGCAGGGAGCTCATGTCCACCGTGTCCGACGCGGGCGGTGGGGTGACCGTGACCGGCGCGGTGCTGTAGTCGGAGTAGTCCACCGTGGCCGTGAGCGCGACCGAGGAAGAGGCAGGGGTGGACTCGACCATGCGCACCGGCAGGTTCTGCGCATTGACCCAGAAGTCCAGGTTGACAGTGCCGATGCCGCTCCCGGCCATCTTGCTGGCCAGCGACTTGAGCTGCGGGTTCTCGGCCGTCGCGAGTTTGGCCATGTCCGCTGTGCCGGAGTAGTGGGTCGTCGCAACACCATCGACCGTCTCCGGACCGACCCGCTTGATGTCGGGCGAGGATGTGAAGAGCGCCACCTGGGTGGCCGGGTCCTGGCCGTTGCTCTGGTTGTACACGGACGCCAGAGCCGGGTCCTGGGAGAAGTCCAACTTCATCCAGTGCTTGCCCTTGAACGCGGCCGGAGCAGAGCCGCTGTACCCCATATACATGGTGGTGCCGGAGAGCAGCATGTGCACCGCGCCAGCAGGCGTCGTGGCCGTCTTCGGCATCATCATCGTCAGGTTCACAGCCGCGGGCTTCCAGGACGTCTGGCCGTTCGCGGTGACGGTCACGGACGTACCTTCGGCGGTCATGTGTTCGTTCAGCTGCATCCTGACCGAGGTGTACTGCTGCGTGGCCTTGGTCGTCAGCGACATGGCGTCGGCGACAGTCTGCACGGCCTGCCCGGCACCGGCCACGACACCGCCTGCGGCCTGCTTCGCCGCGCTGCAGGCGGACACGCCGACCAGCGCGAGGGCAACCGTGGTGGCGGCTACGAGCGTACGGGTGTGGCGCATTGAGGGTCCCTCCCCTGATTTTCAACTGTGCCGGGCAGACGTTACTCCTGCGCCTACAAACAGCGACGGGCCGGTACCCACTCCGTTAGGAGCTGGTACCGGCCCGTTACAGACCTACGTGGCTGAGGTGACTCAGACCGACGCTGAGCTTGATGCGGCGTCTTGCCGCCCTCGCTCGTCCCTCGCTCGGTCGTCAGACCGACGCGGGGTCCTCCTCGACGAGGAGGTTGCGCGTGCGGTTCGGGTCGACCTGGATGCCGGGGCCCATCGTGGTGCTGATGGCGATCTTCTTGATGTAGCGGCCCTTGGCGGCGGACGGCTTGGCCCGGAGGACCTCCTCCATCGCCGCGGCGTAGTTCTCGACCAGCTTCTCGGTGTCGAACGACGTCTTGCCGATGATCAGGTGCAGGTTCGAGTGCTTGTCGACGCGGAACTCGATCTTGCCGCCCTTGATCTCGGTGACAGCCTTCGCCACGTCGACGGTGACGGTGCCGGTCTTCGGGTTCGGCATCAGACCACGCGGACCGAGCACGCGGCCCAGGCGGCCGACCTTGCCCATGAGGTCCGGGGTGGCGACGACGGCGTCGAAGTCCAGGCGACCCTTGGCGACCTCGTCGATCAGCTCGTCGGCACCGACGATGTCGGCGCCCGCAGCCTCCGCAGCCGCGGCACGGTCACCGGTCGCGAAGACCAGGACCCGGGCGGTCTTGCCGGTGCCGTGCGGAAGGTTGACGGTGCTGCGGACCATCTGGTCGGCCTTGCGCGGGTCGACACCCAGGCGCATGGCGACCTCGACGGTCGAGTCGAACTTGGTGGTGGAGGTCTCCTTGGCGAGGCGGAGGGCCTCGAGGGGGGCGTACAGACGCTCGCGGTCGATCTTTGCGTCCGCGGCAGTCAGAGCCTTGCTGCGCTTCACTGCTGCTCCTACTGAATATCTCTTGGCGTGGAGTCGTGGTTGTGACGGGCCGCGCCCGGCCCTACCACGGGAAAAGCTCTACCGAGGGGTTCAGCCCTCGACGGTGATGCCCATCGAACGAGCGGTACCCGCGATGATGCGCGAGGCCATCTCGATGTCGTTGGCGTTCAGGTCGGGCATCTTGGTGGTGGCGATCTCACGGACCTGGGCAGCCGTGATCTTGGCGACCTTGGTCTTGTGCGGCTCGCCGGAGCCCTTCTCCACGCCCGCAGCCTTGAGGATCAGCTTGGCGGCCGGCGGAGTCTTGGTGATGAAGGTGAAGGAGCGGTCCTCATAGACCGTGATCTCCACCGGGATCACCATGCCACGCTGCGACTCGGTGGCCGCGTTGTAGGCCTTGCAGAACTCCATGATGTTGACGCCGTGCTGACCCAGGGCCGGGCCGACGGGCGGCGCGGGGTTGGCCGCACCAGCGTTGATCTGGAGCTTGATAAGCCCCGTGACCTTCTTCTTCTTGGGAGGCATGCTCTCTCCGGGTCCTTACGAGAGGTGTTCCCGACCGGCGCGCGACAGCGCACCAGCGGGGCCTTGGATAACCGTGTGGCTTCGGCGGGGGCTCAGAAAGCCGGCCCGCACTGCACACACATCCAACCAGGATAGACCGAGACCCCGCCCAGCCCGAAATCCGGACGGCCCCGCACCCCTCAGTGAGGGGCGCGGGGCCGTCGGACGACGTGAGTCGGACGTCAGTCGTTCTTGGCGATCTGGTCGAAGGAGAGCTCGACCGGCGTCTCGCGACCGAAGATCTCGACGAGGCCCTTGACCTTCTTCGAGTCCGGGTTGATCTCGTTGATGGTGGCCTGCAGCGTGGCGAACGGACCGTCGGTGACGGTGACCGAGTCGCCGACCTCGAAGTCGAGGACCTGGACCTCGCTCGGACGGACCGGGCTCGGCTTGCCGGCCTCCTTGGCGGCGGCGCGCTCGACGTCGGGGGCGAGCATCTTGACGACCTCGTCCAGCGTCAGCGGGTACGGGTCGTAGGCGTTGCCGACGAAGCCGGTGACGCCGGGGGTGTTGCGGACGACGCCCCAGGACTCGTTCGTCAGGTCCATGCGCACCAGCACGTAGCCGGGGAGCTTGTTCTGGCGGATCGTCTTGCGGTCGCCGTTCTTGATCTGGACGACCTCTTCCTGCGGCACCTCGGCCTGGTAGATGTAGTCCTCGACGTTCAGCGAGACGGCGCGCTGCTCCAGGTTGGCCTTCACCCGGTTCTCGTAGCCGGCGTAGGTGTGGATCACGTACCACTCGCCCGGCGCCGTGCGCAGCTCCTCACGGAAGGCGACCACGGGGTCGATGTCGACGCCGTCCTCTTCGGTGACCGCGGCGGACGCCTCCTCGAAGGCCTCCGTGGCGGAGGACTCGTCGCCGGTGACGACGCTCATGGCCTCCTCCTCCGCGGAGCGGCCGGCCGCTTCCTCGGCAGCCTCGTTCTCGTCGACGTCGGAATCGGCGTTGTCGACGATCTCCTCGGCGGAGTCGTCGCCCCACGCCTGCTCTTCGGCCTCCTGGGCCTCAGCGGCGTCGTACGAGTGGGACTCAGACACGTTGGCTGCTTCTTCCTGCTTGTGAACGGTCGGTGGATTCCACGATACCGACTCAACGTTAGCGGAGCGCCCGGACAGCTCGGGTCGGGGCGCGGAGCAAGCCAGCGGAGAGGTGCGACGCCGGGACTGTGAGGACGCGCGGTCGGGCCGAAAGAGCCGACTCGGCTCAACTCCGACCAGCTCGGCTCAGCTCAGCCGAAGAGGATCGAGGCGAGCTTCACGAAGCCGGTGTCGAGGCCGTAGACCAGCGCCATGATCACCAGCACGAAGACGATGACCACCGAGGTGTAGGAGGTCAGCTCGTTGCGGGTCGGCCAGACGACCTTGCGCAGTTCCGCGATGATCTGGCGGTAGAGACGCGCGCTGCGCGCAAAGACGTTCGGGCGCTTCTCGCGGCCCCGGCCGCCCTTACCCTCAGGGTCGGCGGACTTGCGAGCACGCTTCCGGTCACGACGGGAGAGATCCTCGTCGCCGGAGCCACCCGAACCACTCTCAGGTGTGGCGGTGGAGCCTACGGTCTCCGTCACTAGTCCCTCACCTGAAATCGGGTACCCATAGGGGCACCCGTGAACCACGGGGCCCCTGATTGCACTGCTGACGGTACCGCCTGTACGAAGTTTCCGACAGGGCGGACAGCAGGGCCGGAGGGACTTGAACCCCCAACAACCGGTTTTGGAGACCGGTGCTCTACCAATTGAGCTACGACCCTTTGGAGTCCGTGTAGCGAACTCGCGGTGACCAACCTACAGCATCGGACGGTCGGCAGGTTCGCTGCCGGGCCCGCGCCGTCGGTGGGCTTCCAACGAGGGTTGAGTGTAGAGGGGACACGGCGTGCGCGTCGAATGAGTACCGCCGAGTACCCCGTGGGTATCGCGTGGGTCCCGCGTGCCGAACTCGTTCGGGTCGCATCGCGGAATGCCTGGGCCCCCTCTCCCGGCGTCTGCAAGCATGCAGTCATGAGCGCTGTCTCCCCTGACCCCAGCATCCGTCCCGCCGACCGCCGGGTCTCGGCCCGGATCGGCGCCATCGCCGAGTCGGCCACCCTCGCCGTGGACGCCAAGGCCAAGGCCCTCAAGGCCGCCGGCCGCCCGGTGATCGGCTTCGGCGCCGGCGAGCCCGACTTCCCGACGCCGGACTACATCGTCCAGGTCGCGGTCGACGCCTGCCGCGACCCGAAGAACCACCGCTACACCCCGGCCGGCGGCCTGCCCGAGCTCAAGCAGGCGATCGTCGACAAGACGCTGCGCGACTCCGGCTGGTCCGTGGAGCCCTCCCAGATCCTGGTCACCAACGGTGGCAAGCAGGCCATCTACGAGGCCTTCGCCGCGATCCTCGACCCGGGCGACGAGGTGATCGTGCCCGCGCCGTACTGGACCACCTACCCCGAGTCGATCCAGCTCGCGGGCGGTGCCCCGGTCGTCGTCGTGGCCGACGAGACCACCGGCTACAAGGTCTCCGTCGAGCAGTTGGAGGCCGCGCGCACGGAGAACACCAAGGTGCTGCTCTTCGTCTCCCCCTCCAACCCGACGGGCGCGGTCTACACCCGCGCCGAGGTCGAGGCGGTCGGCCGCTGGGCGGCCGAGCACGGCCTGTGGGTGCTGACGGACGAGATCTACGAGCACCTGGTCTACGGCGACGCGGAGTTCGTCTCGCTGCCGGTGGCGGTGCCGGAGCTGGCCGACAAGTGCATCGTGGTCAACGGCGTGGCCAAGACCTACGCGATGACCGGCTGGCGGGTCGGGTGGGTGATCGGCCCCAAGGACGTCATCAAGGCGGCCACCAACCTGCAGTCGCACGCCACCTCCAACGTCAGCAACGTCGCCCAGCGTGCGGCACTGGCCGCCGTCGCGGGTGACCTGACCGCGGTCGACGAGATGAAGGTCGCCTTCGACCGGCGCCGTCGCACGATCGTCTCGATGCTGAACGAGATCCCCGGCGTGGTCTGCCCCGAGCCGGAGGGCGCGTTCTACGCCTACCCGTCGGTCAAGGGCCTGCTGGGCAAGGCGATCCGTGGCCGTCGCCCGGCCACGTCCGCCGAGCTCGCCGCGCTGATCCTGGACGAGGTCGAGGTCGCGGTCGTCCCGGGCGAAGCCTTCGGCACCCCGGGCTACCTCCGACTCAGCTACGCACTGGGCGACGAGGACCTCGTCGAGGGCGTGACCCGCGTGCAGAAGCTGCTCGCCGAGGCGCAGTAGTCGCTCTCTCAGGTGGTTGCACTACTCAGGGGCGCGGGCTCTGCTGATCTGCGGCTCCGCCGCGTGGCCGCGTGGCGCGTGGCGCGGCAAAGCAGAGCCCCGCGCCCCTGACGCTTTCCACCTCTCCCTTGTCTCTTGCCCAAAGATCACTCGATCGGGGGGCCGGAAATTGTTGTTTCCCTTCCGCCCCGTCGATGCGCGAGGATCTGTGGATGGAACAGGTCCTTGCCCCGTCCCGTCCCGTCACCGAGCCCGCGCAGCGCGATCTGCGTCTGCTGCCCAAGGCCCATCTGCACCTGCACTTCACCGGCTCCATGCGCCCCGCCACCCTGATGGAGCTCGCCGACAAGCACGGCGTCCGTCTGCCGGAGGCGCTCAGCTCCGGGGAGCCGCCCCAACTGCGGGCGACGGACGAGCGGGGTTGGTTCCGGTTCCAGCGGCTGTACGACTCCGCCCGCTCCGTGCTCCGGGACGAGGAGGACATCCGGCGGCTGGTGCACGAGGCCGCGGAGGACGAGCGTGCCGACGGCTCGGGGTGGCTGGAGATCCAGGTCGACCCGACCTCCTACGCGCCGCGGCTGGGTGGCCTGATCCCCGCGCTGGAGCTGGTACTTGACGCCGTCGACCAGGCCTCGCGGATGTCCGGGGTCGGCATCCGGGTCCTGGTCGCCGCCAACCGCATGAAGCACCCGCTGGACGCCCGTACCCTGGCCCGCCTCGCCGTCCGCTACGCCGACCAGGGCGTGGTCGGCTTCGGTCTCTCCAACGACGAACGGCGCGGGCTCGCGCGCGACTTCGACCGCGCCTTCCGGATCGCCACCGACGCCGGGCTGCTGGCAGCCCCGCACGGCGGGGAGTTGGCCGGGCCCTCGAGCATCCGGTCGTGCCTGGACGACCTGGGCGCGGGCCGGGTGGGCCACGGCGTCCGCGCCGCGGAGAGCCCGGCGCTGCTGCGTCGCCTCGCCGAGGACCGGATCACCTGCGAGGTGTGTCCGGCGTCCAACGTCGCGCTGGGCGTCTACGAGCACCCGCAGGACGTGCCGCTGCGCAGGCTCTTCGACGCGGGCGTGCCGATGGCGCTCGGCGCGGACGACCCGCTGCTCTTCGGCTCGCGTCTGGCCGAGCAGTACGAACTGGCGCGCGAGCACCACGGTTTCACCGACGAGGAGTTGGCCGAGCTGGCCCGCCAGAGCATCCGCGGTTCGCTGGCGCCGGAGCCGGTCCAGGGCCGGTTGCTGGCCGGGGTGGACGGCTGGCTGGAGGCCCCGGCCGGGTAGGCCGCCTCCGTCAAGTGCGGTACCTGCGGCTTGGGGTGACATTCCGTCGTCTGTTCGTGATGGGATGGACATGACCGAATGTCGCCCGTGCAGCAGGAGTATCCATGATCGAGGCGCGCGGCCTGACCAAGCGCTACGGCGCCAAAACAGCCGTCGACAACCTCAGTTTCCAGGTTCGCCCCGGTATCGTCACCGGATTCCTCGGGCCCAACGGCTCCGGGAAGTCCACAACGATGCGCATGATCCTGGGACTTGACTCACCGAGCTCCGGAGGCGTCACCGTCGGCGGCCAGCCGTTCAAACAACTCGCCAATCCGGCACGGACCGTGGGCGCGCTGCTCGACGCCAAGTCGATGCACCCCGGCCGCAGCGCACGGGCGAACCTGCTCAGCCTCGCCAGGCTCAGCGGGCTGCCGAGCCGCCGGGTGGACGAGGTACTGGCTCAGGTAGGCCTGCAGGAGGTGGGCGGGCGGCGCGCGGGGGGCTTCTCGCTCGGTATGGGCCAGCGGCTCGGCATCGCCGCCGCACTGCTGGGTGACCCGCAGGTGCTGATGCTGGACGAGCCGGTCAACGGTCTCGACCCGGAGGGCGTGCTCTGGGTGCGCCAACTGATACGCAGCTGGGCCTCGGAAGGCCGCACGGTCTTCGTCTCCAGCCACCTGATGAGCGAGATGGCGCTGACCGCCGACCACCTGGTCATCATCGGTCAGGGCAAGCTGCTGGCCGACATGAGCCTGCAGGGCTTCATCCAGCAGTATTCGTCGGGTTATGTCGGCGTCCGCACCCCGCCGGAGGACTCCGCCCGCCTGGTGGGCGTGCTCTCGGCGGCGGGCGGCAACGCCCAGCCGAACCCGGACGGTTCGCTGAAGGTCACGGGGCTGGAGGCCAACCGGATCAGCGAGCTGGCCCACGCACAGGGCATCCGCCTGCTCGAACTCTCGCCGCAGCAGGCCTCCTTGGAGGAGGCGTACATGCGGATGACCCAGCACGCGGTCGAGTACCGCGCGTCCGGGCCGGGGGCCGTGCCGCAGGGCGCAGGCCCGGGCTACCCGCAGCCGGGGGCCATGCAGGCGCCGGCGGGCATGCAGGCGCCCCCGCCCATGGGCTACGGGCCCACACCGGGCCAACCCGTCCCGTACGGTCAGCCGGCTCAGGCTCCGCAAGCCGCGCCGCCCGGCTACGGGTTCCCGCCCACCGCGGGCGGTCCCGCCCAGCAGCCGCAGTACCAGCCGCAGCAGGTCAACCCCTATGCGACGAAGAGCGAGGGATGAGCGTGTCGCAGCCGTACCCCCCGACGTACCCGCCGCAGGGCGCACCCGCCCCCGCGCCCGGCTACGCACCGCAGCCCGGCTTCCCGCCGCAGTCCGGCTACGCACCGCAGCCCGGTTTCCCACCGCAGGGCCAAACGCCACCGCAGGGCCAGATGCCGGGGCAGGGGCAGATGCCGGGACAGTTCCCGGGTCAGCCGCCGGTCCAGCCCGCGCGCACTCCCGGCATGGCCGGGGCCGCTGAGCGCCCGAACCTGCTGCACGCCCTCGTGTCGGAGTCGACCAAGCTCTGGACCACCCGGTCGACGCTGTGGCTGCTGATCTGCGCCACGCTGTCGATGCCCGTCTTCGACTTCCTGCTCTCCTCGCATTACAGCGGGTTGGAGGAGGTCGCGAGAAGCCAGTTCATGTCCGACTCGGGCTACGGTGGCATCATCGCGCTGCTGCTGTACGCACCGCTCGGCGTGATGGTGATCGCGGCCGAGTACTCCTCGGGCATGATCCGTAACACACTCATCGCCTGTCCGCGCCGAGGGCGCGTGCTGACCGCGAAAGTGCTGATGCTGTTCTTCGGGTCACTGGTCACCGGGATTGCGCTGAGCGCCTTCAGCCTGCTGGTGTCACACGCGATCCTCCCCGGCAACTTCGGCGACTCGGTCTCCACGGGGACGACCATCGACACCGCGTTCCGCTCGGGGCTCTACCTCTCGCTGGTGACGATGTTCTCCTTCGCCCTCGGCACCATGCTGAAGCGCTCCGCCCCGGCCATCGTGATCATGTTGGGCCTGATCTTCGTGCCCTTCGTGATGGCGATCCTCGTCGGAGGCAACATCGGCGAGAAGCTGATGAACTACTCGTTCATCAGCGGCCTGCTGTACCAGTACGGCGAGATGGTGCAGGACACCGGCCCGACGGCAACAGACATGCTCGTGTACCTGGGAGCTGCCACAGCCGTCGCCCTGGCCGGCGCCTACGCGCTGCTCCTCAGCCGCGACGCCTGACACCACTCATGGCTCGGGGTCTCAGAGCGAGACCCCGACCATCACCGGCTCGTTGACGAGCGTCACGCCGAAGGCGTTCGCCACCCCGGCCTGGATCTCGCGTGCCAGCGCGAGGAGGTCCGCCGCGGTGGCGGTGCCGCGGTTGGTCAGGGCGAGGGTGTGCTTGCTGGAGAGGCGGGCCGGGCCGGTGCCGTAGCCCTTGGTGAAGCCGGCCTTGTCGATCAGCCAGGCGGCCGAGGTCTTCACGTGCCCCGGCCCCGCCGGGTACGCCGGTGCCTGGACGTCCGCCCCCAGCCGCTCGGCGACCCGGGCCAGGAAGGCCTCGTGCTCGGCCTGCGTCAGGATCGGGTTGGTGAAGAACGAGCCCGCCGACCAGGTGTCGTGGTCTTCCGGGTCCAGCACCATGCCCTTGCCGCTGCGCAGCTTCAGCACCGCCTCGCGGGCCGCGCGCAGTTCCACCCGGTCCCCCTGCTCGACGCCCATGGTGCGCGCCGTCTCGGCGTAGCGGACCGGCGTCGACATGCCGTCGGCGTCCTCCAGTGCGAAGCGGACCCGCAGCACCACCCAGCGGTCCGGCTCGGCCTTGAAGCGACTGTGCCGGTAGGCGAAGGCGCAGTCCTCGGCGGAGACCGTGACCGTCTCCCCGGCCCGGCGGTCGTAGGCGACGACCTCGGTGATGGTCTGGGAGACCTCCTGGCCGTAGGCGCCGACGTTCTGCACTGGTGTGGCACCGGCCGAACCCGGGATCCCGGCCAGGAACTCGATGCCGGCCAGGCCGTGCTCCAGCACGGCGGTGTCGACGACGTCGGACCAGACCTCGCCGGCGGCCAGTTCCAGCGTGGTGCCGTCGAGGGCGAAGCCCTTGGTGGCGATGCGCAGGACGGTACCGGGGACGCCCTCGTCCCCGATCACCAGGTTGCTGCCGCCGCCGAGCACCAGCAGCGGCTCGCCCGCCTGGTCGGCCGCGCGGACGACGGCGACGACCTCGTCGTCGGTCGTCGCCGTCACCAGCCGCCCGGCCGGGCCGCCGATGCGGAGCGTGGTCAGGGGGGCGAGGGGAGCGTCATGGAGTTCCTGCACGGGGACAGGGTATCCGGCGACACCGGACACCCTGTCTGCTTCCTGCGCCGGTCCGACCGGCCCCGCGCTCAGGCGACCGGCTCCGCTGTCGGGGTCTCCTCCTCGGCCACCGGAGTGCCCGCCTGGGTGCCCGACTCCACGGGCTGCGCCTGCGCCTGCGCCTTTGCGGCACTGCTGCGGCGCGGGGCGATCAGGATCGCGACCACCGCCATCGCGATCACGGCCGCGCCGACCCACAGCGCCGGGACCAGCCCGTCGACGAAGCTCTGCCCGCTGGCGTAGCTGCCTCGGGCGGTGAAGACCGACGTCAGGACCGCGACGCCGAGGGCGCCGCCCACCTCACGCAGGGCGTTGTTGGTGCCGGAGGCCACACCCTGCTCCTCAGGTCGGACCGAGCCCATCAACACGGCCGCCACCGGGGCGAAGAAGAGCGCCATGCCTGTGCCCGAGATCACCAGCCCGGGGATCTGGCTCGTGTAGCTGATGTGGGCGGCGGCGATCGCCGCGAACCAACCCAATCCGATCGCCTGGAGCGCCAGGCCGACGGCGATGACGATCCGGCCGCCGATACGGTCGACCAGCAGCCCGGCCAACGGCGCGACGATCATCGGCATCCCGGTCCACGGCAGCATCCGCACGCCCGCACCCATCGGGCTGTAGCCCTGGACGTTCTGCAGGTACTGGCTGAGCAGGAAGATCGCGCCGAACATGCCGAGCGACATCAGCATCGACGCCGCGTTGACAGCAGCGAAGGTGCGGTTGCGGAAGAGGCGCAGCGGCAGCAGCGGGTGGGCCGTCCGGGACTCCCAGACCAGGAAGCCGACCAGCAGCACCGCGCCTCCGACCAGCCCGGACAGCACCGGCGCGCTGGTCCAGCCGTCCGCATTGCCGCGGATCAGGCCGTAGACGATCCCGAAAAGGCCCGCACTCGCCAGGGCCGTGCCGGTGACGTCGAGCCGGCTGTTGGGCCCGAACGACTCGGTCAGCCGCAGCCGGGCCAGCGGCAGCAGCAGGATGCCGATCGGGACGTTGAGGGCGAAGATCCACTGCCAGGACAGGTGCTCGACGACGGTCCCGCCGATCAGCGGACCCATCGCCACGGCCATGCCGTTGACCGCTCCCCAGGCCCCGAAAGCCACGCCGCGCTTGGCGGCAGGGACGGCGTTGGTGAGCAGGGTCAGGCTGACCGGCATCAGCAGCGCCGCGCCGACGCCCTGCGCCGCGCGTGCGGCGACCAGCGCGCCGATGCTCGGCGCGAGTGAGGCGGCGAGCGACGAGACCGTGAAGAGCCCGAGCCCGATGGTGAAGAGCCGACGCCGTCCGAACCGGTCCCCCAGCGCCGCGCCGAGCATCAGCAGCACGGCGAAGGTCAGCGTGTAGGCGTTGACCGTCCATTCCAGGTCGGTGATGCCACCGCCCAGATGGGCTCGGATGGAGGGAAGCGCGGTGGTGACCACGAGGTTGTCGAGCGCCGCCATGAAGCCTGCGGTGCTGGTGATGACGAAGGCCCAGACAGCCGGGCTGACCTTGCCCTTGCGGGCCGGTGCGTCGTTCCGGGCGGTGGGGTTGGTGCGCATGGTGTCCCCCTGGCGCATCTAGTGATTAATCAATAACTTTCAGCGACCGAAAAATGGCGGCCGTCCCCGCGAAGGGACCTCAGCCGCCGCTCGAATCCGTCTTCTTCTCGTCTGCCTTCTTGTCCGTCGTATCGCCTGCCTGCTCGTCCGGCTTCTCGCCGAGCGCCTGCCAGACCCGGTGATCCGCCGGAAAGCCCATAGCGACCAGGGAGTTGATGAGCATGCCGCAGGCGAAGAACTGGCCGACCTCCTCCTGCGTCGAGCCGGAGGCCGCAACTACCGAGTCCCAGAGGTCCTCCCAGAGCGCGCGGACGGCCCTGCCCACCTCGTGATCCCCTGCCGCCTCGGCGGCAGCGGTGGACACGTACATCTGCAGCTGCATGAGCAGTCGGCTGCGGTCCCCGATCAGCTCGAAGTACGCATCGCCCATGGCGGTCAGCGCCTCTTCGCCCCGCAGCCCTTCGGCCGCCACGAGGAAGCTCTCCTTGACCTCCTCCATGCAGCGCCGAACGGCGGCCTCGAAGAGTGCCCGCTTGTTCTCGAAAAGCCGGAAGAGGTACGGCTGCGACACCCCGACCTGCCGAGCGATCTCGGCGGTCGAGGTGCCGTTGTAGCCACCGTCGGCGAACGCGACCATCGCGGCGCGGATGACGCTCTCGCGCCGCTCCTCCGCACTCATCCGCATGCTCGTCTTCGCCATGCTTCAAAGTTAGTGGCTGATTACTAACCATGCAAGAGGTTCCGGCCGACTCCCCGCGGTCGGGCCCAGATCAGCCCAGCTGGACGACGGCGCGGGCCATGCCCAGCACCTTCTGGCCGGCACTGGTCGCGGTCAGGTCGACACGGACCCGGCGCTCGTCCAGCTTGGCCGCGACCTTGGCGCTGACCTCGATCGTCGCCCCGGTCTCGTCGTTGGGCACCACCACCGGCTTGGTGAAGCGGACGCTGTACTCGACCACCGCGGCCGGGTCGACGGTCCAATCCGTGACCACCCGGACCGCCTCAGCCATGGTGAACATGCCGTGGGCGATCACGTCCGGAAGTCCGACCCCCTTGGCGAAGGCCTCGTTCCAGTGGATCGGGTTGAAGTCGCCCGAGGCGCCCGCGTACTGGACCAGCGTGGCCCGGGTCACCGGGAAGGTCTGGGCCGGGAGTTCCGTGCCCGCCTCGACGTCGTCGTAGTTGATGATCGCGGTCATCCCCGCCTCACTCCCCCGCCTCGGCCGCGCGGGCGACCAGCATCATGAGGGCGGTCACCACGTGCTCGCCGCTCTCCTCGTGCACCTCGCCACGGACCGTCAGCACGTCGTTGCCGGCCAGCGACTTGATCGACTCGATCACGCAGGTGACCCGCAGTCGGTCACCGGCGCGGACCGGGCGGCTGTAGACGAACTTCTGGTCGCCGTGGACGACCCGGCTGAAGTCCAGGCCCAACTCCGGGTCCTGGACCACCTGCGCGGCGGCACGGTAAGTGATCAGAAACGGGAAGGTCGGCGGCGCGATCACGTCCGGGTGACCGAGCGCCTTGGCCGCGTCAGGGTCGGTGTACGCCGGGTTGGCGTCACGGACCGCCTCGGCGAACTCGCGGATCTTCTCGCGCCCGACCTCGTAGGGCGCGGTGGGCGGATACGTCCGCCCGATGAGGGAGGGATCCAGCGGCATGCACGACTCCTGAGAGTTGTCGACTGAGCGTTGTCGAACAGACTTCCAGACACCGTTCCGGACACAGGTCCGGACACGACGTTCTGGACACGCCGAAGGCCGTCTCCGAAACGGAGACGGCCTTCGACTCAAGGTTCTCTAAGAACCCGAAGATGCTGACGAGATGCGACGATGCGCGTAGGCGCAGGGTCAGCGGGTCTCGCGGTGCGCGGTGTGAGCGTTGCAGCGGGGGCAGTGCTTCTTCATCTCAAGACGGTCCGGGTCGTTACGCCGGTTCTTCTTGGTGATGTAGTTCCGCTCCTTGCACTCCACGCACGCCAGCGTGATCTTCGGACGGACATCAGTGGCGGCCACGGGAGTGCCTTCCTGGGACAGACAACGTTACAGACAGACAAGAGTAGCCGACCAGGCCTGAACCAGGAAATCGGCTACGGGTGTGGTAGCGGTGACCGGACTTGAACCGGTGACACAGCGATTATGAGCCGCTTGCTCTACCAACTGAGCTACACCGCCACGACGATCGCGTTCCCCGCTGACGGCGGGGAACCCTCTCATCCGAGCCCCCATGCGGAATCGAACCGCAGACCTTCTCCTTACCATGGAGACGCTCTACCGACTGAGCTATAGGGGCGAACGGGGAAGACATTACACGGTCCGCAGCCCAACCGTGAAATCCGTTTGGCGCTGCTCCGGTACGACTTTTGCCACGGCCGCCACACGCCCCACGCGCCTCCCCTGTCGACCGTGACCCGCGCCCTAGGCTCGCTGTCTGCGATCTTGAACTTCACGCAGTTTCGCGGCAGGCGGCAGGAAGCGGCAGGCGGCAGGAAGGAGCGCCGGGCCATGGGAGCCGAGGCGGGGGGCGGAGCAGGGACCGGCACTGACGCCGGAACAGCAGGGTCGTCGGCGCTCCTGCCGGCACTGCTGCTGACGGGCGCGCGACTGGCCGACGGCCGGGCCGTCGACGTGCGGCTCTGGGGCGAGCGGATCGAGGCGGTCGGCGCGGTCGGCAGCCTCAGCGCCCCGGAGCGCCTGGATCTCCGTGGCTACTTGCTCCTGCCCGCCCCGGCGGAGCCGCACGCCCACCTCGACGAGGCCTTCACCGGGGACGACCGCGTCGGAGCTCGTGGCGAGGGTCGCGCGGGTGGCGACGAGGTGCGGCGGCAGATCACCGAGGCGGCGCTGACCTACCTCGGCTACGGCGCGACCGCGCTGCGGACGCAGATCCTGGTCAGCGAGGAGACCGGCCTTGCCCGCCTCGACGCGGCTCTCCAGGCGGCACGTGACCTGCGGGGGCTGGTGGACTGTCAGATCACCGTACTGCCAGGGCGGTTCACCGATGCCGTCCCCACTGCGGAGAGCGAGCGCCGGAGCCTCGCCCTGCTGCGGGACGGGCTGCGCGCCGGGGCGCACGCACTCGGCGGACGCCTCACCGAGGCGCCGGGTCCGCCTGCCGATCGACCCGCCCGTCTGGCTGCCCACCTGGCCGCCCTCGTCGCTCTCGCCCGGGAACTCGACCGCCCCCTGGATCTGCACGGCGCGGCAGGGCTGACCTCAGCGCCGGCGTCAGCCGTCGGCGCCCGTGCTGCCGAGCTTCCGCCGGGCTCGATCCTCTGCTTGGACGGATCGATGCCACCCGCCTCCGCCCTGGCGCGCTCGGGCGCGGGCGTCGTGGTCCTGCCAGCGGCCGGGCGCTGTGCGGGCGGCGCACCGCGGACGACCAGCGGCTTCGACCCGGCGTCGGTCCTTCCCCTGCTGGAGGCGGGGGTCCCGGTCGCCGCCGGGAGCGGGACGCTGCGCGACACCGTCTGCCCGGTCGGCCGTGCCGATCCGCTGGAGACGGCCTTCCTGCTGTCGGCCGCAACCGGTCTGTCTGCGGCGGAGGCGTACGCGGCCGTCAGCTCGACCGCCCGCGCGATGCTCGGGCTCACACCCGGACAGATCCGCGCCGGGGATCCGGCCGAGTTGGTCGCCGTGCGCGGCGAAAGCCTGACCGCCGCGCTGTCCGGCGGGCACAGCCGGGTCGTGATCCACCGTGGCCGCGTGGTCTCCCGCACCAGCGCGGTCCGCGAGTACGCGGACACCACCGCTGCGGCAGTCCCCCGCCAGGGCCGCCCCGGTCCCGCGTGATGTGACGTGATCCGATGTGTGCTGACGCGAGGAGGCCTGATGGGAGGGGGGCTGACGGGAGGGGGGCTGACGGAACGTCACCTGGCGTGTGCGTGACGCTGGGTGACGTAATGTGCCGTCAGTGCCCTGGCAGCGACTGCCAGTAGTGCACCAGAAGCTCGCCCCAGTCGTCGATCTTGACCCGGCCGGTGCGGCGGAAGCCGAGCGCGCGGTAGAGCCGGTTGGCGCGCAGATTGTCGGCGTGGGTCCAGAGTTGGGCTTCCGTGTAGGACCGGGCGCGCGCCTCGGCGAGCACGTGCTCCATCAGGCGGCGACCAACCCGCTGCCCCCAGCGGTCGGGCGCGACGCTGAGCAGGCTGAGGTGGATCAGCCCTTCCTTCGGCGGTCCGGCGCCGTCCTCGGTCAGGCCCTGGACTCCGAGGACCGTGCCGACGATGGCGGTTCCGGCGGGTCTGCCCTCCTCGCGAGCGAGAAAGAGCATGGCTCCGGGCGCGGCCATCCGTCCGTGGGCGAGCCGCACATGGTCCCGCGGCAGCGGGCGACCGTTGCGGCGGATCTGGTGCGAGTGCTGCCAAACGGCGAGCGCCGCGTCCACCTCCTCCGCGGTGGCAGGCCCCACCGCGACTGTGCCACCACCCATACCGGCCCCCTCACCGGGCGCAGGGGCACCCGTGGCCAAGCTTTCTACCACTCGCGGACGCGCACGTCAGCAGCCTTGCCCATCCATCTCAGGGGGCGGGCCACTGCCGAGTTGCACAGCAACTAGTCGAGACCCGACTAGTTCCTATGTGAATACCCTCGGCATACGATGTCAGTCATGAGCACCCCGCTGCGCAGTTCCCCGCTCTCGCTGACCGTCCTGTCGCTGCTGCACTACCAGCCGCTGCACCCGTACGGGATCCAGCGGCTGATCAAGCAGTGGGGCAAGGACCAGGTGGTCAACGTCAGCCAGCGCGCCAGCCTCTACCGGACCATCGAGCGCCTGCTCACCGCCGACCTCATCGCGGTCCGCGAGACCGAGCGGGACCAGCAGTACCCCGAGCGCACGGTCTACGAGGTCACCGACGCAGGCCGCCGCGTCGCCCGCGAGTGGCTGCTGGAGATGCTCGCCACACCGAAGCAGGAGTACCCGGAGTACCCGGCCGCCCTGTCGCTCCTGATGATGCTCACCCCGGCCGAGGCACTCTCCGTCTTCGAACAGCGCGCCGCGCTCGTCCGCACCTCCCTGCAGGAGATCGAGGCCGTCACGGCGGCGGAACACTCGCTGCCGCGCGTGACGATGCTGGAGACGGAGTACCAGCGCGTGGTGACGGCGGCTCAGCTGAACTGGCTGGACTCCGTCATCGCCGACCTCAAGTCCAGCCGTCTCTCCTGGACCCCCGAGGAACTCCTCGCCTTCGCCGACACCCAACGCACCGACACGGAGGGCTGAAGCCGTTCGAACGGGGCATGCGAAGGGCCCCGGACGCTTGCGCTGATCCGGGGCCCTTCGGCTTCCACGTGGCGGGTGCAGGGTTCGAACCTGCGTAGCTTGCGCGACAGATTTACAGTCTGCTCCCTTTGGCCGCTCGGGCAACCCGCCAGGGATGGTGTCTCGCGGTCTCCCGCTCCGACGACGTAAACCATACCTGATGGTGGGGGGTGCTTCGCCACTCGGTTGATCAGTGTGGGGGCGGGCAAGGGGCCGAGTGGGTGGCTAGGCTGGTTCGGCTGCCGCGTGGCCGGAAGGTGGGGGCGCGTGCGGGCGGTTCGGCGGGCGTTTTGCGCGGTCGGAGCCGCAGGAAAACCGACAAGACAGTCCATACCGTCAAGGAGACACAACGATCATGGCCGACTCCAGTTTCGACATCGTTTCGAAGGTCGAGCGGCAGGAGGTCGACAACGCGCTCAACCAGACCGGTCGCGAGATTGCCACGCGCTTCGACTTCAAGAACGTCGGCGCGTCCATCGAGTGGTCCGGCGACAAGATCGAGATGCGGGCCAACGGCGAGGAGCGGGTCAAGGCGATCCTCGACGTGTTCGAGACCAAGCTGGTCAAGCGCGGCATCTCGCTCAAGTCGCTGGACGCCGGAGAGCCGCAGCTGTCGGGCAAGGAGTACAAGATCTTCGCGACGATCGAGGAGGGCATCTCCCAGGAGAACGCCAAGAAGATCGCGAAGATCATCCGGGACGAGGGTCCCAAGGGCGTCAAGGCCCAGGTCCAGGGCGAGGAACTGCGGGTCACCTCGAAGAGCCGGGACGACCTCCAGGCCGTGCAGGCGCTGCTGAAGGGCAAGGACCTCGACTTCGCCGTGCAGTACGTGAACTACCGCTGAGACTCAGCCGGTGGATCACCGGCTGCCACGAGGGCGGTCGCGGAGGGTCTCCGCGACCGCCCTCGTCGTACCGGCGCGACGGGAGCCGGGCGCTGCCGGGGAGAATGGCCTGCTGTGAAGCCGACTCCTGAGCAACTGACCGCCGCCACCGACGCCACGATCGAGGACGTGATCGGTCCCGACCTGCGGGTGCTGTTCTGCGGGATCAACCCGGGGCTGTGGTCGGGCGCGACGGGGCATCACTTCGCGCGTCCCGGCAACCGGTTCTGGCCGGGCCTGTACCGCAGCGGCTTCACGCCGCGTCAGCTGCGGCCGGAGGAGCAGCAGGAGCTGCTGGGGCTCGGGCTGGGGATCACCAACGTGGTGGCCCGGACCACCGCCAAGGCGGACGAGCTGACAGCCGAGGAGTACCGCAGCGGCGGCCAGGCGCTGGCGGAGCGGGTGGCGCGCTGGCAGCCCCGAGCGCTCGCCGTGCTCGGCATAGGCGCCTACCGGACCGCCTTCGGGCGTCCCAAGGCGGTCGTCGGACGCCAGGACGAGCCGCTGGGCGGCACCGAGGTGTGGGTGCTGCCCAATCCGAGCGGGCTCAACGCGCACTACACGCTGGACGGGATCGCAGCGGAGTTCCGCAAGCTCAGAGAGGCCGTCGACGGCCGCTGAGACCGTGGCCCGAGGACCGCTGAGCCCAGGTCAGGCACCCCAGCCCGCGAAGCGCTGGTCCGTCGGGACGATCTCGCGTCCGAGGGGCATGAGCGATATCGGGATCATCTTGAGGTTGGCCCAGGCGAAGGGCAGCCCGATGATGGTCACTGCCAGCGCGATGCTCGTCGCCAGGTGGCCCAGGGCCAGCCACCACCCCGCGAAGATCAGCCAGACCACGTTGCCGGCGCACGACGCCGCACCGGCGTCGGGGCGCTCACGCGTCGTCCGCCCGAACGGCCAGAGGACGTAGAGCGCGATCCGGAAGGAGGCGATCGCCCACGGGATGGTGATGATCAGGATCGCGCAGATGATCCCGGCCACGACGTACGCGAGGGCCATCCACAACCCGCACAGCACCAGCCAGAGGACGTTGAGTACGAAGTTGACGACCTTCACGGGCTTTCCTTTCGTTCTAACGCCTGCGCCCTAACGCCTGCGCCTTAACGCCTGCGCCCGCTCAGCGGCGGGTTTGGTAGCCGGCCATCTGCTCGAGTCGGGAGATCCGGTCCGGCATCGGTGGGTGGGTGGAGAACAGCTTGGTGGCCAGACCGCCGCCCGAACCGGCGCGAAAGGGGTTGACGATCATCATGTGACTGGTCGTCTCCAACTCGGGCCGGGCCGGAAGCGGAAGCTGCTGGGTACCGCGTTCGAGCTTACGCAGCGCGCTGGCCAGCGCCAGCGGATCACCGGTCAACTGCGCGCCGGACGCGTCGGCCTGGTACTCACGGGAGCGGCTGACGGCCAACTGGATGATGCTCGCCGCCAGCGGGCCCAGGATGATGATGAGCAGCATCCCGGCCAGGCCGGGGCCGTCGTCGTCCTCGCTGCGCCCGATCGGGATCAGCCAGGCGAAGTTGACGAGGAACATCACCACGGACGCCAGTGCGCCGGCCACCGAGGAGATCAGGATGTCCCGGTTGTAGACGTGGGAGAGCTCGTGGCCCAGCACGCCACGCAGCTCCCGCTCGTCGAGCAGGTTGAGGATGCCCTGGGTGCAGCAGACCGCCGCGTTGCGCGGATTGCGACCGGTGGCGAAGGCGTTGGGGGCGTCCGTCGGGGAGATGTAGAGGCGCGGCATGGGCTGCCGGGCCGAGGTGGAGAGCTCGCGGACGATCCGGTACAACACCGGGGCCTCGATCTCGCTGACCGGGCGCGCCCTCATCGAACGCAGCGCCAGCCTGTCGCTGTTCCAGTACGCGAAGCCGTTCGTCGCCAAGGCCACCAGCAGGCCGACGACCAGACCCGTACGCCCCCAGAAGCTGCCGATCACCAGGATCAGCGCGGACATCACGCCGAGGAGTACAGCCGTCTTGAGACCGTTGTGCTGGCGGTGCACGGAAGCCCTCCGAGACGTGCGTTGGGGGGTGTCTTTCACAGCCCGTTTCGCCTTTTCAACGGGTGAGACGGACTTTCTAGTTCCCTTCTCACCCGCGGGCACCGCCCGTGCAACTCGAGAGTGCGTGTGCGGACGCGTGCCTGGGCGCGTGCCCGGAGACGCGCCCGAACACGCTTCAGCCTGCTCGCTCAGCCGAAGAGCGAACCGGACGCCAACTGCAGCACCAGCTGCGGCGCCACCGACAGCACGACGCCGAGCACCGTCGCCAGTGCGACCGCAGCCCCCAGGGCGACCGGCAGCCCGGGACGCGCCGCGGCCGACACCGAGGCCGTGGCCGAGGCCGAGATCGGGGCCGGAGCCGTGGCCGAGGCCGTGGCCGAGGCCGAGATCGGGGCCGGAGCCGGGGCCTCGCCGGTGGCAGGCCCGGCGAGCGGGCTGGGCTGGAAGAGCTTGGCGGTCCATGCCAGGTAGTAGTACAGGGCCACTACGACATTCACCGCCATGATCACGGCCAGCCAGCCGAGACCGGCGTCGACCGCGGCGCGGAAGACGACGACCTTGCCGAAGAGACCGATCACACCCGGCGGCAGACCGGCCAGGTTCAGCAGGAAGAACGCCATGGCCAGCGCCACTGCGGGACGCCGTGCGAAGAGACCCTGGTACGCGTCGAGCCGACCGCCGCCGCCCAGGGTGACGACCGCGAACGCGCCCAGGTTGACCAGGCCGTAGATCAGCGCGAAGGCCACCGTGGAGCCGATCGGCGCGCCACCGGCCCTGCCGAAGCCCGCGGCCGCGATCGGGACCAGCAGGTAGCCGGCCTGGGCGACGGACGACCAGGCGAGCAGCCGCACCGCGCTGTACGGCGCGTCGAAGCGCTGACGGAGCGCACCGACGTTGCCGACGGTCATGGTCAGCGCGGCGAGGACTGCCAGTGCGTAGCCCCAGTCTCGCCCGTACGAGTGAAAACCGAGGACAGCGATTGCGGCGAGGCCTGCGAGTCCGGCAGCCTTTCCGACCACAGAGAGATACGCGGCGACGGGGACGGGAGCGCCGGCGTATGTGTCCGGCACCCAGAAGTGGAACGGTGCGGCGGCCGTCTTGAAGGCGAAGCCGACCAGGGTGAGCACGGTGCCGACGGCGACGAGCACGTGCAGCTGCGACTGGACGTGGGGCAGCGCGGCACCGATCCGGTCGAGGTAGAGGCTGCCGGTGGCGGCGTAGACGAAGCTGACGCCGAGCAGGGTGACGGCCGTGGCCGTGACCGACGACAGGAAGAACTTGAGCGCCGCCTCGCCGCCCCGTCCGTCGCGGCGCAGGGCGACGAGCGCGAAGGCCGGCAGTGTGGTGACCTCCAACGCGACGACGAGCGAGGCCAGGTCACGGCAGGCGGGCAACAGGGCCGCCCCGCAGGCCGAGGCGAGCAGCAGGAACCAGAACTCCCCCGCGGGCAGCCGGTCCGCGTCGACGGAGAAGAGCGAGAGCAGCGCCACCAGCAGCGCCCCGGCCAGCACCAGCAGCTGGAAGGCCAGCGCGAAATGGTCGGCGACGTAGGAGCAGGAGGTCGCTCCTGCTGAGGTGGTGCAGAACGTGGTCCGGTGGCCGTCGCGCAGCGGCAGCAGCAGGACGAGCGAGGCGGCCAGCCCGGCCACGGAGAGCCAGCCCAGCAGCGCCTTTCGCGCCGTCGGCAGGAACAGGTCCGCGACCAGGACGACCAGCGCCATCACGGCGGGGACGAGCGGCGGTAGGACGGCGAGCCAGTCCACGGACTGGATCAGCGATCCGGCGGGAACGGCACCGGCGGCCAGTGTGCCGACGGGCAGAGCGCCGGTGGGCAGAGCGCCGGTGGAGAGAGCGGTAGTCAGCATGGCTCAGCTGCCTCCGAGCAGCGCCTGGACGGCGGGCGTGGACAGCCCGAGCAGCAACGCCGGCCAGAGACCGGCGACGACGGTGAGCACGACCAGCGGGGTCCAGGTGACGGCCTCGTAGGTCTGGACGTCGGTGAGGGACGCCCCCGGAACGGCGGGCGCGGTGGCCAGGTCGCCCATGCAGATCCGGCGGACGACGGAGAGCAGGTAGGCCGCGGTGAGCAGGGTGCCGAGCCCGGCCAGGACCATGAGCGTGAGGAAGGTCGGCCGGGACAGCCCGGCGGCGGGGTGGAAGGCGCCCAGCATGGCCAGCAGTTCGCCCCAGAAACCGGCCAGGCCCGGCAGGCCCAGACTGGCCACCGCCCCGAAGGCGAGCAGCGCGCCGAGCCGTGGCGCGCGTCCGTAGAGCGCGGCCCCGCTCTCGGCCCGGGCCCCGGCGAGGGTGTCCAGGTCGGCGGTGCCGTAGCGGTCCTTGACCGCGCCGACGAGGAAGAAGAGCAGGCCGGTGATCAGTCCGTGCCCGATGTTGGCGAAGAGCGCGCCGTTGATACCGATCGGATTGAGGGTCGCGACGCCCAGCAGGACGAAGCCCATGTGGCCGACGGAGGAGAAGGCGATCAGCCGCTTGAGGTCACCACGGCTCCCGGGCCGGGCCAGTGAGAGACAGGCCAGCGAGCCGTAGATGATGCCGACGACGGCGAAGGCCCCGATGTACGGGGCGAGTTCGTGCATCCCCAGCGGGACGCTCGGGATCAGCACCCGGACGAAACCGTAGGTGCCCATCTTGAGCAGCACGCCCGCCAGCAGCACCGAGCCGGCCGTGGGTGCGGCCGTGTGGGCGTCCGGCAGCCAGCTGTGGAACGGCCACATCGGCGCCTTGACGGCCAGTCCGATGCCGATGGCCAGCACGACGAGGATCTGGGTGCCGCGGGACAGGCCGTGCCCGTGGTTGGCGGCCAGCGCGGTCATGTCGAAGGTTCCGGCCTTGAGGCCGAGCAGCAGCAGGCCGAGCAGCATGACCGCCGAGCCGAGCAACGTGTAGAGGATGAAGCGAAACGCCGCCGGTCCCCTGTTCTCCCCGCCCCAACGGGCGATCAGGAAGTACATGGGCACCAGCACGATCTCGAACGCCACGAAGAAGAGCAGCAGGTCGAGCACCGCGAAGGTGGCCAGCATGCCGGTCGCCAGGAGCAGCAGCAGGCCCGTCCAGCCCCGTTCGCTGCCGCCTGCGGGCAGGCGCTTGAGCGAGTAGACGGCGCAGAGGAAGGTCAGCAGCGCCGTCAGCACCAGCAGCGGCAGCGAGATGCCGTCGACGCCCAGGTGGAACCGGACGTTGAGCGCCGGGATCCAGGCCACGTCGGTGACGCCCTGCATCCGGGCCGGGTGGTGCAGGTCGAACCCGGCGGCCAGAGCGATGGCCACAGCCAGGTCGGCACCGGTCACGGCGACGCCGAGCCACAGCGCGCGACGTCCGCCCAGCGCGGGCACCAGCGTCGCGGCGGAGCCGACCAGCGGCAGCGCGAGGAGGACGAGAAGCAGAACGGTCATCTGGCGGTCGCCTCCGAGCGGGCGGAACGGGCACGGCGGGCGAATTCGGCGATCACTGGGCCACCGCCACGACGATGGCGAGGACCACGACACCGGCCGCGAGCGCGCTCAGGTAGCCCTGGGTGTTGCCGTTCTGGGCCCGCCTGACGACCCGTCCGACCAGGCCCGGACTGATCGCCGCGCCCTTGACGTAGGTCTCGACGACCTCACGGTCGAGGAAGGCGACCAGCTCGGCCGCGCCGAGCACCGGGCGGACGAAGAGACGGTCGTAGAGACGGTCGACGCCGAAGCCGTCCCGGGCGGGCCCGAAGAGCGGGCCGAGCAGCACCCGTCCCGGATCGGCCACCGCGCCCGCGGCCACCGCGTCGGCGGGGAGGGTCGCCGCGGCGCGGCGCCAGGCGGCGTAGGCGAGACCGAAGCCGAGCAGGGCGACGCCGGTGCCGATCAGGCTGGTGGGCAGCGACGGCGTCAGCGAGACACCGTCCAGCCAGGCGGGGAGCCAGTTGGTACGCAGGCCGACCAGGCCGAGCGCGAGGCTCGGCACGGCCAACAGCCACAGCGGCCAGCGCATCGCCGCAGGCTCGGCGGTGGTGACCTTGGCGCCTGCGTTCTCGCCACCGACGCTCTGCGCGCCGCGCGGGTGGAAGGCGAGCAGCCAGAGCCGGGCCACGTACATCGCGGTCAGCAGCGCCGTCAGCAGGCCACCGACCAGGACGGTCCAGCCAAGGAAGCAGGGCACGTTTCCGGCCGGGCCGAGGCCGTCGGTCAGCGCGTGACCGTTGGCGGCCTGCTCTGCGGCCGTCAGCACCGACTCCTTGCTGAAGAACCCGGAGAACGGCGGCACGCCCGCGAGCGCCAACAGGCCGATGCCCATGGTGGTGTAGGCGTCCGGCACCCGGCGGCGGAGCAGGCCCGCGCCCGAGCCGCCAGTACCCGAGATGCCCGAGCCGTCGGGGCTCAAGCCGCCCGGACGGGCCATGGCGGTGAGCGAGTTGGTGTGGGCGGCGTGTATGACCACACCGGCCGCAAGGAAGAGCAGCGCCTTGAACGCGCCGTGGGTCAGCAGGTGGAACAGGGCGGCGTCGCGGTCGCCCACGGCGAGCGCACCGGTCATGTAGCCGAGCTGACCGACCGTCGAGTAGGCCAGCACCCGCTTGAGGTCGTCCTGCGCCAGCGCGCACAGCGCCGAGCCGATCATGGTGATCACGGCCATCACGCCCAGGACCACCAGGGCGGCGGTCGAGAGCAGGAAGACCGGCATCAGTCGGGCCACCAGATAGACACCGGCGGCGACCATGGTGGCCGCGTGGATCAGCGCGGAGACCGGCGTCGGGCCGGCCATCGCGTCCGGGAGCCAGGTGTGCAGCGGGAACTGCGCCGACTTGCCCGCGACGCCGCAGAGCAGCAGCAGCGCGGCCAGCGTGGCGTGGTGCAGGTGCCCGGTGGTCGCCGCGCCGATGACGCCGTTGATCTGGAACGTCCCGGCGTCGCCGGCCAGCACGAAGATGCCGAAGAGGAAGGGCACGTCACCGAGCTTGGTGACCAGGAAGGCCTTGATCGAGGCGGACCGGGCGTCCTCGCGCTCCCAGTGGTGACCCACCAGGAAGTACGAGCAGATGCCCATGACCTCCCAGCCGACCAGCAGCACGATCAGGTCGCCGGAGTAGAGCACCAGCAGCATCGCCGAGGTGAAGAGCGAGACCAGCGCCGCATAGGAGGGGTAGCGCGGGTCCTCACGCAGGTAGGCCGTCGAGTAGACCTGCACGCAGGTCGCGACCACGCCGACGAGCACCGCGAGCAGGACGGCGATGCCGTCCAGGTTCAGCGAGAGATAGATCTGCACGCCGCCGGTCGGGGTGAGCTCGGTGGCGGCGTCGAGGATGTGGCCGGGGCCGAGGCGGGCCGCGACGACCACGGCGAGCACCGCCGCGGTCAGCGTCGGCAGAACCGCGAGCGGCCGGGCCATGCCCGGAGCGCGCCGTCCGCAGGCCAGGCCCGCGAGAGCGCCGAGGAACGGCAGCAGCGGGACGAGGATCGCGAGAGTGAGGGTCATCCGACGGTGGCCTTCCCCTCGGTCGGGTCGACGAGTTGATCCCCGTCCGGCTCGTCGCCGTCGTGGAGACGGCCGACCCGGTCGATGTCCGCGGTCCCGCGGTTACGGAAGACCAACAGCACGACGGCCAGACCGATGCCGATCTCGGCGGCTGCGATGGTGATGGTGAACAGGGTGAGCGCCTGGCCCGCGTGCAGGGAGTCCCGCAGCCAGACGTCGAAGGCGACGAGGTTGAGGTTGACGGCGTTGAGCATCAGCTCGACGGACATCAGCATCAGCACGGCGTTGCGGCGCGCGAGCACGCCGTAGAGGCCGACGCAGAAGAGCAGGGCCGCGAGGACGGCCGGGTAGACGAGATGCACCCCGCTCAACGCTCCCCTCGGTGGTCACTACGACTGTCGTCGTCACGGCGGCGGGACAGGACGATCGCCCCGACGAGCGCGGCGAGCAGCAGCACCGACAGCGCTTCGAAGGGGAGCACCCAGTAGCGGAACAGCGTCACGCCGTTGGCGGCAGTGCTGCCGGCCACGGTGCCGAGGTCGATCCAGGTGGTCCGGAAGGCGTCCACGACCAGGGTGACCAGCGTCGCCGCCGCGGCCAGCGCGACGGCGAGGGCGAGCCACCGGTTGCCGGAGTCCGCGTCGGGCGACTCCCCGATGGGCGCACGGGTCAGCATCAGCCCGAAGAGGACGAGGACGACGACCGCGCCGACGTAGATCAGCACCTGCGCCCAGGCGATGAACTCCGCCGTCAGCAGCAGGTACTCGACAGCCAGCCCGCCCAGCGCGACAACCAGCCAGAGCGCGGCGTGGACCAGCTGCTTGGTGGTGACGGTCAGCAGGGCCGCGCCCAGCACGGCCAGGCCGACCAGGACGAAGACGATCTCGACGCCGGTCGGCGAGAGGAAGCTGTGGCCGGAACCGACCACGGAAGGCACGACGTTCACGCCTCTCCCCCCTGCCCGGCCGAGCCCTCTGCGGCAGCAGCCGCAGCCGCGGCGGCCTTGTCGGCGGCCTTGCGGGCGGCGGCGATCTCCTTGGGCTCCTCCGCCGCCGGGTCGAGTGCGGGCGGGGCCGGGACGGTCCACATCCACTCGCGCAGGCGGTCGCGCTCGTGGGTGAGGTCCAGGATGTCCTCCTCCGCGTACTCGAACTCGGGCGACCAGAAGAGCGCGTCGAAGGGGCAGACCTCGATGCAGATGCCGCAGTACATGCAGAGCGAGAAGTCGATCGCGAAGCGGTCCAGCATGTTGCGGGTGCGGGCGCGCGCGTTCGGGTCGGCGGCGGGCAGCGTCTCCTTGTGGGAGTCGATGTAGATGCACCAGTCCGGGCACTCGCGGGCGCACAGCATGCAGACCGTGCAGTTCTCCTCCAGCAGCGCGATGACACCGCGCGAACGCGGCGGCAGCTCGGGCTGGACGTCCGGGTACTGGGCGGTGACGGTCCGCTTGGTCATCGTGCGCAGGGTGACCGCGAGGCCCTTGGCCAGACCCCGACCGGGCAGGGGGGACATCAGGAGATCACCACCTTGACGACGCCGGTGAGGGCGAGCTGCGCGAGCGCGAGCGGGATGAGCACGGTCCAGGCGAAGCGCATCAGCTGGTCCTCGCGGAGGCGGGGGTAGGTGACGCGCAGCCAGATGACGACGAAGGCCAGGGCGAAGGTCTTCAGCAGCATCCAGAGCCAGCCGAGGGTGGCAGCCATCGGCCCGTGCCAGCCACCGAGGAAGAGCACGGCCGTCAACGCGGAGACGACGAGGATGCCCGCGTACTCGGAGAGCAGGAAGAGCGCGAACCGCAGGCCGGTGTACTCGGTGTAGGCACCGAAGATGATCTCCGAGTCGGCGACCGGCATGTCGAACGGCGGACGCTGCAGCTCGGCCAGCCCGGAGACGAAGAAGACGAAGCCGCCGACGATCTGCCAGGGCACCCACCACCAGTGGAAGGCGCCGAGGATCCCGGTCAGCGAGACGGTCCCGGCGGCCATGGCCACGGAGGCGGCGGCGAGCAACATCGGCAGCTCGTAGGCCAACAGCTGGGCGGCGGTGCGGATGCCGCCCAGCAGGGAGAACTTGTTGGCCGACGCCCACCCGGCCATCAGCGAGCCGAGCACGCCGACGCCCATCACCGCGAGCACGAAGAAGAGGCCCGCGTCGATCGACTGGCCGACCAGGTCCCCCGGGCCGAGCGGGATCGCCAGCAGCGCGAGGAGGTACGGCAGCAGCGCGACGGCCGGCGCGATCTGGAAGATCCTGCGGTCGGCCCCGGCGGGGACGATGTCCTCCTTCTGCGCGAACTTGACGCCGTCGGCGACGAGCTGCGCCCACCCGTGGAACCCGCCCGCGTACATCGGGCCGAGCCGGCCCTGCATGTGCGCCATGGTCTTGTGCTCGGTCTGCCCGATGACCAGCGGGAACACCAGGAAGACAACGAGCACCGCGACGCAGCGGAGCAGCGCGTCGAGCGTGGTCACGCGTCCTCCTCGGGGGTGGTCGGGGTCTCCGGATCGGGCTGCGCGGTCGGCTCCGTCGGATCGGGCTGCTCAGCAGGCTCGGGCTGTTCGGCCTGCTCGGCCTCCTCGGGCCGTTCGGGCTCGTCCGCCTGCTGGCTGACGCTGCCCGACGAAACCGAACGCGAGCGGCGCGGCCGGGCGACCGGCGGCGCCGCCGCAGGAGCTGACGCTGCGTCAGGAGACTGCCAGGGGGCGTCCGGCGACGTCGGCGCAGACGCAGCCGGCGTCTCAGGGGCCGGAGCCTCCGGAGCCGGGGTCGTCTCTGCTGCCTGGCTCGCGCTGCCCGCCGTGGCGGAGCGGGTGCGCCGCGGGCGGTCCGCCGCCGCGCCTGCGGCAGCAGTGCCCGCAGCACGCGCCGCACCGGCGCGCGCACCGCGGGCCGGGCGCTCGGGGACGGGCGGCAGGGTCCCGGCGAGCGGGCCCCACTCGTTCGGGTCGGGGACACCGGGCGGCAGCATGCGGCGACGGCCGCCCTCCGCCGGGGCGTGGTCGCTCTCCCCCGGCTCCTTCGCGCCCGGCCACGCCTTGGCGACCCGGGCGGCCAGGACGAACTCCTTGCGCAACGGGTGGCCCTCGAAGCCGTCCGGCAGCAGCAGGGCGATCAGGTGCGGATGCCCGGGGAAGTCGATGCCGAACATCTCGTGCGTCTCGCGCTCGTGCCAGGCCGCGCCCGCGTAGACGGGGACGGCGGTGGGCAGCGACGCGGCGTCGCGCGGGACGCGGGTGCGCAGCAGCAGGTGCTGCGCGGCGGTGCCGTCCCCGACGCGGGCCAGGTGCGCGCAGACCGAGAAGCCCTCGGCCAGCTCGTCCACGGCGGAGAGCCAGTCGAGGTAGGCGAGCCCGAGCGCGTCGCGGCAGGTGGTCAGCGCCTCGGTCCAGTGCTCGGCGGGGACGTCCACCGTCACCAGCTCGTACGACTCCGCCGCCGTGGCCCACGGCCCGACGGCGGCAGCGAGCTCCTCTGCAGAGCGGTCGAACGTCATCATGACGAACCACCGTCCGGGTTTGGCCCGGCGACGAGCGGGCGGGCCAGCGCAGCCGGGGACGGCGGCGCGGCCGGGGACACGGCCGCCGTCCCAGCGGCAGTCGGGTACTGGTCCGGCAGCGACTCGCGGGCGATCTTCTCCTGCAGCTTGAGGATGCCCTGGAGCAGCGCCTCCGGCCGCGGCGGGCAGCCGGGGACGTAGACGTCGACCGGGATGATCTGGTCGACGCCCTTGGTCACCGAGTACGAGTCCCAGTACGGGCCGCCGGAGTTGGAGCAGGCGCCGAAGGAGATGACGTACTTGGGCTCCGGCATCTGCTCGTAGAGACGCTTGATCGCGGGGGCCATCTTGTCCGTCACCGTGCCCGAGACGATCATCAGGTCCGCCTGACGCGGTCCGGGCGCGAACGGAATGACACCGAGACGGATGAAGTCGTGCTTCGCCATGGACGCGGCGATGAACTCGATGGCGCAGCAGGCCAGCCCGAAGTTGAAGCACCACAGGCTGTACCGGCGGCCCCAGTTCAGCACCACCTTGATCGGGTCGGGCGCCATCCGGGCCAGCGGGCCCAGCCGCCGTGGTTCCAGCGCTGCCGGGCCACCTGGCTGCGAGGGGTCCGGGGTTCCGAGGTTCACGACCATTCCAGGACGCCCTTCTTCCACGCGTAGAGGAGGCCCACCGCGAGGAAACCGATGAACACGAACATCTCGATCAGCGTCCCGGCCCCGAATCCGGGCGCGGCGAAGACCGTGGCCCAGGGGAAGAGGTAGATCGCGTCGACCGCGAAGATCACGTAGAGGAAGGCGTAGACGTAGTAGCGGATCTGGGTCTGCGCCCAGCCCTCGCCCACCGGGTCGACGCCGCACTCGTACGCCAGCAGCTTCTCCTGCGTCGGTGCGTAGGGCCGCAGCAGCCGGTTGGCTGCGAACGACGCCCCGACGAAGAGGACGCCGATCAGCGCCATCAGCCCGACCACGGAGTACGCGTGGAAGTACCCCGTTCGGGATGCCGCCAGTGCCTGCACGGCCTGCATGCTCGGTCGCCTCCGGAGTCAGCCTACGTCGACGCGGTCGGGTCGGTTTAACGGAATCTTTGCCTTTACGGCGTAGGAGTCTAGGTCCCCAGGCGTCCCAGCTGTGAACTCGCCCACCGGATGGACGGCTGCCGGACGGATACCGGACTCCTGCAGGTCGCATCCGTACCCGGAGCAAGGCCGGGGGTAGGGCTGTCCCTACCCCGGAAGCGGCGACCTTCCCCATGGTGTCGGGGGTCCGTTCCCAGCGAGCCTGGCAGCATGGACCTGATGACGACCGACGCCGACCGACGCCCCCGCTTCAATGCCCGGCTCGGCCGCGAGCTGGTCTATCTGCTCACCAACCTTCCGCTCGGCATCATCGGCTTCACCCTCACCGTCGCCCTGGTCGCGCTGGGGATCGGCACCGTGCTCACCTTCGTCGGCATCTGGGTGCTGGCCGGGGCGCTCTTCACGGTACGCGGCGGCGGGACCGTCGAACGCGCACGCGCGCGGGCGCTGCTCGGCGACGCGCCGCCCGAGCCGCTGCCGGTGCAGTCCGCCCGGCCGGGCCCGCTGCACCGGGCGCTGGCGGTGCTGGGCGACGGGCTCGCGTGGCGCAGCGCGCTCTACTTCGTCGTGATGCTGCCCTGGGGCGTCATCTCCTTCGCCGTCGGCCTGCTCGCGATGGTCGTGCTCTTCCCCGTGCTGCCGTGGATCGCGCGCGGGCTCAGCCAGGTCGACCGGCTGCTCGTCGGCACGCTGCTGGCGCCGGGCGGGCTGACGGAGCGGGTGCGCGAGCTGGAGGACGACCGCGGCACCGTCGTCGACTCGGCCGCCGCCGACCTGCGCCGGATCGAGCGGGACCTGCACGACGGCGCGCAGGCGCGGCTGGTCGCGCTGGCCATGGACCTGGGCCTGGCGAAGGAGAAGCTGACGGAGGATCCACAGACGGCGGCGCGGATGGTCTCGGACGCCCACAGCGAGGTGAAGCTCGCCCTCCAAGAGCTGCGCGACCTGGCCCGCGGCATCCACCCGGCGGTGCTGACCGACCGCGGTCTCGACGCCGCGCTCTCCTCGATCGCCTCCCGCTGTCCGCTGCCGGGCGGCGTCCGCCTCGGCGTCGAGCTGCCGGAGCGGCCTGCGTCGGCGATCGAGGGCATCGCCTACTTCACCGTCAGCGAGCTGCTGACCAACGCCGCGAAGCACGCGCAGGCGCGCAGCGCGCAGGTGGAGATCTGGCGCGCGGACGACCGGCTGATGCTCCAGGTCCGGGACGACGGCGTCGGCGGCGCGGCCGAACTGCCCGGTGGCGGGCTGGCCGGTCTCGCGGACCGGATCCGCGCGGTCGACGGCGTCTTCGTCATCAGCAGCCCGCTCGGCGGCCCGACCGTGGTGACGGTCGAACTGCCGTGGCACACACGGGCGCAGTCCGGCACTCGCAACTGATCTTGATTACCCGCCCGCCGGGGCCGAAAAACTGACAGCTGATCACAGTTCGGCCGCCGAGCAGCCACAGTTGCGTCTCGTGCTCACAGGCTTCTCCCTGGAATCGCTAATCTTCGGCATTCGACCGATTGTTCGCAGAGCCACATCCAGGGGGACCCAGTTATGTCCACTCCGCCGCCCTCGTACCCGGGCCAGCAGCCGAACCCGGGCTACCCGCCGCAGCAGCCCAACCCCGGCTTCCAGCAGCCGCAGCCGAACCAGGGCTTCCAGGTTCAGCCGCCGGCGCCCGGCGGGCGCACCAAGCGGGCCGGCAAGATCCTCGGCATCCGTCTGATCGTCAGCGTCGTGGGCCTGATCGTCATCGGCGTCGGCGGCTTCATCTGGGATCACGCGACCGGTGCGGCCGACACCGCCAAGGTCGGTGACTGCGTCCAGAACACGGGCTCCGACAGCAGCCCGGACGTCCACGTCATCAGCTGCTCGGACTCGAACGCCAAGTTCAAGGTGCTGCAGGTCTTCAACAACAGCAGCGACGACTCCCAGTGCCAGAACGTGCAGGGCGTCGTGGCCGCTTACACCGAGTCCGGCTCCAACGACATGGTGCTCTGCCTCGGCAACAACGGCTGACGCAGCCGCACCCGCACAGCTATCGACAGGGCCGCCCGCCGATCCGGCGCGAGCGGCCCTGTCGCATGTTTGCCGGGTGGGGTTAACCCCACCTCAAGAGGCCGAAGCGCCCCAATGCCCCCAGCGCCCGTGCCAGGCAGGCTGGTTCACAACGGCGGAACCGGAAACGGGACCCGCGGCAACGAACCGACGAGGGAGCAGCCCTGATGAGCAGCATGGCGGAGCAGCGCCGCACGACGACGGCCTACCGGCCGACGGCCCCGAACCGGCCGGCGTTCCTGCTGGCGCCCTTCTCCGGGCAGACCTGGCGGGAGACGCTGCACCTGGTGCTCGATCTGCCGATCGGGGTCTTCATGTTCAGCCTGATCGTCACGCTGTTCTGCTTCGGCGTCGGCACGGTGATGACCTTCGTCGGGCTTCCCGTGCTGGCCGCGCTGATGGGCATGGCGCGCGGGTTCGGCGCGATGGAGCGGGCCCGCAGCGGCGCACTGCTCGGCCAGGAGGTGGCCGGTCCCGTGCCGGTCACGCCCGCCAGGCCCGGACTGATGGCCTGGATCGGCGCGCTGCTGAAGAACGGCGCCAACTGGCGGGCGGCGCTCTACGGCGTGCTGATGCTGCCGATGGGCATCCTCGGCTTCACGCTCGCCGTGATGCTGTGGAGCGTCGGGATCTCGGCCGCGCTCTACCCGCTGTACCACTGGGTCTTTCCCACTTACGTGGGCTGGCCGGGCTACAAGCTGTGGGACTACGACAACCACAGCTACTACATCCACACCGTCCCGGAGATCGCCGCGACGTGTGCGGTCGGGATCGTGCTGGTGCTGCTGACGCCGCAGGTGCTGCGCGGCGTCGCCGCCGTCCGCCGGGCGATGGTGCGGGGGCTGCTGCGGTAACGAGCAGCCCCCGCCCCCGCCGCTGCGCGCCCCCTCACCCCCGCGTCGACACCGTGCGGGTGTCGCGCCCCGAGCGGAGCACCGTGCCCGGGATCGCGCCCGTCAGCTTGTCGTCACGGAGCGTCTCGACCCCGTTGACGCGGACCGCGACCACGCCCTCCGCCCGCGAGTCCAGCCGCGGGCTGTCGCCGGGCAGGTCGTGGACCAGCGTCGCCGGGCCCGCGTCGATTCGCTCGGGGTCGAAGAGGACCAGGTCCGCGTGGTTGCCGACGGCGACCGTGCCGCGTCCACGCAGGCCGAACAACTCCGCCGGGTCGGCGGTCAGCATCCGCACCGCCTGCTCCAGCGGGACCAGCTTGCGTCGCCGCAGGCAGTCGCCGAGGAAGCGGGTGGTGTAGGGCGCGCCGCACATCCGGTCCAGGTGCGCGCCCGCGTCGCTGCCGCCGAGCATGACGTCCTCGTGCTGCCAAGTGTCGCGCCGCAGCTCCCAGCTGGCCGGGTCGTTGTCGGTCGGCATCGGCCAGAGGACGGTGCGCAGGTTGTCGTTGACGCAGATCTCGACCAGCGTCGCGAACGGGTCCTGGCCGCGCTCGGCGGCGATGTCCCGCACGACGCGTCCGGTCAGGCCCGCGTTGGTGCCGGTGTAGGTGTCTCCGATGACGTAGCGGCCGAAGTCGGCCAGCCGCCGGAAGACGCCCGCCTCCGGACTGTCCGCGCGGCGCAGCATCTCCGCCCGTACGTCCGGCTGTTGCAGTCGCGCGATCCGCTCCGGCACCGGCAGGCCGAGGACATCGCCCCACCCCGGGATCAGGTTGAGCGCGCAGAAGGTGCCCAGCGACATGTTCATCGGCGTCAGGATCGGCATGGTCAGCGCCACGATCCGCCCGCCCGCCGCGCGGGCCCGCTCGGACGCGAGCAGTTGGCGCGGGACGCGGCCCGGGACGGCGGCGTCGATGGTCAGCACGTTCCAGTTGAGCGGGCGACCGGCCACCGCGCTCATCTCGACCAGCAGCTCGATCTCCTCGTCAGCGAAGGTGTCCAGGCACCCGGCGACGATCGCCTCGATCTGCGTCCCCGGTGCCTCGCCGACGGCCCGGGAGAGGGCGACCAGCTCCTCACGCCGCGCATGCCGGGAGGCGACCGGCTGTCCGTCGCCGTCCGCGTGGGTGGCGGACTGGGTGGTGGACAGGCCCCAAGCGCCCTCCGCCATGGCCTGCTTGAGCAGCGCGGTCATCTGCCCGAGCTGCTCGGCCGTCGGCTGTCCGCCGACCGCGTCGGGGCCCATGACGTGGCGACGCAGCGCGCAGTGGCCCACCATGAAGCCCGCGTTGACCGCGATCCTCCCGTCCAGCGCGCCGAGGTACTCGCCAAAGGACGACCAGCCCCACGGCACGCCCTCCTCCAGCGCGGCCAGCGACATGCCCTCGACCCGGCACATCATCCGCCGCGTGTAGTCCGCGTCGTCCGGCCGGGCCGGGTTGAGCGGCGCGAGGGTGAACCCGCAGTTGCCCCCGGCGACGGTGGTGACGCCGTGGCCGAGCGACGGGGTGGCGAACGGGTCCCAGAACAGCTGCGCGTCGTAGTGGGTGTGGGGATCGACGAAGCCGGGGGTGAGGACCAGCCCGGTGGCGTCCTCGGTCGTGGCCGCCGGCTCCTGGCACCGGCCTGGATCGGCGATGACGGCGACCTTGCCGTCCTTGATCCCCACATCGGCGCCGCGCGCGGCCGCGCCGGTGCCGTCGACCAGCGTCGCGCCCTGGATCAGATGGTCGAGCATGAACCTTCTCCTCCCACTCCTCACCAACCGGGATCTCGTACTAGCCCACGGACTGACGGAACCGCGTGGTGCGGTGCACGGGATCGGTGTCGATCTTCGGGATCACGTGCTCGCCGATCAGCCTGATCGTCTGCGCCGTCTGCTCCGGCGGGATGCCGACCGGCAGGCCGAAGACCAGCTGGTCCGCGCCCGCGGACTCCCAGCGCTTGCACTGCTTCAGCACCTCGTCCGGGTCGCCGCAGATCATCAGCTCCTCGGCGATCAGCAGGTCGATCAGCTCCTCGCTGTACTCCGGCAGCAGCTCCGGCCAGACCGGGATGCCCTCCGGGCGCGGGAACGTGTCGTGGTAGCGGAAGAGCAGCGACTGCAGGTAGTTGAGCCCGCCGCTGGCCGCGATCCGGCGCGCCTCCGCCGAGGTCTCGGCGCAGATCGCGGTCGAGGTGACCATCACGTTGTCGTTGACGAAGGCTCCGACCGGCTCGGCCTCGCGGATGGCGTTCTTGTAACTGGCCACCACCCACTCCATGTCGGAGACCTTCTGCACGCTGAAGCCCAGCACCCCAAGGCCCTTGCGTGCGGCCATCTCGTACGAGGCCGGACTGCCCGCCGCGTACCACATGGCCGGGTGGGCTTTGCCGTACGGCTTGGGCAGCACCTTGCGCGGCGGCAGCGTCCAGTGCTTGCCGGAGAAGCCCGGGTACTCGTCGTTCAGCCACATCCTCGGGAACTCGCCGATGGTCTCCTCCCACATCTCCTTGGTGACGTCCATGGACGCCGCATCGGGGAGGAAGCCGAGGATCTCGTGACTGCCGGCGCCGCGGCCGGTGCCGAACTCGAAGCGCCCGCCGGAGAGGTGGTCCAGCATGGCGACGCGCTCGGCGACCTTGACCGGGTGGTTGACCTTGGGCAGCGGGTTGAAGATGCCGGAGCCGACGTGGATCCGCTCGGTGGCGTGGGTGAGGTAGCCGATCACCACGTCGTTGGCGGAGATGTGCGAGTACTCCTCCAGGAAGTGGTGCTCGGTGACCCACGCGTACTTGAACCCGGCCTTGTCGGCCTGGACGACGTAGTCCATCTCCTCCATCAGGGCGTGGTGCTCGGCCTGCGGGTCGGCCTGGGAGCGACTTCTGGGCACGTAGCCCTGGATGAAGATGCCGAACTCCATGGGTTCACCGTCCAAGTCCCGAATTATCTGACGATCCGTCAGATTTGACTGCCTGCGACTCTGGCATTCGCCCGGAGCGCCGGTCAATAGCTGACTGACGGTCCGTCAATATTCCTGGTCGGCATATCAGCCGATGGTGACCCCGCACATCCAGCCGCCGTCCGCGACCATCGGCTGGCCGGTGACGTAGGACGAGTCGTCCGAGGTCAGGAAGAGCGCGAGGCGCGCCATCTCGTCCGGGCGGCCGATCCGGCCCAGCGGGACGACCTTGGCATAGAGCTCCTTCGTGGCCGCGGCCAGCGCCGCCGCGTCCTCCGCGCTCATCACCGGCGCGCCGGACTCCCCCACGAAGGCGTTGGCCGGGTCCGACATCGGGGTGTCGACCGCGCCGGGGCAGACCGCGTTGACCCGGATGCCCTTGGGTGCCAGCTCCAGCGCGGCGACGCGGGTCATCGCGACGATCGCGCCCTTGGTGGCGGCGTACGAGGTCACCAGGGCCATACCGGTGAGCGCGGTGTAGGAGGCGGTGTTGACGATGGTCCCGCCGCCCGCCGCCTCGATGGCCGGGGCAGCGGCGCGCATGCCCAGGAAGCAGCCGACCTGGTTGACCCGGACCACCGCCAGGTACTCCTCCAGGGGCGTGCTGACCAGCTCGTTGAAGCGCAGGATCCCGGCGTTGTTGACCAGTCCGTCCAGCTTGCCGAAGGCGGAGACGGCGGCGTGCACGGCCGCGGTCCAGTCGTCCTCGCTGCTGACGTCGAGGTGCTGGTAGCGGACCCTCCCCTCGCCGAGCTCCAGCTGCAACTCCTTGGCCAGCGCCTCGCCCTGGTCGTCGAGGACGTCACCGATCAGCACCTGCGCGCCCTCGGCGGCGAAGAGGCGCGCCTCGGCGGCGCCCTGCCCCCGCGCGGCACCGGTGATCAGCACGGAACGGCCCGCGAGACGGCCGGGAACGCGGCCGGGAACGCGGTCGGGGGCGGTGGCTTCGGTCATGGTGCGGACTCCTTCAGGCTCGTCCGAGCGAAGATAATCTGACGCATCGTCAGTTCTCGTCGTCCGAGTGTCCTTCGGGAGCCCGCACAAGGGAAGACCCGGAACTGCCCTCACACCAGCGGCAGCACGTCCGTGGCGATCAGCTCCAGTTGGGCCAGGTACTCGGCCAGGTCTCGGCTGCGCGGGCGCAGCTGCAGATGCGTGACCCCGACCGCGACGTACCGGCGCAGCAGCTCCGCCAGCGCGTCCGGCTTGCCGGAGACGGAGCGGCGGCCGATGTCCCAGCCCGGTTCGCCGACGTAGAGCGGCGGCGCGATGGCGTTGACGACGAACGGCCCGCTGCGGCCCGCCTGTTCGCGGGTGGCGCGGATCAGCTCCAGCTGCGCGGGCAGCGCGTCCAGAGTGTCGCCCTGCGAGAGCCAGCCCTCCGACAGCCGCGCCGCCCGCCTGACCGCCGCCGGGGCCGAGCCGCCGACCCAGATCGGCGGACGCGGCGTCTGCACCGGGCGCGGCGAGACGGCCAGGTCCCGGAACGGGAACCGGGGCCCGTCGTGCTCCGGGTACTCGTCGGTCAGCGCCGCGTCGAGCGCGGCGATCGTCTCGTCGAGGATCTCGCCGCGCCGGTGGAAGTCGACGCCGAGCGTCTCGAACTCCTCCTGCACATGGCCCGCGCCGACGCCGAGCACCAACCGTCCGCTGCTGAGCAGGTCCAGCGTGGCGTACTGCTTGGCGGAGAGCAGCGGGTGCCGCAGCGGCGCCACCGCGATGTGGGAGAGCAGCCGGATCCGCGAGGTCAGCCCGGCCAGGTAGCCGAGGGTCGAGACCGGGTCGTACCAGGTCGCGCCCATCGGCCCGACCAGCCGACGCGGGATGGCGACATGGTCGCAGCAGGCGACGTAGGCGTAGCCGAGCCGGTCGGCGGCCCGGGCGACGGCGGCCAGCTCGGCAGGCCCGGCTGCCGCCTCCCAGGGCTCGACGAAGATGGTGCTCTGCGCCTGGACCGGCAGTTGGATCCCGAACTCAGCCATCTCACACCCCCGCCCCGGGTCCGCCCCAGAGCCCCTCCGGCGTCAGGCCCAGCAGCTCGATGGCGTTGCCGCGGACGATCTGCTCGACGACGGGTGCTTCGAGATGGCCCATCTGCTCCTCGGCGACCTCACGGCTCTTGGGCCAGGTCGAGTCGGAGTGCGGGTAGTCGGTCTCGTAGAGGACGTTGGCCGCGCCGATCGCGTCCAGGTTGCGCAGACCGTTGGGGTCGTCGAAGAAGCAGCCGTAGACGTGCTGCGCGAAGAGCTCGCTGGGCCGGGTGAAGACCTTGTCGGCGACGCCGCCCCAGGCGCGGTTCTCCTCCCAGACCACGTCGGCGCGGGCCAGGATGTAGGGGATCCAGCCGATCTGCCCCTCGGCGTACATGATCTTCAGCTCCGGGAACCGGTCGAACTTGCCGCTCATCAGCCAGTCGACCATGGAGAAACAGCAGTTGGCGAAGGTGATGGTGGACCCGACGGCGGGCGGCGCGTCTGCGGAGGTGGACGGCATCCGCGAGGAGCTGCCGATGTGCATCGCGATGACGGTCCCCGTCTCCTCGCAGGCGCGCAGGAAAGGGTCCCAGGCGTCGGTGTGGATGCTGGGCAGGCCCAGGTGCGGAGGTATCTCGCTGAAGCAGACCGCGCGGACCCCGCGGGCGGCGTTGCGGCGAACCTCGACAGCGGCCGACTCGGCGTCCCAGAGCGGGACGATGGCGAGCGGGATCATCCGGCCCCGCGCGGTCGGGCCGCACCACTCGTCGACCATCCAGTCGTTGTAGGCCTGGATGCAGAGCAGCCCGAGCTCGTGGTCCTTGGCCTCGGTGAAGGTCTGGCCGCAGAAGCGCGGGAAGGTCGGGAAGCAGAGCGCGGACTGGACGTGGTTGACGTCCATGTCGGCCAACCGCTCGGGTACCGAGAACGACCCCGGCCGCATCTGCTCGTAGGTGATGGCCTCCAGCCGCACCTCGTCACGCGGGTAGCCGACGGCGGTGTCGAGGCGGGTGAGCGGGCGGCGCAGGTCCTCGTAGACCCACCAGTCGGCGATCGGCCCGTCGCTGCCGGGGGCGCCCATCACCGGCGTGAACCGCCCGCCGACGAAGGTCATCTCAGCGAGCGGGGCCCGGACGATACGCGGACCGAGCTCGCGGTACTTGGCGGGCAGCCGGTCCTGCCACACGTGCGGCGGCTCGACGGTGTGGTCGTCCACCGAAATGATCCAGGGGAAGCTCTCCATGCGGGTCAGGCTACGCGCAATCTGACGATCCGTCAGGAGTGTGCGCGCGGCCCGACCCGCAGTGCGGGATGCCGGGGATCAGAGCGTTCCGAGCGTGACCGTCGCGGTCTTGGTGCTGCCGTCGCGGAGGTAGGTCACCTGGACCTGCTGCCCCGGCTTGTCCGAGGCCAGCACCGTCGACAGGGTGGCGACGCTGTCCACGGCGGTGCCGCCCAGCTGCGTGATCACGTCGCCCGCCTGGAGCCCGGCCTTGGCGGCCGGCCCGCCCGCGGTGACCGAGACGATGCCCGCGCCGGTGGTCGGGGTGCCGTCGCTGGCGGTCCCGGTGATCACCGTGCGCGCGCTGATGCCGAGCGCGGCGCGGCCGGAGTTGGTCACCTTGCCGCTCTGGATCATCTGGTCCGCCAGGTTGGTCACGGTCGACGCCGGGATGGCGAAGCCGATGCCGGGGGCCTGCGAGTTGCCCTCGTTGTTGTCCACCGCGGCCAGGGTGTTGACGCCGACGATCTGGTCGGACAGGTTCACCAGCGCGCCACCGCTGTTGCCCGGGTTGATCGCGGCGCTCGTCTGGACCATGTTCGGGATGGTCGCACCCTGCGGGTTCTCCTGGCTCTTGCCCTCGCTGACGGTCCGCCCGACCGCCGAGACGATCCCCTCGGTGACGCTGGAGGAGAGCCCGAGCGGGTTGCCCATGGCCAGCACGATCTGCCCGACGTCGACTTTGGAGCTGTCCGCGAAGACGGCGGGCTTGAGCCCGGAGGGCGGGCTGCTCAGCTTGATCACGGCGAGATCGTTGGTCGGGTAGGAGTAGACCAGCGTGGCGGCCAGCGGCTTGGACTGGTCGGACAGCGTCACCTGGAAGCTGGTCGAACTGCCCACCACGTGCGCGTTGGTGACGATGTCACCCTTGGTGTCGTAGACGATTCCGCTGCCGAGGCTGTCCGCCGCGTTGATCTGGACCACTGACGGGAGAACGGCCTTGACGGTGTTCTCGTAGTTCGCCTGCAGGTCGTTGCTGACGCTGGGCGCGGGCGCGGCGCTGCCCGCGTCGGCGGACTTGCCCCCGTTCCCGTTCCCGCTGCCACTGCCGCTGCTGGTGCAGGCGGTGGCGGTCAGCAGCAGCGCCGTGGCGGTCAGGACGGCGGTGACGGCAGAGACAGCGCGACGCTGACGACGTGCGCGGCGGATACAACGGACCGTGCTCGGAGGCGTCTCCATGGGTGCGACCTGCGACCTTCACTGTCGATGACAATTTGGGCACATTGTCGCTTTTGTCAGTAAAAACTCATGGAAGGCGCGCGAGCACGGCCGCAGCTTCGCTCGGCTCGACCACCCGGCTCAGCCGGTCGTCTTCGGGTTCGTCAGGTCATAGACCGTCACGCCGTCGACCGTGGTGGCCTTGTAGTTCTGGGCCACCCAGGTGGCGATCTGCGAGGAGTCGCCCGAGCCGCCGGTGCCGGTGCTCGTGCTCGTGCTCGTGCCGGCGCTGGTGCTCGTGCTCGTACCGCCGGTCGGGCCGCCCATGGTCAGCGCGCTGCCGAGGAAGTAGTGGATCTTCCCGGAGCGCACATCGCTCTCGAACTGGGCCAGGGTCGGCGCCGGATCGGTCCCGTTGAAGCCGCCGACGGCCATCACCGGGTAGCCGCCGGCCAACTGGTAGCCCGCCGCGTTCTGGGAACCGACGGCCGCGGCGACCCAGGTGTAGCGGGAGGCGTCCTGCTTGAGCAGCGCGGTCAGCGCCTTGCCGGGATCACTCCCGTTGAGCAGCGAACCGATCCCACCGGCACCGCCTCCGGCGCCACCGGGCATGCCGCCGCGCTGTCCGAAGCCGCCGGGGAGCTTGCCGCTGGGCAGCTTGCCGCCGAGCTGCCCAGCGGCGCCGCCGGATCCGCCCGGCCGACCGCCACCCCCGAACCCGCGCCCGGGCGTTCCACCTCCGGACATTCCACCGCCGGACATTCCACCGCCGGGTGTTCCACCGCCGGTCCTTCCTCCGCCTCCGGGCATCCCGCCGAACCCGGCGCCCTGGACCGTCGGTCCGGCCGAGGGGAGCGAACCACTGTGCGCGGTGCCGGCCGTCTCGACGCTGTACGCGGCCGGGCCGCCGAGGCCCGCGAGGACCGCGGCCAGCGCCGCGACCACGGCCAACCGCCGCCCCAGCAGCGGCCCGAAGGCCAGCGCCAGCGCGCTCGCCAGGCCCACCAGCAGCACCGCGTAGCGCAGCCACGGCAGCCAGTCCGCACTGCGCCCCAGCAGGACGAACGACCAGACCGCCGTCACCCCGACGACCAGCGCCGCAGTACCACCGGCCGCCCAACCGGCCCGACGCTCCCACAGCAGCCCGGCGCCCATGCCCACCAGCACCGCGAGATACGGCGCGAGCGCGACGTTGTAGTACGGGTGGAAGATCCCCTGCATATAGCTGAACACCACGAAGGTGGTGACCAGCGCCGTCCCCCAGAGCACCAGCGCCGCTCGACGCGGGTCGGTGCGCGGCGCGCGGCGCGTCCACCAGAGGCCCGCCACCAGCAACAGCAGCGCCGCGGGGAGCAGCCAGGAGATCTGACCGCCCATCTCCGCTCCGAAGAGCCGGGTCAGTCCGGTGCTCCCCCAGTTGCCGCCGGCGGCACCACCTCCCCCGCCGCCCACGCTGCCGGTCTCGGCGCCGGTGATCCGGCCGAAGCCGTTGTATCCGAAGGTCAGCTGGAGAAAGGAGTCGTTCTGGCTACCCCCGACATACGGCCGGTACTGAACCGGCGTCAGCTCGACGATCGCGACCCACCACCCCGAGCTGACCACCAGCACCACCATCGCCAGCAGCAGCTGTCGCACCCGCCGCCAGAAGCCGGTCGGCGCCAGGAGCAGATATACCGAGCCCATCGCGGGCAGCACCAGGAACGCCTGCAGCGTCTTGGTCAGGAAGGCGAAGCCGATACAGGCGGCGGCTGTCAGCAGCCACCGGGTCCGCGCCTGCTCCTGCGCACGCTGGACCGCGTAGAGGGCGAGCGCGAGCAGCAGCGCCAGCAGCGCGTCCGGGTTGTTGAAGCGGAACATCAGCGCCGCGACCGGGGTCAGCGCGAGCGTCGCCCCGGCCAGCAGCGCGGGGCCGGCGGAGAACCGCCGCTTGACCGCCGCATGCACGACGGCGACGGCCGCAACGCCTTCGAGCGCCTGCGGCACCAGGATCGACCACGCGTTGACGCCGAACAGCCGCGCCGACAGCTCCATCACCCACAGCGAGGCCGGTGGCTTGTCGACGGTGATGAAGTTGGCGGCGTCGGAGGAGCCGAAGAACATCGCCTTCCAGCTGTGCGCCCCGGCCTGGACGGCGGCCGAGTAGAACTGGTTGGCCCAGCCGGACGCGCCCAGGTCCCAGACGTAGAGCAGCGCGGTCAGGGCCAGCAGCGCGAGGAAGGCGGGCCGGGCCCAGCGTGGATCGCGGCCGGGTGCGGCCGCGTCGGGCGCGGAGGCCGTTGCGGGTGAGGGTGCGGCGGTGGTGGTCATGCCGTCCACCGTCACCGAGCGCCCTGTTCACGCCGTGTCGGACGGATGTGCGCCGCCTGTGAACGCGCGCGAGGACGCTCTGACGGCCGCTCAGGCCAGCGGCAGCCGCACCGCGAACACGGTCTCCCCGGGCACGCTCGTCACCCGGACCTCGCCGCCGTGCGAGGCGACGACGGCGGCCACGATGGCCAGCCCCAGTCCGGTCGAGCCCTGTCCGGTCGAGCCGACCGCCCGCGCCCGCGAGGAGTCGCCGCGCGCAAAGCGTTCGAAGACGGTGGGCAGCAGGTCCGGCGGGATGCCAGGACCGTCGTCGGTGACGGTCAGCAGCGCGTGCCGGTCGGCGGTGGGACCGCCCACCGCCAGTGCGGCCGTGACGACCGTGCCCGGTGGCGTGTGCTTGCCCGCGTTGGCCAGCAGGTTGACCAGCACCTGGTGCAGCCGGTGCTCGTCGCCGGTCACCTGGGTCCCGGCCTCGGGATCGTCCGGCAGCCGGACCTCCCACTTGTGGTCCGGCACGGCCGCGTGCGCGTCGCGGACCGCGTCCACGACCAGCGGCGCGAGGTCCACCGGCTCGTGGGTGAGCTCCCGGCCCGCGTCCAGGCGGGCGAGGAGCAGCAGGTCCTCGACCAGTGCGGTCATCCGGGTCGCCTCGGACTCGACCCGGCCGAGCGCGTAGGCCGTGTCCGGTGGCACGGTCTCCTTGCTGCGCCGGGTCAGTTCAGCGTAGCCCTTGATCGAGGCCAGCGGGGTGCGCAGCTCGTGGCTGGCGTCGGCCACGAACTGACGCACGCGCGTCTCGCTGGCGTGCCGGGCCTCCAGGGCTGCGGAGACATGGTCGATCATCCGGTTCAGCGCCGCGCCGACCAGCCCGGACTCGGTCCTCGGGTCGGTGTCGACGGCGGGCACCCGGGCCAACCGGCCCACCTCGCCCCGGTCCAGCGGTTCCTTGGCGATCCGCGCGGCGGTCGCCGCGACCCGGTCCAGCGGGCGCAACGAGACGCGCACCAGCGCGAACCCGGCGAAGCCGACCAGGATCACCGCGGCCACGCCCAGCACGGCCTCGGTGGCGATCAGATTGTCGATCGGCCCGGTGACCGCCGACTCCGGCAGTCCCACGATCGCCCGGCCGCTGTCGGGACCGTGCGGCCCGGCGGGCATCGCCAGGACCCGGTATTCCCCGAGGACGGGCAGGTCGACCGTGGTCGCGTCGGAGCTGACCGGGGCCGCCTCAAGCGCGGTGATCTCGGCATCGGTCAGCGACTGGTTGTCGAAACTGTCGATCCCCGAGAAGCGGAGCGACCCGTCGGCGTTGAGCACCACGGTGACCACCCAGGAGCCCCCGTGCGGGTGGCCGCCGCCGTCTCCGGCGGGACCTCCGCCAGGACCGCCGAAGGCCGCCATGGCAGCACCGTGCAGCTTGTCGTCCAGGTTGCTCTGCATGTACTCGCGCAGCTGAAAGGTGGTCAACCAGGCCACCACGGTGAAGACGACGGCCAGCAGCACCGTCATCGTCACGACCAGGCGGGTGCGCAGCGGCCAGGTCGACCAGCGGCGGATCACGACGCTGCCGCCGCCTCCGCGGGCTTGAGCACGTAACCCGCACCACGCATGGTGTGGATCATCGGAGCACGGCCCGCATCGATCTTGCGGCGCAGGTAGGAGATGTAGAGCTCGACCACGTTGCCCTGGCCGCCGAAGTCGTAGTTCCAGACCCGGTCCAGGATCTGCGGCTTGCTCAGTACCCGGCGCGGGTTGCGCATCAGGAAGCGCAGCAGCTCGAACTCGGTGGCGGTGAGGCGGATCGAGGTGCCCGCGCGGTGGACCTCGCGGCTGTCCTCGTCCAGGGTCAGGTCGCCGACGACGAGCGTCGACTCGCTGCGCGCCGAGGCCGCGCCGGAGCGGCGCAGCAGCCCGCGCAGCCGGGCGACGACCTCCTCCAGGCTGAACGGCTTGGTCACGTAGTCGTCGCCGCCCGCGGTCAGGCCCGCGATGCGGTCCTCGACGGCGTCCTTGGCGGTCAGGAAGAGCACGGGCACGTCGTGCTGTGCGGAGCGGAGGCGACGCATCACCTCAAGGCCGTTGAGGTCGGGCAGCATCACGTCGAGGATCACCGCGTCGGGGCGGAACTCGCGGGCGGCGCGCAGCGCGGACGCGCCGTCGCCGGCAGTCGTGGTCTGCCAGCCCTCGTAGCGCAGGGCCATGGACAGGAGGTCGGCTAGGGGGGCCTCGTCGTCCACGACGAGCACCCGCACGGGGGTGCCGTCGGGGCGACGGAGCTCGGTAGCGGCCGCGTCGGAGGAGGTCGTGGTCATGCTCCGATACGGTGCCGCCGTTGCATGAGAATTCCATGAGGTCGCGCTTCCGGTTACCTGTGTATTCCCTGGCAATTCCCCAGGAGGCTGCCAGGAACTCCCAGGTATCGCTCAGAGCAGCCCCAGGTCGCCCAGCTCCTTGTGCAGGTCGGACCGGGGACCGGCGGCAACGTCCTTGCCCGGCCCCGACGCTGTGGACCCGGACGCTGTGGGCGCGGGCGGTATGAGGCCGGACGACTTGCGCCCGGACCCCGTCGGCGTGCCGGACGTCGTCGCCGGACGCCGGTCCCGCAGCAACCAGGCGCCGATCACTCCGCCGACGAGCCCGCCGAGGTGCGCCAGCCAGCTGACGCCGGGCGTGCCGGGGACGGCGACGGTCAGCAGGTAGGCGAACGAGGCGCCCATGACCAGCCCGACCAACGTGTCGATCAGGTGCCGGTCGAAGATGCCCCGCAGCACCACATAGCCGAAGTAGCCGAAGATGACGCCGCTCGCGCCCGCCCCGACGGTGTCACCGCTCTGGAAGATCCAGACCGCCAGGCCGCTGGTCACCGTCACCAGCAGCGTCAGCCAGAGGAACCGGGCCACGCCCCGGTACGCGGCCAGGAAGCCGAAGACGAAGAGCGGCCCCGAGTTGGACTCGATGTGTGCCCAACTGAAGTGCAGGAACGGCGCGGTGAAGATCTCCGGCAGTCGGGCGACGTCGTGCGGGACCACGCCGTACTCCTGCGACAGCTGCTGCTGGTCCATCCAGTTGACGACCTGGACCGCCCAGATCACCACCATGACGCCGAACATCACGAAGAACGCCTTGCGCGCCTCCGCCAGCATCCGCTCCGGTGTGTCCAGCTCCTTCGGAGCCCACAGCTGCCTCGTGTCCACGGTGCCCACCCCCGCTCTCGTTCAGGAGCACTCAGGAGGAACTCTAGAACCGGGCACCGACAGCGCACCTACCTCTACAGCGCACCGATACCGAACCGGTGCGCGACGCGCTCGCCCGGCTCGATCCGCAGCAGGTCCTCGCCGGTGGCGAAGGCGTTGGGCGGGCAGCTCATCGGCTCGACGGCGATGCCCGCGCGGCGGTATCCGGCGGACAGGGTGTCGCCGGTGTAGAGCTGGAGCCAGTCGACGCCCTCGCCCAGCCGGAGCTCGACGCCGGAACCGCCCCCCGGAGCGGTCAGCCGCACCCGGGCCAGCCCGTCCGCGTCCCTGGTCAGGCCGGTGTAGGCGGTGTCCAGCACGGTGTCGCCGATGGCACGGGGCGTGCGGAAGTCGTAGTCGGTGCCCGCGACGGACTCGCGCCCGTCGGGGATCTTGCGCGCGTCGACCGGCAGCCAGGTGTCCGCGGGCACCGCCAGCACCGCCTCGCCGATCTGCCCCGGACCGCGGCCCAGCGTCAGGTACGGGTGCGCACCGAAGCCGTAGGGCGCGGGCCGGTCGCCGACGTTGTGCGCCGCCAGCTCGACTACGAGCCCGGCCTCGCCGAGCTCGTAGTGGGCGGTCAGGTCCAGGATGTGCGGATAGCCGTGCATCGGATAGAGCCGCAGGGCGTAACGGACATACGCCGAGCCCTCACCGGCGCCCTCGGCGACGACCCGCCACGGCAGCCACCGGGTGAAGCCGTGGCTGGCGTTGCCGGTCGACGGCTCGGTCAGGTCCAACTGCCGGTCCTCACCGTCGAACCGGTAGCGCCCGTCGCGCACGCGGTTCGGCCACGGGATCAGCAACTGCCCGGCGCCGCCCGGAGGCTGGGTCTCCGCCGGGTAGCCGACCACCAGCGGACGACCCTGGTGGCTGAGCTCGCGCAGTCCCGCGCCAACGCCGTTGATCACCGCACGGTAGCCACCGGCCTGGACGACCTGTTGCGGGCCGTTCGGCGAGATCGGTGCGTGGGGCGAGGACCCGGTCGCGCTGCCGGCAGGAACGCCGGTCGGAATACCGGTCGGGATGCCGGTCGCGTCAGCCGTTGCGTCGTCTGCCGTAGCGTCGTCAGCCATGACGCCATCCTGTCACCCGGCCACCGGAAGTGACGGTTGGGCGCAGGGTGTGCGGGGGTTGCATGTGTCCGGGATCACCCGGGGACCGCGGAACCGTACGGGAGTGCTAGTCTCACGCTCACTCCTCACAGACCATCAGCACCACCAGCAGAACCCTCAACGCACCACCCTCACGGCCCATCTGGGCCCGCCTGGCAGCCCGCGTCCGGACGGCCGGGCCGTCTGGTGCGCGCCGGCCGAACGTTGGGTTACCCGGGTGGCCCCGATTCCGCCGCGAGCGCGCGCGAGACCGGCTGAGCTGACGAGACGCGGACGGCCTGCGGGCCCGTCCACCCACGGCCTCACGGCCGGACCACGACAGAGGCACGCCTTGACGGCTCGACACGTCCGCAGACGGTCACGTCGCTGGATCGGCGCTGCGGTGGCGATCGCCGCCGGCGCGGTGGTGATCGGCGCAGCCGCCGAGGCCGCGCCCAGCCCCGCCTCTGCGCGCACGGCCACCCCCACGACCGCACCCGTCGCAGGCGCACTGGCCTGGCCGAGCACCCCGGACCGGACCACGACCGCGCTGCAGCAGGCCTTCACCTCCGCGAGCGCCGAGTTCCACGTGCCGGCGGACGTCCTGCTGGCCGTCTCGTACGAGGAGACGCTGTGGGAGTCCCACGGCGGCCGTCCCAGCGTCACGGGCAACTACAACGTGATGGGCCTGACCGAGGTCTCCGACGCCGACGTGAGCACCCCGTCCACCCGCGACCTGACCGGCAGCGGCGCCGCCCACGCACAGCAGCCCTCCGCCCGTGCCCTCGCCGAGCGCGCCTCCGTCGACACCGCGTCCCCCGCCCTGCACACGCTGCAGACCGCGGCGGCGCTCGCGGGGGTGGCCGCCAATCTGCTGAAGACCGACATGACGCAGAGCGTGCGCGGCGGAGCGGCCCTGCTGGCCTCCTACGAGTCCCGGCTGAGTCCGCAGGCGTCCGCGCCGGGCGGGGTGCCGACCGACCCGGCCGCGTGGTGGCCCGCCGTGGTCGCCTACGCGCAGGCGGAGACGCCGGTCGCCGGTCAGCAGTTCGCGGCCCGCGTCTACACGCTGATCCAGCAGGGCGCGTCCCGGGTCACCGACGACAACCAGGCCGTCTCCCTCCCGGCCGCGCCGAACGTCCGCCCGCCCGAACTGGCCGCCACGCAGGCCTCGGTGGCGAGCACCGACGGCGGCGACGGCACCTCGGTGGCGGAGTGCCCGGGCGGCCTGGCCTGTGCCGTGTCCCCGGCCGCGTACCAGCAGAATGGCAACTACGCGAAGGCGAACCGCCCCACCGACGGCGATCAGGTCGACTACCTGGTGCTGCACGACACCGAGGGCTCCGCCGGGGGCACGATCGCCTCGTACCAGGACCCGACCGCCTACTCCAGCGCCCATTACGTCGTCGGCCGCGACGGCTCGGTGACGCAACTCGTCCCGACCGCCGACATCGCCTGGCACTCGGGCAACCAGACCGTCAACGCGCACTCGGTCGGCATCGACGCGGAGGGCTACGCGCTGCCGCAGGGCAGCTGGTACCCCGAGGCGGAGTACGAGTCCACGGCGGCGCTGGTGAAGTACCTGGCGGCGAAGTTCGAGATCCCGCTGGACCGCGAGCACATCCTCGGCGCGGACGACGTCCCCGGCGCGGCCCCGGCGACGGCCGCCGCATCGGCGGCTGCGGGCTCCTCGGCGGCTGCGGGCTCGGCGGCTGCATCGGCGGCTGCGGGCTCGGCGGCTGCATCGGCGGCTGCGGGCTCGGCGGCTGCATCGGCGGCTGCGGGCTCGTCGGCGGACGCGTCCGCGCTGCCCGGCGACCCCGGCCCGTACTGGGACTGGAGCCGCCTGCTCACCCTGGTCGGCGCACCGCTGGGCGGCCAGCACGCCCGTCCGGTCGTCGGCGGCCTGGTCACCGTCGCACCGCCGTACACCCTGGCCACCCAGCCCGCGATCACCGGCTGCGGCGGCGACGGCCAGGCCTGCCCCTCCCACCCGGCGAACTTCGTCTACCTCCGCCAGGCTCCCTCCGCCGACGCCCCGTTGGTCGGCCAGGGGACGACGGACGCGGCGGACGGCACGGACAAGGCCGCCTACGGACAGACCTTCGTCGTCGCCGACGTCTCCGGCGACTGGGTCGCCCTCTGGTACGACGGCCAGGAGGCGTGGCTCCAGGACCCGAACTGGTCCGACACCCTCGTCCCCGACCCGACCACCAGTGCCGACCTGATGCTGGTCGCCCCCACCGGCGACCGCCCCATCCCCGTCTACGGCCGCGCCTTCCCCGAGGCTTCCGCGTACCCGTCCCAGCTGGGCGCTCTGGCCGCGTCGGCGAGCCAGCAGCTCGTCCCGCTCGCGGACACCATCTCCCCCGGCCAGGCGTACCTCGCGGGCTCGGAGGTGAGCGGCGACTACTACGCCGCGACGTACGGCTGCGCCGGTGCGGTGGGATGCCGGGTCGTCATCGGGACGACGCAGTACTACCCGATCCAGTTCGACCACCGGCTGGCGTTCGTCATGGCCTCCGACGTGCAACAGATCGCGCCTGCGAGGTAGTTGCACCACCTCAGCTCGGCAGATCCGCCCAGCGGCGCTGCTGATCCACCTAAAGGACCACTGCCGCAGCCACCAACGCCGCCCCCGCCACCGCGGCAAAGGGCTCGCGCCGTGGATCAGGCGCGAACCGCGCCACCGCGCGGGCCGCCGCGCACGCGGCCACCGCTGCCGCGACCGGGAGCGGTACGACGCCCGCCACCCCGGTGACGACCAGCGCGCCGAGCGCCCACCGCGTGCGGTACGGCCCGAGCAGGGCCAGTACCGCCAGTGCCACGAGCAGCGGGACGGGAAGGCGCGTGCCCGGCACGCCGTCGAACCAACCCGCCACCGAGGCGACCGCCACTGCGACCAGCGGGCCCGCCGGGCCGAGGCGTGGGGTGCGCTCCGTGCGGATCAGCAGGAACGCCGTCGCCAGGCCGAGCAGCGTCGGGGTCGACTGCCAGGCGGACGAGTGCGACGCCCAGTCGGCGAGGCGGAGCAGGGCGCTGTGCTCGGCCGGGTGGTAGCCGGAGGCGTCCGCCAGGGCGTCGACCAGCAAGGTCAGCCCGAGGCCGACCGCGATGCCGGACGAGACCGCCATCCCCACCACATCGACGCGCTGTCGCACCGACTGCTGCATGGACCGCTGCATCGACTGCTGCATGGACTGCTGCATGGACTGTTGCACCGACTGCCGCATTGTCGGACCCGCCCTTCGGCCGTGGCCGCCGTTCCTGGGAGCGTAAGCGCCGTAACCCCGGCCCGCGACCGCAGCGACGGGCAGATCCACGGGCAAGCGCGTGGGGCAGGAGCAGATCGCTCGTTCAGTCCAATGGCCCTGCAACTGCCCCGTACTGCGAGAACTCTCACGCCCGTGCACCTGGACAGCCGGGCTACCGGCGATTAACTTAACGTTCGTTCGACCAGTGCCGTCCGAGAGGAGCGCCGTCGTGCGCCGCACCGTTTTCACCGAGGACCACGAGGCGTTCCGGGAGACCATCCGCGACTTCATCGCCAAGGAGGTCGTGCCCGTCTACCAGGAGTGGGAGGAGGCGGGCCGCGCGCCCAAGGACTTCTACCTGAAGCTCGGCGAGCTGGGCGTCTTCGGCATCGAGGTGCCGGAGGAGTTCGGCGGCGCGGGCATGACCGGCTTCAAGTACCAGGCGATCGTCACCGAGGAGTGCGCCCGCGCGGGCGTCAGCTTCGGCTCCGCCGGCGTGCACACCGGCCTCTGCCTGCCGTACATCATGGAGTACGCGAACGAGGAGCAGAAGAAGCGCTGGCTGCCCAAGTTCGTCTCCGGCGAGATGATGACCGCCATCGCCATGACCGAGCCGGGCACCGGCTCCGACCTGGCCGGCATGACCACCACCGCCAAGCTGACCGAGGACGGCAAGCACTACGTCCTCAACGGCGCCAAGACCTTCATCACCGGCGGCGTCCAGGCCGACATGGTGCTGGTCATCGCCCGCACCTCCCCGGCCACGCCGGAGGACCGCCGCGGCGGTCTGTCCATCCTCTGCGTCGACACGACGCTGCCGGGCTACTCGGTCGGCCGCAAGCTCGACAAGATCGGCCTGCGCACCTCCGACACCGGCGAGCTGGCCTTCGTCGACGTCAAGGTCCCGGCCTGCGACCTGCTGGGCGAGGAGGGCAAGGCCTTCTCGTACCTGGCCCACAACCTGGTCCAGGAGCGCCTGGCCATCGCCGTCGGCGCCTACGCCGCCGCCCGTGCCGCCGTGGACCTGGCCGTCGCCTACACCAAGGACCGCAAGGTCTTCGGCCAGTCGGTGGCGTCCTTCCAGAACACCAAGTTCGAGCTGGCCGCCTGCGAGGCCGAGGTCGACGCCGCCCAGGCCGTCGTGGACCGTGCGCTGGAGCACTTCGAGACCGGCGACCTGACCGCCTCGGACGTGGCCAAGGCCAAGCTGTTCACCACCGAGGTCTGCTCCCGCGTCGTGGACCGCTGCCTCCAGCTGCACGGCGGCTACGGCTACATCCTGGAGTACCCGATCGCCCGCCTCTACGCGGACAACCGGGTCTTCCGGATCTACGGCGGCACCAGCGAGGTCATGAAGATGGTCATCGCCAAGTCGCTGGGCCTGTAAGCCCCCAGGACGTAGTTCTCAGCGCCCCGGCGTTCTCAGCACCCCGACTCGGCCACGTCCGCGACCGCACAGGCCACGTTGTCCGGCCCGCCCGCCCGGCGGGCCAGGACGACCAGCTCGCGGACGGCCACGTCGGGGTGCTCTGCCGTGAGCAGGGTCTGCCGCAGCGTCTCCTCCGCGATCACCACCGACAGGCCGTCCGAGCAGAGCAGGTACCGGTCCCCGGGCCGGACCTGCTGGAGCGTCACGTCGGCACGGCTGTCGGCGCGGCCGTCCAACGCCCGGGTCAGCAGCGCCCGTTGCGGGTGCGCGGCGGCCTCGTCCTCGGTCAGCCGTCCCTCGTCGACCAGGGACTGGACGTGCGAGTGGTCCTGCGTGATCCGGAACAGCTCGCCGCCGCGCAGCAGATAGGCGCGCGAGTCGCCGACATGGACCAGGGCCATGCTGTCGACGGCCGTCGAGCCGGTCCACAGCAGCGCCGTCAGCGTCGTGCCGGAGCCCGCGTCGGCGAGCCCCTCCACGCTGCGGTTGGCCTCGGTGACGGCGTCGGCCAGCGCGTTGAGCACGTCGCCCTGGCCCGGAGCGCGGGTTCCGGCGGCGCGTTCGGCGACCGGCTTGAGCGCCTCGACGGCCAGTGAGCCGGCCAGGGCTCCGGCCGCGCCGAATCCGTCGGCGACGGCGAGCAGTCCGGGCCCGGCATAGGCGGTGTCCTGGTTGCTCTCCCGGACCAGGCCGGTGTCGCTGGCGGCGGCGCAGCACAGGGTGAGGGGGGTTGTCGGCGGCACAGTCATGGGTTCGTGGTCCTTCCCGGTCGTTCCGTTCAGGTGGTCCACGAGGAAGGCGGCGAGCCGCCGCCGGGACGCGGTGTCGTCCTCGACCCGCGCCCAGTAGGCGGCGACCTCGGTCGCGGCCTCCGCAGCAGGCAGCCCGCAGACGGTCCGGATCCGGGCCAGCGGCATACCGAGCAGCCGCAGCCAGGCGACGAGCTGCGCCTGCTCCAACTGCGCGGGCGCGTAGTAGCGGTAGCCGTTCTGCGGATCGACCCGCACCGGCGGCAGCAAGCCCAGCTCGTCGTAGAGGCGCAGTGCCTTGGGCGACAGCCGCGCCCGGCGCGCGAACGCCCCGATCGTCAGCAGCTCGTCCGGCATCGGCCCGCACCTCCTCCAGCTCTGTCCTGCGGATCTGCTGTACTACTGATCCGCGCTTCCTCGTACCGGACCCGTCCGGGGCCCGGCACGACCGATGCTGGGCCTTGCCCCAAGGGCAAGGTCAACAGCCTCCCTCGCCACTCCCGCCCCGCTCCTCACTCCCGTCGCGCTCCTCAAGCAGCGTCTCACGCAGCCGCTCGACCAGGGCGTCGTCGACGCCGAGCCGCTGTTCGGCGTAGCCGCGGACCGAGCCGTAGTCCTTCGCCAGCCCGGCCAGGAAGAGCTCCATCACCTCGGCCGGGGCGTACCCGTAGCCGGGCCAGCGAGGGGGACGACCGTTGCCGTACTCGGCGGCCCAGTGCGCGCGCAGGCGCTCGGCGGCCAGGTCGGTGAGCGCGAAGTCGGCGACGATGTCGGACTCCGCGACGTCCAGCAACGCCAGGACGGTGGCGGCGAGTTGGCCGGTGCGGTCCTTGCCGGAGGCGCAGTGGAAGACCAGCGGCCCGCACCTAGGGTCCGCGATCACCTCCAGCGCGCGACGGAGCTCCACCACGCCGTCCTCGGCGACCTCCCGGTAACGCTCGGCCAGGAACGGGCCCGGCTCGACCTCCGGCCCCTGGCCGGGCTGGTCGTAGGGGCGGTGCTCGATGCTGCAGTGGTGGTAGGCGACGTCGGCCCGCTCGGCGATCCGGCCGCGCGCCTCGATCTCGAAGCCGTGTCGCAGGTCGATGACGGTGGCGATGCCCAGCCCCTCGAAGACCTTCCAGTCCGCCTCGCTCGCCAGCTTGGACAACGCGTCCGCCCGGTAGAGCCGCTGCCAGCGCACCGACCGACCGTCCCCGGTGCGGTAGCCGCCCAGATCACGGAAGTTGTGCAGGGCCTCGAAGCCGATGTGCCGATCGGGAGTCGTCATGATCGCACCCTAAGCATCGTCAACCGTCGTCCGAAAGGACGTCACCAAGCTGTGCTGTCGCATCCACCGTGCTGGGATGGGACCTTCGGAGACAGATCGGGACACCGGAGAGGTGGCAACGCCGTGGCGATCATCCCGGGGAGCGCGGTGGTGATCCGACGCCGCATCAGGGCCGAGCCGGAGGCGGTCTTCTCCTACCTGACCGACCACGACCGCCTGCTCTCCTGGCAGGGCGTCGAGGCGGAGCTGGACCCGCGTACCGGCGGCGCCTACCGGATCCGGGTGGTGGCCGACGCGATCGCCTCCGGCCGGTACACCGAGCTCACCCCGCCCGTGCGGATCGTCCTCACCTGGGGGTGGGAGAACGAGGGCGACCCGGTCCCGCCCGGCAGCAGCACCGTCCGGATCGAGCTGACCCCGGACGCGCTCGGCACCCTGCTCACGCTCACCCACACCGACCTGCCCGCCGCAGCCCGCGAACCGCACCGGACAGGGTGGGAGCACTACCTCGACCGCCTGACGATCCGCGCCTCCGGCGGCGATCCGGGCCCCGACCCGTGGGCGGAGGAGGCGGCGGAGGACGAGGAGGACTGAGGGGCGGCAGCCGGAGAAGAGCCCGCGTGACAAATGGTTCGCGCTCGGCGGGGTGGATCACAGAGACTGCGGCCATGGTCGATTTCGCACAGTTCGACACCCGTGGCTACCCCACCGTCGACGTCCGCACCGGGTACGCCGCCTGGGTCGGCAGCTACGAGAACACCGTCGAGGACCTGATGGACCTCGACGTCCTCGCCTCGCTCACCACCCCCGCCTGGGCCGACGTCGACCGCGCCGCCGATCTGGCCTGCGGCACCGGCCGCACCGGCGCCTGGCTGCGCGCGCAGGGCGTCCACGCCGTCGACGGCGTGGACCTGACCCCGGAGATGCTGGCCGTCGCCCGTTCCCGGGGCAACCATGCCCGCCTCGTCGAGGGCGACCTCGCCGCGACCGGCCTGGACGCCGACGCCTACCCGCTGGTGATCACCTCGCTGGTCGACGAACACCTTCCGTCGCTGCACCCGCTCTACCGCGAGGCGTTGCGGCTGGCCGCTCCGGGCGCGCTGTTCGTCCTGGTCGGACTGCACCCGCAGTTCATCATGGCGGCCGGGATGCCCACCCACTTCACCGCGGCCGACGGCTCCGAGCTGGCCATCACCACCCACGTGCACCTGGTGAGCGACCATCTCACCGCCGGGCTGGCGGCGGGCTGGCAACTGGCCGAGATGCGCGAGCGGGTGGTGGACGACGCGTGGGTGGCCAGGAAGCCCAAGTGGGAGCGGTTCCGGGGCCAGCCGGTGTCCGCGGCCTACGTCTGGCGCAAGCCGTAGCGCAGCGCAGTCAGCGACGCGACCCTCCGGTACGCGGGCCGGGGCCTGCCAGAATCCCTCGTATGTCCCGGCCCGGTACTCCCCCGTCCGACGCGGCGCAGCCCCATGCCGCCTTGCTCGACGCACTGCGCGCCCACACCACGCTCACCCTCGCCTACGCCGACGCGGACGGCCCGCAGGCCTGCGCCGTGCTCTACGCCGCGCTCCACGCCGGCGGCGCGGACGCCTCATTGGTCTTCGTCACCGCAGCCACCACCCGTCACGGTCGGGCACTCTCCGCCGCCGCCGACGTACCGGTCGCGTTCACCGCACAGGCGGACGGGCAGGAATGGGCGACGCTCACGGGCGTCCAGGGACGCGGTGTCTGCCGCCGCCTTGCGGACGGGCCGGAGCGGGACGCGGGGTGGGGTGCGTACACGGAACGCTTCCCCTTCGTCGCCGCCGACCCGAGGCTCCGATCCGCCTTGGAATCCACGGCGTTGTGGGCGATCCACCCCACCTGGCTGAGGCTGATCGACAACTCCCGCGGCTTCGCCACCAAGCTGGAGTGGCTGGCCCTACTCGGGAGTTGAACCATCCCCGCCCGAGGGTTGAAATAGCCCGGCACCGGGCAGCACGATGGTCTGAGGAGGGTCCAGAGGCCTCGGGGTGGGAGGGCAAAGGAGGCGGTGGCCATGGCCACGCCGTCAGTCGCGCCGCAACCGTCGGCCATGCCGCGGCGGAGGAATCCGCTGCACCGACGCGCCGATTCGCTCCGCTCGTGGCTGCGCGTCCTTTTCGTGGTGAGCATCGGCATCGCGGTCGCCCTGACGGTCCTGCTCGGCCTCCAGCTCTACTCGAACAGCCGCGCCTCCGCACAACGAGCCCAGGTGGGGCTGCACGAGGTGTCGACCGTCGCGACCACCGACCCGTCCACGGCGGGCGTCGGCACCTGGGTTGCCACGCTGACCTGGACGGACGCGTCCGGCCCGCACACGGTCCAGGCCCCCGTACCGGTGGCGACGGTCCCCGGTGACGACGTCTCCCTCTGGGTCAACGCCAAGGACGTCCCGCAGCCGCAGCCGATACCGGCCGTGCAGAGCGCGGGCAGCGCCGCCACCTACGCCCTGGCCGCTTTCGCCGCCGGTACGACCCTGCTGGCCGGCGGCTACGCCCTGGCCCGGCACTCGCTCGACCGGCGGACCTGGCGGGCCTGGGAGGAGGAATGGGCACGGGTCGAGCCGGACTGGACGCACCGCAGCTGACCGACTGCTCCGTTCCAAGTCATTCCGAGTGATCATTCTGTCCGGTTTCGTGCAATTCTGAGCTGATGTCCGAGCTGATGACGCCTCTGGCACCGCTGACCAGGACAGTCCGGAAGGCGACCGCCGCCGGGCTGGCCTCGCTGCTGGCCTCGTTGCTGACCTCTGCCTGGCTGCGCAACCGCGCCACCGTCGCCTGGCTCCGACGCGCCGCCGAGGAGCAGCGCCGCTTCGTCGCCGACGCCGCACACGAGTTGCGCAGCCCGATCGCCGCGCTCCGCACCAACCTTGAGGTCTCCCTCGCCCACCCCGAGCAGACCGACTGGCCGGTGACGACCGCGCAGGCGCTGACCTCCGTCCGCCGCCTCCAGGAGCTGGCCGAGGACCTGCTGGTGCTGGCCCGCCCCGACGACGCCGAACGCCACAGCGAGCTGGTCGACGCGGGCGCCCTCGCCCGCGACCTGGTCGCGGACTTCCGCACCACGCATCCGCACCGCCCGGCCTACGCGCTCGACGTCCGCGACTCCGCCCGGATCCTGGGCAACCGCAGCGACCTGGGCCGACTGCTGCGCAACCTGCTCGACAACGCCACCCGCCACGCCGCCACCCGCGTCGACCTGACCGTCGACGTGGACAGGGCGGACGGAAACAACGCAGACGGGGACACGGTAGACGCGGACACGGCGGAAAAGACCGCGGAGTGGGTGGTCCTGACCGTGCACAACGACGGCTCGGACATCCCGGCCGAGGACCGCGAGCGGATCTTCGAGCGGTTCACCCGGCTGGCCGAGTCCCGCAGCCGTGACGCGGGCGGCTCCGGCCTGGGGCTGGCCCTGGCCCGCGAGACCGCCGTCCGCCACGGCGGCTCGCTCGCGCTCGCCCCGAGCGGGCCCACCTTCGTCCTCCGCCTCCCCGCCGCCGCCCCGTAGCGGCCCCGTAGCACCGCCCCGGCCACACCCTGGATGATCCTCCAGTTCCGGCAGCTCAGGACCGTGCCCGTGACCACTGGTGAGCGGTCTCCGCGCGTTGCTTCAATCGCGGCACAGCACCGCGAAGAAGCGGTGCACGTACCGCCGGTCTCCCGCTGGACCAGCGCACACGCAGGCACATACGCAGGCTCACCCGCAGGCCCACGCATCGGACAGGCCTACCAGCCTCTGAGGCTTGCATTTACGATGCCTGTGCGCACTTCCTCCTCGCTACCGCGAGGGTAGGAACCGGCGCGGACCGCAAGGAGCAAGGGACGTGATCGTCGGGGATCTGCTGGGCCTCACCGACCTGAGGATCGAGGTCGGATGGGCCACGCCCGAGCTCCTCGCCCGCGAGGTCACCGGCGTCACGTCCACCGACCTCCAGGATCCGGCCCGCTACCTGCGTCCCGGCGAGCTGGTGCTGACCGGTCTGGTCTGGTGGCGTCCCGACGACCTGGTCGCCGATCCGGCTGCCGCGGCCCGCGCCGCGGGGCGGTTCGCCACCGCGCTGCGCAGCGCCGAGGTCGCCGGGCTGCTCGCCGGCGAGGGCACCCACGGCGCGGTCCCGGCGGAGCTGGCGGAGGCGTGCCGGACGCACGGCATCCCGCTGCTCTCGGTCCCGGCCGGGACCAGCTTCCGCGCCGTCACCGACCGGGTCTACCTGCGGCTCTGGGGCGACCTCCAGCTCCGGTCCGAGGGCACGGCGGCCGTTCCGGCCACCGTCCGGCGCGAGTTGCTGGGCCTGCTGCACACGGGCGCGGAGCCGTCCGCCGTACTGGCGCGCGCGGTGGCGGACCTGGGGCTGCCGGACTGCTCACTGCTGACGACCGCCGGACGGACGCTCGGTTCCTCCGCCTCCGCCAGGTCGATGGGCGTGCCGACGCCGCGTGCGCTTCCCGTCGGTCCGCAGGGCGCCTCGCCGTTCGACGGCTGGCTGCTCCAGCCCCATGCCGAGCCCGCGACCGGCGCGGTCGCCGTCCTGCACGGACTCGCCGAACTCCTGGGCCCGTTGGCCGTCCGGGCCAGGTCCACGGCCACCGCGCAGCGGCAGGGTGCCGCCCGGGTGCTCGACCTGATCCGCGCGGGCGCGACCGGCGCGGGCCCGGACGGCGAGCTCGCAGAGGCGCTGACCGCCTGCGGTCTGCCGACCGGCGCTCCGTCCCTGTCCGCCCCTGCCGCACTCACCCCGGTCGTCGTCCGGATCCCCGGCAGCCCGGCCGCCTGGTCCCCCGCCGCGCTGGCCGAGGCGCTGCACCGGACGGACGCGCCCTTCGTCGTCGCGGCGGATGCTTCCGCCGCCGGAACCGCCGTCGGTGTCACCACCGCCCCGACAGCGGCGGTCACCGCCGCGCTGCGCACCGCCCTGCCGCGGCTGCGCTCGGCGCTGTCCGCCCGCCAGGCAGCCCCTGCCGTGGTGCACGCCGGAGTCGGCCCGTCCACCGCCGCGAACGCGGGCGCGCTGCGCTCCGCGCTGGTCCAGGCCGAGTACGCGCTGGCCTCCGCCGACCCGTCGGACGGTCTGGGCAGCAGCGCCGGGCTCGGCTCCCTCGCGACGCTGCTGCGCGGCATCCCGGCGGAGGTCCAAACCGCCTACCGGGAGCGGCTTCTCGCTCCGCTGGTCGAGCACGACCGGGTCAACAGCGTCTCGCTGCTCGACACTCTCGACGTCTTCCTCAGCCTGGATGCGTCCTGGAGCCGCACCGCGCGCGCCCTGCACATCCACGTCAACACGGTCCACTACCGCGTCGGCCGCATCGAGGAGTTGACCGGCCGCAGCCTCTCCGGCCTGGAGGACCGCCTCGACCTCCGCGCCGCCCTCCTCTGCGGCCGGACCGAGCGATCCGGCGCGTGAATGGCACGAAAGCCCCCGGACCGATCATGGTCCGGGGGCTTTCCGCTGGTCAGCGCTGTGCCCCATGCAGGATTCGAACCTGCGACACCGGCTTTAGGAGAGCCGTGCTCTATCCCCTGAGCTAATGAGGCGTTGCCCTCGTGGCAGGGTCAACGGCCCCGCCACGCGCTCAGTGTACCGGGTCTGTGGATCAGCGTCGGGGCTTCGAGCGGCCACGCGGGGATCAGAAGTGGAGTGCCACCTTTCCGGTCAGGCCGCCGCGCTCGACCAACTCCGTTGCCCTGCGCACCTGGCGGACGGAGAAGTGGTGGGCGACGTGCGGGCGGACCACCCCCGCGTCCACCAGGCGGACCAGCTCGGCCAGATCGGCGCTGTTCTCCTGGACGTAGCTCTTCTCCGCGCCCGGAAGATCGGGCAGCGGCGCGTCCGCGACGGAGACGTAGCGACCGTCCGGCACGAGGGCGGCGGACACGTCCACCCCGGCGGTGTCGAGGACCGCGTCGTAGCTCTCCGACGTCAGGTCCGAGGCCGCCGACGCGACGGAGGTCAGACCCAACTCTCCTGCGGGCTTCAGGTGTTCGGCACGAGAGACGAGCCCGTCCACCACCGCGCCCCGGTGCCGCGCGAGGGCCACCGCGGTCCTCCCCACCGCGCCGAGCGCGCCCGTGACCAACAACCGCTGCCCCTCGACGAGATCCAGTCGAGCCAGCGCCTGCAGGGCGGTGACTCCGGCGAGCGGAAGGGCCGAGGCCTCGACCAGTGGGACGGACGCGGGCGCGTGGGCCACCAGAGCGGCGGGCAACGCCACCAGCTCGGCCCAGGTCCCGAGCCCGGTCGCCAGCTGGGCCGACATCGCGACCACCCGGTCCCCGACCGAGAACTCGGCCGACTCCGTGGCGACCACCATGCCGGCGAGGTCCCAGCCGAGCGTCATCGGGAACGCGGGTCCGACGTCCCAGGCCCGCGTCTTCCAGTCCACCGGGTTGATCGTGCTGGCCACAGTGCGGACAAGCAGTTCGCCGGCCGCGGCGACGGGGGCGGCGGCCTCACGCACCCGCAGGACTTCGGGACCACCATGTCGGTCGATCTGGACAGCGAACACGAAAGCTACTTCCCTCCGGACGAGCACCAGCCGACGGCCGGAAGAGCCGTCAGTAGTCAGTACTCGGACGGTAAACTCTGACATCGGTGTGAGAGTCAAGGCCGGGGGGATCAGGTGCGCATCGGTGAGATGTCCCGCAGGACCGGGGTCCACCCGAGGCTGCTCCGCTACTACGAGGAGCAGGGCCTACTCGCCCCTGATCGCGGCTCAGGCGGCTACCGCACCTACCGCGAGGAGGACGTGGAGACGGTCCGGCGGATCCGGTGCCTCCTGGCCGCCAGGCTCTCCACCGCCACCATCGCGCTGATCCTGCCCTGCGTCCGCATGGACGGCCGACGACTGGTGCCTGTGTGCGACGACACGGTGGCCGCACTGCGACGCGAGCACGCGCGCGTCACCGAGGCCATCGACGAACTCCAGGCGTCGCAGGAGCTGTTGGAACTCGTCATCCAGGCCGGTGCGGGCCGCGGGGACTGACGCGCGCAACTCGCCGAGTGCGGCTCGGAAGCCCTCCCCCTGGCAGAGTGGATGCGTGATCGAGGTACGCGTCGCGCACACCGCCGAGTTGGACGAAGCGGAGCTCGCCGCTGCACGGGCGTTGCTGTACCGGGTCTTCGCGGACATGGCCGAGGAGGACTGGGAGCACTCGCTCGGGGGCGTGCACGCGCTGGTCCGGGAGCGCGGGCCCGGCGGCCAGGTGGTCGCGCACGCGGCGGTGGTGCAGCGGCGACTGATGTACCGGGGGCAGGCGTTGCGGGCCGGGTACGTGGAGGGCGTCGGCGTCGAGGCGCGCCTGCGCGGGCAGGGGTACGGCGGGGCGGTGATGGCGGCCCTGGAGCGGGTGATCAGGCGCGCGTACGACGTCGGGGCGCTGGCGGCGACCGACGAGGCCATGGGGTTCTACGCCGCCCGCGGCTGGCAGCGGTGGCAGGGCCGGGCATCGGCGCTGACACCCGCCGGGGTGGTCCGGACGCCGGACGCCGAGGACTGCCTCTTCGTGCTGCCCGTGGCCTCCGGCCCGGCGCCGGAGCTCGACCTGACCGCCGAGCTGACCTGCGACTGGCGCGACGGCGACGTGTGGTGACCACCGGCCTGCTGTGAATGCGCCCGCGACGGACCATGGGAGTATGCAGGACGCAGAAGCGGGCTTCGAAGGGCTGCCGCCGGGCGATCGCGTGAAGGTCTACGAGGCGCCGGGCATCCGGGTCCGCTACGACGCCGGGCGCTGTCGGCACTACGCCGAGTGCGTGCGCCGCGCCGGGGAGGTGTTCGACCCGGAGCGGCGGCCGTGGATCCAGCCCGCCAACGCCGACGCGGAGCGGGTCGCCGCCGCCGTGCGCGCGTGCCCGACGGGCGCACTGCACTACCTGCTGCCGGAGGGCCCCGCCGAGGAGCCCGAGCGTCCCACCGTGATCACGCCGGAGCCGGACGGCCCGCTGCTGGTCCGCGGCGATCTCCGGATCGAGGCGCCTGCCGGAGCGGCCGAACCCTCCCGCGAGGTACGCGCAGCGCTGTGCCGGTGCGGCGCGAGCGCCAACAAGCCGTTCTGCGACGGCTCGCACGAGCGGATCGGCTGGCACGAGGCCTGAGACACACGGCCACGTACGCGTGTCCGTTCCCGGGAAATCGGCCCGCGTGACGGAGACTGCAAGGGACGAACGGCTGCAAAGAGACAAGACGGCAAGCGGACAGCCACGGGCAGCAGCACCGTCAGGAGGCGGCGAGGATGAGCACGAGCGAGGCCGAGGTCACGGTCGCCGACGCGCCGGGGGCGCAGCGGTTCGAGGCCCGGATCGAGGGAGAGCTGGTCGGGTTCACCTCGTACGTCCGCAACGACGACCGGGTGATCTACCAGCACACCGTCGTCGGCCCCGCCTACGAGGGCCTGGGCATCGGCGGCCTGCTGGCCCGCACCGCCGTGGAGGACGGCCGCCGCCGGGGCATCAAGGTCCAGGTGACCTGCCCGTTCATCAAGGCCTGGCTGACACGACACCCGGAGTACCAGGACGACGCCGAGTGAACGGCGCATCCGGTACTCCGGGTGCATGAGGGAGAGGAATCCCGACGGGCTGCGTCTCACCTCCGGACGACAACCCGTCAACAGCGACGCGGCGGACCGGTCCGAGCCAGACAGGTCACCCGGACCGGCCCACCACGCCACACCTGGTGCGGTGTGTCAGGAGACGCGACCGGCGAAGCTCGGGGTGTAGTCGCTGATGGTGTCCCACTTGACGCCCGAGCTCGGGTTGGCAGCCTCGACGTAGCGGCCGCCACCGACGTAGATGGCGACGTGGTAGACGCCGGAGTCGCTGCCGTCGCTGGACCAGAAGAGCAGGTCACCCGGCTGCAGCGAGTTGAGGGAGACCGGCGTGGTGGCCGAGGCCTGGTCGGCGGAGGTGCGCGGCAGGCTGATCCCGGCCTGGGCGTAAGCGGCCTGGACCAGACCGGAGCAGTCCCACGCGTTCGGGCCGTTGCCGCCGTAGACGTAGGAGTCGCCCACGTGCGCCTCGGCGAAGGCGATCGCCGTCGCGGCCGCGCCGGAGCCGGCCTGCGTCGAGCTGCTCGACGAGGTCGCCGCACCGGTGGACGCCTGGGTGGAGCCGGAGGAGTTCGAGCTCGCGGACGCGTTCGAGGACGAGGACGAAGCGGCGGACGACGAGTCGTTGTCCGAGTCGCCGGCCGAGTCGTTCGAGGGCTGTGCCGCCCGGGCGGACGCGGCGCTGCCGCCCAGGACCAGCTGCTGACCCGGGAAGATCAGGTTCGGGCCGTGGGTGAGGGTCGCCTTGTTCAGCTGGTACAGACGCTCCCAGCCGCCGGAGACATCGTGCTTCTGCGCGATGGTGGAGAGCCAGTCGCCGGTCCGGACCGTGTAGTGCCCGGCGGAGGAGCCGCCGGTCGCCGGGGCGCTGGAGGCGCTGGACGCGGCGGAGCCGGACTCGGAGGAACTGCTGGTGCTGCCGGCGGCCGACGAGTCGCTCGCGGCGGTCGAACCGGAAGAGCCGGTCGAGTTGGAGCTGCTCGACGAGCCGGAGGTGCTGATCGCCGGGGCGGGGCCGCCCTGGGTCAGACCGGCCTGCGGGCCGCAGACGGGCCAGGCGCCGGGGCCCTGGTCCGCGAGGACCTTCTCGGCGACGGCGATCTGCTGGTCCTTGGTGGCCTGGTCGGCGGAGGACGCGTACTGCTGCCCGCCGTAGGCGTCCCAGGTGGACTGCGAGAACTGGAGGCCACCGTAGTAGCCGTTGCCGGTGTTGATCGACCAGTCACCGCTGCTCTCGCACTGGGCGACGGAGTCCCAGGTGGAGACGGTGGCGGCGTGGGCGCCGGTCGCGGTGACCAGCGGAAGGGCGAGGCCTGCGCCGGTCAGCCCGACGGTGGCGAGCAGGCGCTTGGAGGCACGGCGGGCGATCTTGGGCGCGCGGTGGCGACCAGTCATGGTGTGGGTCCTCTCCCACGCCTGCGAGGTGAGCTGTCGGGTTCGGGCCGGAGTCGCCCGGCCGTGCAGAGCACGGCTTCACCCCGAGCCGGGAGCGACACGCTCCCGGCGACTTACCTGGGTCCCCCGCTCCTGCCGTGGTGTGCGTCGGGTGACAGCTGACAACCCCGACGGCAGGACTCGGCGTTCCGGTGATGTCAGTTCCGCTTAAGTGCGAACGACGCCGACCGTAGGCAGATCGAAGTTCAAACCTCAAGCCGATCAAAGGCCGTTGAGAGGTCCGTCACATCGACCGTCATTGGTTCGCACTCCAACCCTGCGTAGATGTCCGAAATGTCGTCAAGATTGCACCCCCGGGCATGACAACGGGCCCGTCCGACGGACGGGCCCGTTTCAAGCGGGGAATCTGAGAGAGCGATCTGACAGTGCGTCAGCCCAGTCGGGTCAGCTTCGCGCCGGTGCCCGGAGTGCTGAGCGCCGACTGCAGCGCGACCGGGATCGTCTGCGCTCCGGCACCACTGCCCACGACCAGGTTGCCGACGGCCGTCCCGGCGGCTGCGCTGTGCGGGACGGACTGTCCGGCGAGCGGCTGCAGCGACGTGCTCACCGACAGGCCGCTCCAGCCGATGACGCTGACGTCCGCGGTGGCCACGACCGGGGTGTGTCCGCCGAGACCGTCGTCGACGTACCCGACGACGTCGCCCTTCTTGATCACGACGTGCGACTGCAGCGCGCTCTCGGCGCTGATGATCAGCTGCTGGCTCTTCTGCAGCACCTGGGCGAGGATGCCCTGCCCCGGCCCCGGCCCGATCGCGGGCTGGCTCAGCACCGCGCCCAGGATCAGCTGCTGCGCACCGCCGACGTTCTGCTCCGCCGCCCACACCAGGTTGCCGAGGGCCGCCGTGCTGGTGCCGGTCTTGATGCCGATGACGCCGTTGCTGCCGACCAGCGTGTTGGTGTTCGGCGTGATGCCGTTCTCCGCCGCGTTGAACGACGGGGTGCTGACGATCTCCTTGAAGACCGGCATCTGCATGGCCGCCTCGATCAGCTTGAGCTGGTCGTTGGCCGTGCTCTTGGTGGTCGCGTCGAGACCGCTGGGGTCGGTGTAGACGCTCTTGGTCATGCCCAGACCGGCCGCGGTGCTCTGCATCTTCTGCACGAAGGCGGCGTCACTGCCCGCGTCCCAACGGCCCAGCAGCCGGGCGACGTTGTTGGCGGAGGGGATCAGCAGCAGCTGGAGCGCCTGGTACTCGGTCAGCGGCTCGCCGACCGAGACCTTCATCACCGACTCACCCTGCGGCTTACCGGTGTTGTAGTCGTTCACCGCTGCCGCGTCCACCGGCACCATCGGCCCCTGGTCGCCGACCTTGAGCGGGTGGTCGTGCAGCACGATGTACGCGGTCATCACCTTGGTGACGCTGGCCAGCGGCACCTGGTTGTCGCTCCCGCTGTGCCCGAGCACGCCCAGCCCCGGTACGGCCACGGCGGCCTGACCGGCCGTCGGCCAGGTGAGGTTCGGCGTGCCGCCGGAGAAGGTGTAGCTCTGCTCGCCGGTGAACTGGAGCGTCGGCGTCGGGATCGGACGCAGCAACTGCACCGCGCCGAGCACGATCACGAGGACCAGCAGCAACGTGCCCCAGAGCCGGATCCGCCGCAGCGCGATCCGGGCCGGGGTCATCGGCCGACGGCTCAGCGTGGCCAGGATGTCCATCGCCTCGGCGGTGGTCTCCGGCGAGGGCATCACAGCGGTGGCGGTCCCCATGGCCCCGGCCCCGGCCGGAACGGGCTCGGGCGACGGTCCGCCCGTGCCGCCGGGCCCGCCCGCGCCGCCGCGCGGCGTCGGCGGGAGCGGCGGCGGGAAGACGGGCATGGCCCGCGTCTCGTCCTCGTCACCGGTGGGGCCGTCGTCGGCGGGCTTGTCACCGGCGGACTCGTCGGTGTCCTCGGCGGCGGGCTCCTCGGCGGCTTCGGGCTGCGCCTCGCCTTCGGCCTCCGCCTCCGGCTCTTCTTCCTCGGCGTCCTCCGCGTCCTCGGCTGCCTCAGCCTCGTCCGCAGGCTCGTCCTTGGCGCCGGCGCCGGCGTCGGGCTCAGCCTCAGCCTCGGGAGCTTCCTCCGCCTCCGGTGCTTCAGCCTCCGGCTCGTCCTCGCTCTCCGCTTCGGGCTTGTTCGACTCCTCCACGGATTCGGACTCAGCCTCGGGCTCCTTGGCAACCTCCGGCTCCGAGTCGAGGGCGCGCAGCACACGGGTCGGTACGTCGACCGAGGATTCGGGCGCATCCTCCCCGTGCTCCTCCGGCTGCCCGCTCTCCTCCGCCTCCGCTGCTGCCTCAGGCTCCGCCTCGGTCGCGGGTTCCACGTCCGGAGCGGGGACGGCGGGATCGGTTCCCGCGCGTTCCGGCTCCCGCTCCGCGCCCGCGGTCCGCTGCGACCTGTCGGGGGACTCACCCACGTAACCCAGCCTCCTCTGTCCCTGCACGCACCCGTGCAGGACCGTCCCTGCAAACCTGCCTGTGACTGCCGCGTCGGCCCTGCTCACCGACGTCGACAAAGCGTGCAGGGACCAGTCTCCTGCACGCGCGGGGCCATTCCTGCTCACCGGGCCGCAGTCCGGCGATTCCCCACCCCTCGGCCAGACGCGGACGCGCGGTGCGGCGGTTCCGAAAGATCACGGAGTCGTGTCACTCTCTAGGCCCTCTCGACAGCAGGGTGTGAGAGGCGTCACTCTGTTGTGCATCCACGCGGGGAGGCTTGGATGGGCAAGAGCCGCAGAACAATTCCCGAGGAGCTGCTGTTGCTCGCTCTGGACCCGGCCACGGGTACCACAGCGCAGCCCCAGACGCTCGATCTCGGACTGGCCGGAGCGCAGCTCGTCGAGCTGGCCATGGCCGGACGAATAGTCCCGGACGGGGACCGGATCACCGTGGTCAATCCACGGCCGACCGGCGACCCGACCCTCGATCACGCGCTCGAACTGCTGCGCAGACGTGGCAGTGCAGTGCGCGCCGTGCAGTGGATCGGCGGCCCGCGCTTGGGCCTGCGCCAGACCTATCTCGCGCACCTGGAGCGGTGCGCGATGGTCAAGGCCGTGCCGGGCCAGGTGTGCGGGGTGCTACCGACGACCCGATACCAGGCGTCGGACGAGTGCACGAACAGCGCCATCAAGGAACGGCTCGACACGGCGATCCGCACGGGGGTCCCTCCGGACCCGCGCACCGCCGCGCTCGCCGCACTGGCCCACGCGGTCGGCCTCGGCAAGCATCTCTATCCAGGTAACGAAGGTCGCTCGTGCCGGTCACGCCTGCGCGACCTGATTCGTTACGACCCCCTCGGCGGCATGGTCGCGCATGCGGTCATGGACGTGCAGAACGGTCTGCCGACGCCCCAGGTCCGGGCGAACAACACCCGGCCGACCCCGGCACGCCCAGCCGCCGCCAGACCGTCGGTGTCCACCGGCATGGTGCGCGCCGGCGTGCGGTAGACCTACGCGCGCCGAGTCCACGCGAACCGGAGCGGCGGCGAACCACCCTTCGCCGCCGCTCTCCCGCATGCCCGACGCGCGCGCTGTCACCGAGGAGCGTGCTGTCAGGTAAGAACGGCCCACGCTCACAACGACGCACGAGGGCGCAGAATCGTTCCGTCTTTGAGCGGATTCGTCAACATCCCCGGCGATTGGACCACATGAGGGCGTGTCGAGGTGGCATTCTGCTGACACAGGGGCGTGCCTGACCACCGATGCCCAGGAGAGACAGTGTCCACCGCCAGCAGCGTCAATCCCACCGTCCGCCGCCGCCGTCTCGGCGCCGAGCTGCGACGGCTCCGCGAGCAACGGGGCCTCACAGCGGAGGAGGTCGCACAGCAACTGCTGGTCTCACAGTCGAAGATCAGCCGCCTCGAGAACGGCCGACGCAGCATCAGTCAGCGTGACGTCCGCGACCTCTGCGAGGTCTACGGGGTCAACGACCAGTCGATGGTCGACGGCCTGATGACCATGGCCAAGGAGTCGCGCCAGCGCGGCTGGTGGCACGCGTTCGGCGATGTCCCGTACAGCGTCTACATCGGCCTGGAGGCCGAGGCGGTGGGCATCCGGACCTACGAGTCGCTCTTCATCCCGGGCCTGTTGCAGACCCGCGACTATGCGCACGCCGTGGTCTCGGGTATCCAGCCGGAGGCGCAGCCCGCACAGATCGACAAGCGGACGGATGTCCGGATGGTCCGTCAGGAGCTGTTGCGCAACAGCGACGAACCGCTCCGCCTCTGGGCCGTCATCGACGAGGCCGCCCTGCACCGGGTGGTCGGCAGCCCGGAGACGATGCGGGCGCAGCTGGAGCACCTGATCGAGGCCAGCACGCTGCCGCACGTCACCGTCCAGGTGCTGCCGTTCGGCATCGGTGCGCACCCGGGAATGACCGCCAACTTCTCGATCCTGGAGTACCGGGATGCATCGGACGCCACCGTCGTCTATCTGGAAGGCGTGACGAGCGACCTGTACCTGGAGAAGGAAACGGATGTACGGGCGTACGCCAGCCTCTACCAGCATCTCCAGGCGCAGGCCCTCGGGCCGGAACAGACCCGGGAACTTGTGGACAAAGTGGCGAAACACCTTGCCCAGTGACACATAGTCCGCAAAACTGGCGTGCTCGGGCGCTGGGGGCGCGAGCATACACCAAGGGCATAGCTCTCAGTGTGAGCCTTCTCCAAAAGCTATCCAACGGGTGAACAGAAACAAGTGACGGTTTCCAGATCGCTTGCCCGGTGGGCAAACTGACACCAGCAATCACGATCACCCGCTTGTCGGATCCGCTGCCTGCGGGAGTCGCCGATTGCGTGTCGGTCACCTCTTCCGGAACGGAGATGGAAATGATCACTGAGGACCACCGCGAGGACACCGGACGAGGCGCCCTCGACTGGCGCAAGTCCAGCTACTCGGGCGCGAATGCCTGCGTCGAGGTCGCTCGACCCGCCGCGGCCGTCCACGTCCGCGACTCCAAGGATCTGAGCGGCCCGTCGCTGGAGTTCAGTCGCGAAGCCTGGACGGCCTTCCTGGCCGAGGTCGCCACCGGTTCCCTCGACCTGACCTGACCCGCCCTTATCTGAGCTGCCCTTATCTGATCTGCCCCGACCAGCCAGGCTCGACCAGTCCCGACTCCACCGGCCCAGCCAGGGCGCCGGAACGGACCTTCCCCGTCCGGCGCCCTCATGCCTGTCATGCCCGGACCAGCCCTTCCCGGGGTCGGCCCATATTCGGCCAACTCCCGTCCGTCCGGGAACCGTTCACTACCGCAACTCGTCCACATAGGTGTCCGTACCCGGCAGGGTCGGGATGAACGGCGCCACCAGCTCCACCCGCGCACCGGGAACCGCACCGGCCACCTCCCCGTCCAGGCCGGTGAACGCGTCCCAGCAGGTGCGCGGGTCCTGTTGGAGGAACCAGATCAGGGTGAGGCGGGTGTCGGTCCCGTCCACCGGCTTCACGTACGACATCCGGTCCACCGGCAGCGGCAGCGGCTCGAAGAGCGTGCACATCGCGGTCGGCGAGCCGTTGCGCAGCCGGGCCGGGAGATGCCGGTCCATCAGCCAGTCGGTCAACTGACGCCGCTGTTCGGCGTTCTCGGTGTCGATCACCTGCAACACCAGGCCCTGGTACGGGAAGTCCAACGCGTGAACATCGCGCGGCCCGGCCGCGCCGTCGCGGTAGTAGGTGCTGACGTGCTGCTGGAACGCGGTGAAGACGTGGGTGCGGTCGCGGTAGACCCGACCGTCCCGGTTGAGCCGCTTGTTGATCTGCACCGTCCACCGCATATGGGCGTCGTGCCGCCCGCCGGTGACCCAGTAGACCGAGAGGTAGCAGCCTGCGGTGACAGGCTCGGCGACGACCGACTTCTCCGGATAGCGCAGCAGTTGCAGCTCGCGGGTGGCGACCCAGCGTCGTCCCGCGAACATCCAGGGCATGGCCATCGCCCCGGCGTAGAAGTGGTCGTCCTCATACCAACGGTTGTAGCCGTACTCGTGGCCCGGCAAGGGCTCGACCATGGTGATCAGGGCACTGCCGATGGCGACGCCGTAGGGCCCGCTCGCGGCCAGCTGCGTGTACTGCTCCAGATCGTCCGTCATGAGCTGACGGTAAGTCAGATACCGGCAACTTCCCAGAGCCCGGACGCGGCAGCCCAGCCTGAGCGACGACTGGTGGATCCTCCAGGTGTGAACACCCGAAGCATCGGATGCGCTGGACGTTTCTGGGCTGTCCGGTCCATGTTTGTCCCGATTAGCCTCCGGACATGTCGAGACGCGCAGGCCACGCGCCTGCCTCCCCCGTCCCCTTCGACCCCGCCGCAGCCCGAACGGTGCGCAGCGCCCTGGGCCTGAGCCCCGCCATGGTGGCCCGCGCCCTGGCCGACTCCTATGCCATGCGGGTGCCACCGGCCCTGGTCATCGCCTGGGAGACCGGGGCCACCCATCCCACCGAGCGCGAACTCGTCGCCCTGGCCCGGGTGCTGTGGTGCCTGCCGGGCCAGCTGATGGGCGGCCGGGCGGCCACCCTGCGCGACCACCGGCTCGCCCTGGACCTGCCGCTGGAGGAGGTCGCCCGCCGCCTCCGCCTCTCCCTGCGCGACTACACCGCCATGGAGGCGCACTGGGACGGTGACCGCACGGAGACTCTCGACCTGGCCCGGGTGCTGCAGCTCACGCCCCGCGCCCTGGTTCGCGCCTGCGGCCGGGAGGAGCGCCTGGACGAGTCGTTGCGCCGCGCGGTCGACGGCCGCTGGCTGTCCCAGGTGGAGCCGGTCCGGGAGCTGGTGCCGACCCTCCCGGAGGAGTCGATCACCCGCGCGCTCAAGTCGCTGGCCGGCGAGCGGGCGACGTCCAGCGCACTGTGGGGCAGCAGCAGCACAAGCGCGAGCAGCAACATCATCGGCAACGGCAACGGCAACAGCACCGGCACCGGCACCGGCACCGGCGGCGTCGCAGCCGAACCGGCGCAGCAGTCGTCCGACGGCGAAGGTGAACTCTCCGAGCGCTTCTGGGCCCTGGCCGAGGGGTGAGCGGACCGCACGACTCTGGCCTTCCCGACGCCGCAGCTCTACTCTGACGCATCGTCAGTTCACTGCGGGAGGACGGACCCATGCTGCTCGAAGGACGCACCGTCGTGGTCTCCGGGGTCGGCCCGGGGCTCGGTCAGCGGGTCGCGCTCGCCGCGGCCCGGGACGGCGCCAACGTGGTGCTCGGCGCCCGCACCGAGGCGAACCTGGTCAAGGCGGCCGAGCAGATCGAGGCCGACCACCCCGGCCGGGCGGCCTGGCGGCGCACCGACATCGCCGACCCCGACCGCTGCGACGCGCTCGCCGCCCTCGCGGTGGAGCGCTTCGGCCGGATCGACGCGGTCGTCCATGTCGCCGCCATGGACCAGCACTTCGGCGGCATCGCGGACGCCGACTTCGACGAGTGGCGCCGCGTGCTGGACGTCAACCTGATCGGCACCCTGCAGCTGACGCGCTCCTGCCTCCCCGGGCTGCGCGAACGCGGCGGCGCCGTCGTCATCATCGGCACCCAGTCCGCGGTGGCCGCGCCCAGCCAGGTGCGGCAGGCCGCGTACGCGGCGTCCAAGGGCGCGCTGACCAGCGCGATGTACTCGATGGCACGCGAGCTGGGACCCGACCGGATCCGGGTCAACACCGTTCTGCCCGGCTGGATGTGGGGTCCGCAGGTGGAGTCCTACGTGACCTGGACATCGGCCTCCGAAAACGTCCCCGAGGAGGAGGTGCGCGGACGCCTGGCCGAGCGGATGGTCCTGCCCGAGCTGGCCACCGACGGCGACGTTGCCGAGGCCGCGATCTTCCTCGCCTCCGACCGCGCCCGCGCGATCACCGGCCAGTCGCTGCTCGTCAACGCGGGAGAACTGATGCGCTGAGGCGGGCGGCCCCGGACGCGGGGCAAGTGCCGGGGATCTTGACCGCGCCAATATCGTCGGACGTATGACGACACCGCTCGGGTCCAGACCCCTGTTCGACGCGCTCCAGGCGGACGCCCTGACCAGCGTCGAGGAGTTGCGCAGCCACTACCCCGCTCCGGGCGAGAACGCGTACCGCAAGGTGCGGGACCGGCTCACCGAGGAGACCCGGACGCTGGTCGGCTGCGCCTCGCTCGTCTTCCTCGGCAGCGCCGACCCCGCCGGCCACCCCGACGTCAGCCCGCGCGGCGGTCCGGCCGGCTTCGTCTCGGTGCTGGACGACGTCACGCTGGTCATCCCGGACGCGACCGGGAACAAGCGGCTGGACACCCTGCAGAACGTCATCGAGACCGGCCGGGTCGGGCTGCTCTTCGTCATCCCCGGCCGCGACACGACCCTGCGGATCAACGGGCGCGCCTGCGTCTCGACCCGGGCCGAGCTGCTCGCCCAGCTGACCGCCGTCGGCAAGCCGCCGGAAAGCGCACTGGTGGTGGCGATCGAGGAGGTCTACCCGCACTGTCCGAAGTCGCTGATGCGCGGCAACGCCTGGAAGCCGGAGAACTGGCTCCCCGCCGACGCCCAGCCCAGCTCGGCCCAGGTCACCCTCTCCCAGCTCGACCTGCCCGACCTGACGCTGGAGCAGGTCCTTGCGGACCAGCGCGACATGCTGGCCAACCGCTACGAATAAGTCCTGCCCAGCTCTTGTTACTCCAGGACCGGCAGCAGCTCCGGCAGGTGGCCGTCGGAGGCCAGGGCCGCCGCCCGGCGTTCCGCCGAGACCTCGCCGTAGAGGGTGGTGCGCTGTGCGGCCGGGCGCCCGGCAGCCGCGGCGACCGCCTCCAGGTCGTGAACGGACTTGTAGCTGCCGTAGGACGAGCCGGCCATCCGGGAGATGGTCTCCTCCATCAGCGTGCCGCCCAGGTCGTTGGCGCCGCTGCGGAGCATCTCCGCCGCGCCCTCGGTGCCGAGCTTGACCCAGCTGGTCTGGATGTTGGGGATCCGCCCGTGCAGCAGCAGCCGGGCCATCGCCGTCACCGCACGGTTGTCGCGCATGGTCGGGCCCGGCCGGGAGATTCCGGCCAGATAGACCGGCGCGTTGGTGTGCACGAACGGCAGCGTCACGAACTCGGTGAAGCCGCCCTTGCCGCGTTCGAGCGCGCGGTCCTGCATGTCGGCGAGCAGTCGCAGATGACCGAGCCAGTGCCGGGGCTGGTCGACGTGCCCGTACATCATCGTGGACGAGGAGCGGATATCCAGCTCGTGTGCGGTGGATACGACCTCGACCCAGGTCGCGGCGGGCAGCTTGCCCTTGGTCAGCACCCAGCGCACCTCGTCGTCGAGGATCTCCGCGGCCGTGCCGGGGATGGTGTCCAGCCCGGCCTCCTTGGCCTGCTGGAGCCAGTCCCTGATGGACAGTCCGGTCCGCGTCGCGCCGTTGACCACCTCCATCGGCGAGAAGGCGTGCACGTGCATGCCGGGCACGCGCTGCTTCACCGTCCGGGCGATGTCGAAGTACGCCGTCCCGGGCAGGTCCGGGTGGATCCCGCCCTGCATGCAGACCTCGGTCGCGCCGACGTCCCAGGCCTGCTCGGCGCGGTCGGCGACCTGGTCCAGGGAGAGGGTGTAGGCGTCGGCGTCGGTACGGCGCTGCGCAAAGGCGCAGAAGCGGCAGCCGGTGTAACAGACGTTCGTGAAGTTGATGTTCCGGGTGACGCAGTAGGTGACGGTGTCGCCGACCGTGTCGCGGCGGACGGCGTCCGCGACGGAGCAGAGGGCGTCCAGGGCCGGGCCGTCGGCGTGGAGGAGCGCCAAAGCCTGACCGTCCGTCAGGTTGCGCGGGTCGGCGGCGGCGACAGCCAGCGCCTCGCGCACATCCGAATCGATCCTTTCCGGGGCACCGGACGCGGCGGCGACCTCGCGCAGCGCCTCCCAGTCGCCGTAGACCTCGTCGAAGTCCGAGCGGCGGTCGCCCGTGCGTCCCCCGCCCGGTCCGTCCGCGTCGATCTCGCGGTGCAGTTCGGTGCGGCCGGAGGCGACGAAGACCTCCTCGGGCTCCTGCCACGGCAGTCCCACGGGGAGAGCGTCCTCCCGGGCCAGCCCGGTCTCCGGGTCCGCGAGGGCGCGGACGTGCGGCAGGACCCGTGGGTCGAGCCACGCCTCGTCGTGTCCGTCCCGCAGTGCCGGTCGCACGTACTCCGGATAGACCGTGAGCCGCTCGCGCAACGTGAAGCCGGAGGCGGCGGTGCGCTCGGCCAGCGCCTCGATCTGCGGCCACGGGCGCTCGGGGTTGACGTGGTCGGGAGTGAGCGGCGAGACGCCGCCCCAGTCGTCGATGCCCGCGCCGATGATCAGCGCGTACTCCTCGTCGACGAGGTTCGGCGGGGCCTGGATCCGGGCGGAGGGGCCGAGGACGAGCCGGGCCACGGCGACGGTCGCGGCCAGCTCCTCCAACTCGGCGTCGGGCATGGCGCGCATCGCCGTGTCCGGCTTGGCGCGGAAGTTCTGCACGATCACTTCCTGCAGCCCGTGGTACTGCCGGGCCACCCGGCGCAGCGCGAACAGCGAATCGGCGCGCTCGGCCGCGGTCTCACCGATGCCGATCAGGATGCCGCTGGTGAACGGCACCGCCGAGCGGCCCGCGTCCTCCAACACCCGCAGCCGGACGGCGGGTTCCTTGTCCGGGGAACCGTGGTGGGGACCGCCGGGCTCGGACCAGAGCCGGGTGGCGGTGGTCTCCAGCATCATGCCCATCGACGGCGCGACCGGCTTGAGCCGCTGGAAGTCGGTCCAGCTCAGCACGCCGGGGTTGAGGTGCGGCAGCAGGCCGGTCTCCTCCAGCACCCGGATCGACATGGCCCGGACGTAGGCGAGGGTGTCGTCGTAACCGTGCGCGTCCAGCCACTCGCGGGCCTCGGGCCAACGGTCCTCGGGACGGTCGCCGAGGGTGAACAGCGCCTCCTTGCAGCCCAGCGCGGCTCCCTGACGGGCGATCGCCAGCACCTCGTCCGGCGAGAGGTAGAGGCCGTGCCCCTCGCGGCGCAGCTTGCCGGGGACGGTGACGAAGGTGCAGTAGTGGCAGCGGTCCCGGCAGAGCCGGGTGAGCGGGATGAAGACCTTCTTCGAGTAGGTGATCACGCCGGGCCGCCCGACGGCTTCGAGACCCGCGTCCCGCAGGCGTGCCGCGACCGCGCACAGCTCGCGCAGGTCCTCGCCCCGGGCGTGCAGCAGCACCGCGGCCTCGGCGGTGTCCAGGGCGACGCCCTGACGGGCCCGGTGCAGCGCACGACGCATGGCGGTGCTGGTCACGGTGCCGGTCACGGTGCTGGTCCGCTGATCCTTCATGCCCTGAACCTTACGCGTCGGACGTGTCGGGGTCTGAAGGTTCCCGCAGTGCACCTCAAGAGGGAACCATCAGACGGAACCCTGAGACCGCCTCAGGGTCGCGTACGACGACGGGTGGAAACGTGATTGCGCCCACGGGCCGATGCAGCGGGGCTGCCCGAAGGCGTTCAATAGCACCGTGCATAAGAACGGGGTCAGCAATACCGGCAACGTCAACACCGGCAACGTCAATACCGGCAATGTCGAAGAGACTGGTACGGCGACGAACGGGACGGAAGGACGAGGGATGTCGAACAGCACCGCGGCGTGGAGCCGCAAGCGGGTCCTGATGGTGTCGGCCGCGGTCGCGGCCGTCGCGGGCTCCGTGGCCGCGGGAACAGCGCTGGCGGCCGGGCCCACGCTGCCACCCATAACCGCCCAGCAGCTGCTGGTCCACGCGATGAACAGCAACGTCCAGACCTTCTCCGGCACGGTCGAGTCCAGCGTCGACCTCGGCGTGCCCTCGCAGCTGCTGAACGCCCTGCCCTCGGCGGCGGCGTCGGCCGCGGGTGCGGCGGGCGCCCCCTCGGCGCAGCAGTCCGCGCAGTCCGGGCAGTCGAAGATGGCGCAGCAGGAGCTGCTGGCGCTGCTCTCCGGCACGAGCACGGCACAGGTCGCCAAGGACGGCAGCGCCAAGCAGAGCTTCACCGCCACCAACTCCGGCCGCACGGTCGAGGTGGTCCACAACGGCTCGGACGCCTGGGCGTACGACAGCCAGGGCAACCAGGTCACCCACTGGACCGGCGTCGGCCAGGGCGAGCAGAGCCCTTCGGCGACCCCGCAGGCCGCCACGCCGCAGGACGCGGCGAAGCTGCTGGGCCAGATCACGCCCTACAGCAACGTGACCGTCAGTGGCTCCTCCGAGGTGGCGGGCCACCAGGTCTACACGCTGCAGATCACGCCCAAGGGAACGGGCTCCACCATCGGCCTGGTCGACATCTCGGTGGACGCCAAGACGTACCTGCCGCTCGAGGTCAAGGTGCTGCCCGCGGACGGCAGCGACGCGATCGCGGACATCCGCTTCGCCTCCATCTCCTACGCCGCCCCGGCCGCCTCGACCTTCCAGTTCAGCACCCCGGCGGGCGCCAAGGTCACCACCAAGAACGCGCAGACCGCCAAGAACGGTGAGGCCGGCAAGCAGCACACCAAGCCCGGACACGGCATGCCGACCGCTCCGGCCCAGCACAACCAGAAGCCGGGCGCCAACGGCGAGACGGTCCTCGGCTCCGGCTGGCAGACGGTCTGGAAGATCAACCCGCAGCAGGCCGCGAACAAGAACGGCAAGAGCGGCCAGGGTGCGCTCAGCGCGCTCGGCGCCCTCAAGGAGGTCGGCAAGCCGGTGAACGGCGGCACCCTCTTCTCCACCAAGGTGGTGAACGTCCTGGTCACCCCCAACGGCACGGTGTACGCGGGCGCGGTCACCCCGTCCTACCTGGAGAACCTGGCCGGGCAGTAGGGCGGACGGCAATCAAGCCCGCCTCAAGCAGCTGAAGCTGAAGCTGCCTGAACTCGCCCACTAGTTCAGACAAGTGAGCCGTCGACCGACTCGTCGGTCGGCGGCTCACCACTGCTCATAAGCCGTTCGCCGTAGATTCCCCCGCGCTGCGTAGCGTGCAGGCCTGTCATGCCCAGGCCCGCCTCCACCGAGGAGACCACGTGCGCACGCGCCACCTGTTCGCCGCCGCTCTCGCCACCACCACGGCTGTCGTCCTAGGAGTGTTCAGTGGCGGAATGACCGGCACCGCCCACGCCGCCACCGCGGCAACAGCGTCCGGCACCACCAGCAGCACCAGCAGCAGCACCGGCTCGACCCTCTCCGTCTTCGCCTGGAACGTCGACCTGGCCACCTCGGTCGTCGACAGCACGGAGAACGAGAACGCCGCCGGCCGTACCCCGACCATCGCGTCGATCGTCCGCAAGCACGACGCCGACGTGGTGGTGCTGGACGAGCTCTTCAACGACAGCTCGACCACCACGCTGGAGAACGACCTGGCGGACCTCTACCCGTACCACACACCGGTGGTGGGCGCGGACTGCTCCGGCTCCGGCTGGAACGGCGTCAGCGGCAACTGCTCCAACTCGCCGTTCGTCATCAACGGCGGCACGATGATCTTCTCCAAGTACCCGATCGACGCCCAGTACGCGCACGTCTTCAGCAACTCGACGTCCGGCACCTGGGACTACAACGCCAACAAGGGCGCGGCGCTGGCGGAGATCGACAAGAACGGCACCGAGACCTGGGTCGTCGGCACCCACCTCCAGGCCGACCAGTCGGGCACCTCCACCGACACCACCCAGGCCACCCGGCTCGCGCAGCTGGGCGAGATCCAGAGCTGGGTCAACGGCATCGTCGGCACCTCCGCCCCGGTGCTGATCGGTGGCGACCTCAACGTCGAGTACTCCCACGGTGCTTCGCGCGGCGACTACGCCAACGCGGAGAACGCCGTCGGCGGCGTCCTGGGCACCCCGGCCACCGACCCGTCGCAGCTGTGGACGATGGACTGCACGGTCTCCGCCTGGTGCCAGTACATGGCCGGCGTGGAGTCGTTTCCGGTCGACTACCAGGACAGCCTGGACTACATCGGCTACCTCGACGCACCGGGCCGCCCGACCCCGGTCTCGCTGCCGTCGGTCGCCACCGACTTCGACCCGCAGGCGGGTTGGACCCAGGGCCAACTGGACACCAACGCGCCGAGCGACCACTACCCGGTCCAGGCGACGTTCCAGCTGCAGTGACGTCCGAGCCGCAGTAGTTCCGACTGTCGTAACCGTCCGTCAGGAGAGCGGCTGCTGTTCCTCCGCGACCAGCAGCCGCTCCGGCGTCCGCGCCGCCAGAACTGCCGCCGCCCTGCTGCTCCGTCGGGCCTGACGCAGGCCGTCCACGGTCAGCAGCACCAAGGCCGCCCACACCAGCCCGAAGCCGACCCACCGGGTCATCGGCATCTGCTCGTGGAAGACGGCGATGCCCAGCAGAAATTGGAAGACCGGCGCCAGGTACTGGAGCAGCCCGATCGTGGTCAGCGGCACCCGGACCGCCGCCGCGCCGAAGGCGACCAGCGGCACGGCCGTCACCACCCCGCACAGCGCCAGCAGCACCGCGTGGCCGGGCCCGTGGGTGGTGAAGGTGGAGCGGCCCTCGCTGCCCAGGAAGAGCAGGTAGCCGAGCGCGGGCAGGAAGAGGAACGCGGTCTCGACGGCGAAACTCTCCAGGCCGCCCAGCCCGACCTGCTTCTTGATCAGTCCGTAGACCGCGAAGGAGAACGCCAGCGTCAGCGCGATCCACGGCAGTTGCCCGTAGCCGACGGTCAGCACGATCACGGCCACCGCACCGATCGCGACCGCGACCCACTGCGACGCGCGCAGGCGCTCCCTCATGATGAGAACGCCGAAGGCAATGGTGACAAGCGGGTTGATGAAGTAGCCGAGCGAGGTCTCCACGACGTGGCCGGTGTTGACGCCCCAGATGTACATCCCCCAGTTGACGCTGACGAACGCGGCTGCCAGGCCGATCAGCGCGAGCCGCTTCGGCTGCCGGAGCAGCGGCCGGATCCAGGCCCATTTACGCCGCACCGCGAGCAGCACCAGCGCCACCGCCAGCGACCAGACCATCCGGTTGGCCAGGATCTCCCCCGCGCCCGCCGGTTCCAGCAGCGGCCAGTAGAGCGGGAAGAACCCCCACAACGTGTACGCGACCATGCCCAGCAGCAGACCCGTCCGTTCTCGCTGCCCTGATTCCGGCTGTCGCCCTGATTCCCGCTCTCGCCCTGGCTCCCGCATGCGCCCTGACTCCTGCATACGCCTCACTCGTAACACCCCAACCCGTCCGTCGTCCCCTACACACCCCGGACAGGACGGTAAACGACGGGACCCCTGCCCGGAAATCGGGCAGGGGTCCCAAAACTGGGCGTCAGTTGGACGAAGCGTCCAGATGGTCCATCGGGTCCATGTGCTCGAGCGTCTCCAGCTTCACGCCCGAGGCCGCGGCGTCCTCCAGCTCGTCGTGGGCGCTGACCACGTCGAACGGGACGATGGTCGCCACCACGTTGGGGAGCTTGCCGACCGCGCGGGCGACCTGGTCGGCGGTGCGGCGGTGCAGCAGCCGGCCCAGGACCGGCGAGTAGTTGCGCTCCGGGATCAGCAGCGTGATCTGGCTCTTCTCACGCTTGGAGGTGCGCGCGATCAGCTCCACCAGGGAGCGGGTGATCCGGCGGTCCGGGCACTCGACGATCTCCAGCGGCAGGTCGCCGACCTCGGCGTTGGCCCACTGGGTCTTCAGTCGCTCGGCCTCGCGGTCGTCGATCATGAAGTGGACCGCGCGTATCTCGGACGGCCGCAACGAGCGGGCGTAGCGGATCGCCTTGAGCACGGCCAGGTCGACGCGATCGACCAGGATGTACATCACCTGGCGGCGGGCCAGCGGGGTGGTGGTGTCGACCGGGGCGGTGGCCAGCGCCTCCGCCTCCTCGCGGTACCGCTTGTTGACCTTGATCAGCGACCAGACACCGATCGGGAAGATCACCACGACGACCCAGGCGCCCTCGGTGAACTTGGTGACCGCGAAGATGCCGACCACCAGGAACGAGGCAATGGCCGCCGCGCCGTTGATGGCGATCTTGAGCACGCGCTTGGGCTCTCTGCGGTCCCAGTGGTGCTTCACCATGCCCGCGCCGGCCATGGTGAAGCCGGTGAAGACACCGATCGCGTAGAGGCTGACCAGGTGGGTCAGGTCGCCGCCGGTGGCGATCAGCAGCACCAGCGAGACGGCGGTCAGCACGATGATGCCGCTGGAGAACGCCAGCCGGTGTCCGCGCCGGGTCAGCTGGCGCGGCAGGAACGAGTCCTCGGCGACGAAGCTGGCCAGGAACGGGAAGCCGTTGAAGGAGGTGTTGGCGCCGGTGTAGAGGACCAGCGCGGTGACCAGCTGGACGAAGACCAGCGCGGCGTAGCCGTACCAGCTGTTGCCGAAGGCCCAGCTGGCCTCCTGCGAGACGACGGTCGGCGTACCGCTGACGAACGGCGTGGCGTGGGTGACATGCGCCAGCAGCGAGACGCCGAGGACGCCGGTGCCCAGCACGGCGGACATCACGATCATGGTCTTGCGGGCGTTGGCGCCCTGCGGGTTGCGGAACGTGCTGACGCCGTTGGAGATGGCCTCCAGACCGGTCAGCGAGGAACCGCCGTTGGCGAAGGCACGCAGCATGACCAGCAGGCCCGCGCCGTAGAAGAAGCCGCTGTGGCCGGTCCCCAGGGCGTACATGCCCGCCTGGTGGGTGTTGAGCTGCGTGTGGTCGCCGAACAGGACCCGGATCAGGCCGACCACGACCAGCAGGCCCATGCCCACCATGAACAGGTACGCCGGCAGCGCGAACGCACGCCCGGCCTCGCGGATACCGCGCAGGTTGCCCCAACAGAGCAGCAGCACGACCGCGATGGTCAGCCACAGCTTGTGAACGGAAACAAAGTTGACGAAGCTCGCGTTCCCCCAGAGGAACTGCCCGAGCGAGACGATCGCGTCGGTACCGGCAGCCGCCTGGACGGCCACGGTGACGATGTAGTCGATCAGCAACGCGACGGCCGCGATTTGCGCCACCCGCGGACCGAAGTTCTCGCGCGCCACGACGTAGGAACCACCGGCCCGGGTGTAGACGCTGACGACCTCCCGGTAGGAGAACGTCAGCAGCACCAGCAGACCCAGGATGACGAAGGTCAGCGGGATCAGCGCGGTGAAGGCGGCGATGCCGATCGCCGGGATCAGGATCACCAGCATCTGCTCGGAGCCGTAGGCCATGGAGGAGATGCAGTCCGAAGCCAGGACGCCGAGGGCGACCGAGTTGGAGAGCTTCTCGTGAGTGAGCTGTTCCGTGACCAGGGGCTTACCGAGCAAACGTTTCTTCGCTCGATAGCCGAGGCTCTCCGGGAGTTCGACCTCGCCAGAGGGGCTGATGGTGCCGGCCATGATGGGTTCCGATCCGGGCGGGAGTTGACCTCACATGCATACTCCGGCCCGATAAGACAAATCGGACATCCCTTAACGGAAGATGGGATCTTAGCGCGTCCCTAACAACCTCGTTATCGCTTCGATCGCAATTCGTGGGTTTCCACGTGGCCTGCAGCACATTGAAACCGCAGACCACGTGGAGAAACCGTCAAGATCAACTCGGCGGCACGGTCAAGTGTTGTCAGGCGTTGTCAGACGTTGGACTGACGGTCCAGGTGTCGTGGCCGGTGAGGAGGGCTTCGAGGTCGCCGGGGCCCTGGGTGGCGACGGCCTGGTCGAGTTGCTGGTTGAGTTGCCGG